>CAZZDO010000563.1:1194-3176 GCA_964653205.1 uncultured Armatimonadia bacterium | reverse complement strand
CCCTCCTCCGCCTCCGGCCGGACCGGGCGTGCCGATGGACCGGTGGGGCGAGGGTGACCCCAGCCTCCCCCTGCCCCAGCGCGTGGCCATGTACGACGACGTGCTCAAGCTCGTGCGTGAGGCGCTGCCGCTGGAGTGCCGCTTTCCCGCGCCGGAGAGCTGGGATACCCCCCTGCCATACCTGAGCCGCATCCGTGCCGTGGCGCGCCTGTTCGCCATGGAGGCCGAGGTTCGTCGGTTGGATAACAAGTGCCGCGCTGCGGCCGACAGCGCACTGGATGCTCTCGAGATGGCGCAGGACGTCAAGACGCAGCAGACGATGATCGCGCATCTGGTGGGCATGGCCTGTGAGGCGATCGCCTTCGCGTCGCTCGATGCGACCGTTCCGGGGCTGACGTCGGCGGAGTGCCAGGAGGTGCTGGCGCGCCTGCGGGGCATCGTGGCCTCGCGGCCGTCGGTGGCTGATGCCTTCAACGCCGAGGAGACGCTGGTGCGCGTTGGGATCAAGCGGTTCATCGCCGATCCCGCGCGGCTCGCCACGGCCTTCGCCGGGGCCGGCCCGTCCCTCACCGCCGCGCAGTTGGCCCTCGTGCAGGGCAGCCTGCCGCAGGCTTGGGAGCTGATCGGGCCGTACTACGACGCGCTACGCGGGTCGGCATGTCTGCCGTTCAGGCAGCGCCAGCCCATCGCCCCGCCCGACAACCTGTACCTGCAGAACCTGGGACACATGGACCGGGTGTTGTTCAGGGAATGTCGCGCGACGACCGTCGCCCACCTGCACGTGCTGCAACTGGCGGCCATGGCCTACCTGCGTGACAAAGGCCATGACCCGGCGAAGCTGTCCGACCTCGTCCCCGAATACCTCCCGCAGATCCCGGAGGACCCGATGACCGGCGAGCCCCTGCGGGCCGTCACGCGGGAGGCGGCCTACAGCGTCTACAGCGTCGGCCCCGACGGCGTGGATGATGGCGGGAGCCGCGGCAAGCGCCCCGTCTTCGGCCCCGATGACAGCGGCGACATCACCGTCGTCGTCGGCTCCGGAACGAACCGTACCCCCTGACCACTCCCGCGTAGGCCCGCCGGTCCCCCGGCGGGTGGGGCCTCGGCCGGGTGGGCCGGATACCGGCGGTGAGGCTGCCGGTATTCGGCCCCTCCGGCGCGCGCGACCGGGGAGGTGTGCGCCGGGGGATCGGCGCACCTACGCGTTCATCAACACCCTCGGAGGCACACCGTGGCTCATCGCAAGATCGTTCTCATCGGCGCGGGCAGCGCCAGCTTCACCGTCGGGCTGGTCGCTGACCTGCTGATCTCCAACATCGCCGACGAATGGACCGTCGGCCTCGTGGACATCAACGAGGAGGCGCTCGGCGTCGCGCGCGGGCTCGTCGAGCGGATGGTAGAGAAGAAGCAAGCTCCCGTCACCGTGGAGGCTTCGACCGACCGCTGTGATGTGCTTGCGGACGCGGACATCGTCGTCACGACCATCGCCGTGGGCGGGCGGCCCGGCTGGGAAGCCGATGTCGTCATCCCGCGCCAGCACGGGATCTTCCAGCCCGTCGGCGATACCATCGGCGCGGGGGGGATCTCGCGGGCCCTGCGGCAGATCCCGCCGATGATAGACATTGCCTGGGATGTCGCGGAGTTGTGCCCGGACGCGTTCTTCTTCAACTACGCCAACCCGATGGCGTGCCTGACGCGCGCGGTCAACAAGGCCACACCCGTGGACCTCGTGGGCCTGTGCCACGGCGTGCAAGGGACACTGCGCCATCTGTGCAACTTCATTGACGTGCCCTACGCCGAGATCAAGTCGCTGTACTGCGGCATCAACCACCTGACGTTCATCACGCACTTCACGCGCGATGGGGAGAGCCTGTGGCCGCTTGTGGATGAGAAGTTGGAGGGGCTGCGCTTTAGCCAGCCCGGAGGGGCCGCGCTTCAGCCGGCCCAGGGAGGGGCCGTGCTTCAGCCGGCCCAGGGAGGGG
>CAZZDO010000563.1:0-1094 GCA_964653205.1 uncultured Armatimonadia bacterium | reverse complement strand
CATGGGCCACGCTCCGCACGCCGAGACGACCTGCCTGGCCGTTGACCTGGGGACCACCTGGGCCAAGCTGGCCGTGTATGCCTGCCGGGACGGCGAGCCGGGACTATTGCACAGCGTCCGGCTGGCGTCGGGGGCCGGGTGGTACGATGGCTCGGCCGACGCGACCACCCACCTGCTGGCGTTCTCCGACGAGCTTGTCCGGCTGATCCGCGAGTGCCTCGCCGCCTATCCCGCCGACCGGCTGGGGCTGACCGGCATTCGCGAAGGGCTGGTGCTGCTGGACGAGGCGGGGGGCGTGCTGTGGGCCTCGGGGAACGCGCTGCTGGACACGGAACTGCTCCTCGACTGCCCCATCAGCGGGATTGACCTCGGCGGCTTCATCCCCGACATCGTCGCGCGCAACCCGCAGGCGCACGCGCTGCTGTCGCTGCAGGGCCATGTGGCCTACCGGCTTACCGGCAGGATGGCGATCACCGGCTCGGAGCTGGACGCGCTGGGGCTGCTGCGCGAGAGCAACCGTCGCTGCGCGGCGGTGCAGCGACTGCTTGGGCCCGTGGAGGTCGTGCCGGTGGGGGCGGCGCTGGGGCACGTAGGCCAGACCGTCGTGTATCTGGCGGGCACCGACGAGCAGGCGAGCCACCACGGGGCGGGGATCGGCACGACCGCCGACCTCGGGCTCGCGACCGCGACCTTCTGGTCGCTGACCGCGCCGGCGGCGCACGCGCCGACCGATCTCCCGCAGGTGCGCTTCATCCCCGCACAACCCCCGTACTGCGCCACGGCGTCAGTCATCGGCTACCGCTTCGGACCGTACCTGCAGCAGGCGCTTAGTGGCGAAGTGCCCACATTCCCCGAACGGCTCCCACGCTGGGCCGTGGGGGAACTGCTGGACTACCTGCGCGGCGCGACGTCGGTGAGTCGCGAGCGTCTCGTGGACTGCGTCGTCGCCGACATTCGGTCGGCGTTGGGCTTGCTGGCGCGGGTCGGCGACATCCCGGCGGAGCCGACCTTCTGCGTCCACGGGGGCGGCCTCACCGGGCTGCGCGACTTCACGGTTGAAGTGATGGAGCGTCTGGGGTACGCGTGGGTGGGGC
>CAZZDO010000562.1:0-3182 GCA_964653205.1 uncultured Armatimonadia bacterium | reverse complement strand
CGCGCAGCGGCGCGTGCATCCGCGTGTGCGGGCTCAAGGACCGGCGCAAGGACCTGGACACACTGAGACTGCTGGACCTGCTGCCCGGCGACACGCTGCCCGCCCGCGAGTTGCTCGCCCGCTACGTCGAGCGCATCCCGCACGTGAAGGCCGTCTGCGACTACGGCGAGCAGCGCGTGCCGGAATGGCTGTCGTGCAGCGGGTCCTTCTCGGGTAACTACGAGAAGGGGTTGGCGAAGCTGAAGGAGGAGCTGGGGGTGTAGAGGTGCGAGCGGGATGAGAGGTGAGGCGACATGCGCGTGGGACTGGTGGTGCTGGTGCTCATGACGAGTTCGCTGCTTGAGGCGCAGCCGCGGCCGTGGCACAATCCGGCCATGGACCCGGAGAGCGCGCGGACGGCGTTGCCGAAGGTGCTGCAGCAGACGCCGGCGGCGCTGGCGGCGCAGGTGCAGCGCGGCGGCCTGTCTGCGTCGGCCAACGACGAGCCCCGGCGGGCGCTGCAGGCGCTCCTGAGCAAGCCCGATGACCCGGCGTGTCGCGAGCGGGCCGTGGCCATCCTGGAGGCGGCGACGAAGCCGTTGCGGGAGGCGCCGGTGGCCGAGGTGCTCGCGCGCATTGATGAGAACGGGGCGGCGAATGCCGACAACCTGGCGCTCAAGAACGGGGCGTACGACCTGGCGCTGCTGGGCCGCGTCACGGGCGACCGCGAGCCCACGCGGCGGGCGGCCTTCATCCTGTACCGACTGTCGCAGGTGCTGCCCAAGTGGCCGCTGATCTCGCGCGAGAAGGAGCGCTTCGCCCAGACCGACCAGCGCTACCTGGCGCGGTGGGATGCCAACGGGCTGTGGGGCGGCTGGTACTACTTCGACATCGGGGACATCATCCCGGCGCTGCATGCGTATGACCTGTTGCTGGCGACGGACGTGTTCGATGAGCTTGGCTCCGTCGTGCGCCGCGACATCGAGCAGGGCCTGCTGCGCCACACCGTCGAGTTCAACACGGCCATCTCCCCGACGTATGGCAACCTCGAGCACGGGTTCATCATCCCCCTGGCGCGGGTGGGGCGGCTGCTGCCCGAGCCGGAGTACGTGCACTTCGCGGTGCGGCGGCTGGACCAGATCCTGCACGCGGCCTACTACGCGGACGGCATGTGGCACGAGGGGAGCGTGGACTACCACAAGGACATCTCGTGGGGGCTGTCCCGCACGTTCCCCGCGCTCGTGGCGGGCTATTCGGACCCGCCGGGCTTTCTGAGCAAGCTCGATGGCACGCGCTTTGACAACCTCGACCTGGCCGCGAGCCACAAGGTCGTCTTCGACCGGCTCTGGGAGGCCGAGGACCGCTACACGTTGCCGCCGCCGGGCAAGTACGCGCTGTGCGTGCACGACACGGGCTACCCGCGGCAGGCGTGGTGGACGCCGGAGGTGACGCAGTCGCGCCCACAACTGAACGGCTGCGCCGGGCATGCAGTGTTGGGCAACGGCGAGGGCAACCAGCAGACGCAGGTGCACCTGCACTTCTCGGGCATGCACGGGCACGAGCACTACGACACGCTGCAACTGTCGGTCCACACGCTGGGCAAGGAGTTCCTGTCCGAGACGAACTACCGGCCGATCCCCGGCGACGTCTCGACGCGCGATTGGCACGCGTCGGTGGCCGGGCACAACACGGTGATGATTGACGGCAAGGAGATGCCCGACCGGCAGAGCGGGCCGCGGCGGCCCAAGTCGCCCGATGACGCGGAACCGGGCATCCCTGACGGCCGCTACCGCTACCAGGGGCACGGCGACTCGCTGACCGACGGACGGCTGCGCTTCATGGCGACACGCTGGCTGCCCGTGCAGGTCGTCGAGGCCGAAGGGGAGCGCTCCTATCCCGGCGTGGCCGAGCTGTACCGACGGACGGTGGCGATGCTGACGGTCGCGCCCGGACAGGTGGTGCTGCTGGACATCTTCCGCGTGCGGGGCGGCGGGCAGCACGATTGGATGCTGCACGGGTGCCTGCAGGAGCCGTACCGCATCCAGACGGCGCTGGCCCTGCAGCCGCGCGAGGACGTCGAGCACAAGATGCTCAAGGACCTCCGCAGCGCGGCGACGGCGGGCGACTGGCAGGCGGACTTCGTGTACGAGGATGGCAAGACGCATCGCCTGCACATGCTCGCCCAGCCGAACACGACCGTGACGGTCGCGCAGGGCCCGGCCATGCGGCGCAAGGGCTACACCGACTTCCTGGTGGTGCGGCACGCGGCGGCCGAGAGCTGCTTCGTGGCGGTGCACGAGTTCTTCGCGGGGGCGCCGGTCGTGAAGGCGGTGCGGCGTCTACCGGGAGTGGCGGCGGCGGATGTAGCGGTGGAGGTGGAACTCTCGGATGGACGAACGGAGGTGCTGTACTCGGCGTTCGCCGAGGAGCCTGCGGCAACGGCATTGGGCCGGCAGGATGCCGGCGCCCCTACGGCGCGGGTGCAGGCGCGGTTCGCGTGCCTTCGTCGGGATGCGCAGGGCTGGCTGGCGGCGTATCTCGTGGGCGGCAAGGCGCTGAGCCTGGGTGGGCGTGAGCGGACGTTCACGCCCGGCTGGAGCGGTCTGGTGCGGGCGGTGGAGCGGCGTGAGGCGGGCGCGGATGACGATGTCATCGCGACGGCTGAGAAGCTGCCGACCGAGCAGATGGCCGGGCGGGTGCTGCTGGTGGACTACGCCGACGAACTGCGCCAGGCCTTCCCGGTGCGCGAGGCCAAGCCGGCGGCGGAGGGGACGGCGCTGGCGATGGGCCATGACCCCGGCTTCACCGTGACGGGCGATCTCATCAAGCTGCACTACTACCCATTGTGGGGCATTCGCGGGGCGTGCCGCTACACGGTTGTAAGCGAGAGCCTGCTGGTGCGGGACGGGCAGGGGGAGTTGCAGCCGACGGCGCTGTGAGGCCGTGAGAGGAGCGAGAGATGAAGCAGATACCGATTGGCGACGCGATGAAGCTCAAGTACCCCGAGTGGGTGATGTTCGTCATCAGCCGCGACGGGGACGGCGCGCCGGACCTCATGCCCGCCGGGTGGTGCATGATCTGCAACAGCAACCCCGTGATGATGGCCGTGTCGGTGGGCTTCGGGCGCTACACGCACCGGTGCCTGGAAGAGACCGGGGAGTTCGTGCTGGCCTGGCCGGGCGTGGGGCAGGAGGAACTCATCA
>CAZZDO010000561.1:0-3184 GCA_964653205.1 uncultured Armatimonadia bacterium | reverse complement strand
CGAGGGCCTGGCAATGCACCTTCGAGCGGCCGTGGCAGATGACGAAGTAGTCGGTGATCGTCATGACTTCGCGCATGTCCAGCGCGACCAGATCCAGGGCGCCGCGGTCATTCGCCACCCGGGCGATCTCAATTGCCTTCTGGCGTGAGTCCAGCGTCATTCCTCCCTTGGCTGCGCGGCAGGCGGTAGTCCTGGCCCAGGATGACCTGCAGGTTGACCGGGCCCGGGTCGGGCTCCTCGCGCAACTCCTCGGTTTCGCCCGCGCCCAGCGCCAGCACCACCGCGGTCGCCATATCCTTCTGCCCCGCGGGGTACAGGACCTTGGTCGTCTCGACTTCCTTGGTCGTCGGCTGGGTTGTGCCCACGGTAAAGCCGGCCTCGGTCAGGAGCTTCTCGGCCTCCGTCGCCACCCCCCGCTGCTGCGTCCCGTCCTTGAGCACGACGGCCCGCAGGGCCACCGGCTGGCCGGACAGGTGGTCGTCAATCTCGTCCAGCATCCGGGTGAACTGATCCTGGATCAGGTGCGAGTAGTAGACGCCGCCCGCCATCGCATCGGTCACCGGCAGCGTCATGGTCTTGATGTCGGTGGAGGTCAGCTCCTTGAGCAGGCGCGCCAGGTCCGCACACTCGCGCCACGACAGCGAGGTGTCCACGCAGCCCATGATCTCCCGCCCGGCCTGCAGCAGGGACGGCAGGTTGGTGACGCGCAGCTTCTGCTCGAGGATGGCGCGCAGGAACTGCTGCTGGCGTTCAGCCCGACCGTAGTCGCCGTCGCCGAGGCCGCCGTAGTTGGACTTCCGGTAGCGGCAGAAGCCCATGGCCGTGTAGCCGTCCATGTGGTGCATGCCGGGGGTGAGGTGTACGTGCAGGTTGCCCCAGTTGTCGTCGTAGTTCATGCCCCGGCCGTCGCCCTCGATGTCGCGCACCATCAGGTCCACGCCGCCGAGGGTGTCCACGGCCTTCACGAAGCCCTCGAAGTTGACCTTGATGTAGCCGTCAATCGGCACGCCGAGCAGCAGTTGGACGGTCTCCACGGTCAGCTTCGGCCCGCCGTAGGCGTACGAATGGTTGATCTTGGTGCTGCCGTGGCCGGGGATGTCGCAGCGCAGGTCGCGCGGGATGGACATGATCGCCCCGCGCCTTTGCGTCGGGCTGAGCCACAGGACCATCAGCGTGTCGGAGCGACCGACTTCCCCGGGGCGGTCGTCCGCGCCCATCAGCACCAGCCGCAGCCGCGACACGCCCCCGAAGGGCGGCGGCAGCGACGCCAGCTTGGTCTGGTTGCCGTCCTGGGCGGACAGGCCCCCGGCCGAGACCGCGACATCGTCATAGAGGCCGAAGCCGCCGGCGGCCACGGTCAGCGTGGCCAGGAAGTAGACAAGGAAGTCTTTGGTCGTGTGCTTGCCCATGTGAACCTGACGATGAGAATTGGCAACAACTGCTACTGCGCGAGGTCCTTGCCGACCGTGACCTGTACCTGCGCCGTGCCCGGGGGCGCTTCGCCGGCGCCGGTGTCTTCACGCACCTCGCCGCCGCCGAGGGCCTCGGCCATCCGCTGAGCCTCCGCCTGCATGTCACCCCGGTACAGGATGGTTGTTTCGTCGTGCCCGGCGCTCGGGGCGTTGCCGACGCGGACGACAACGAAGCCCTTGGCTCTGAGCCGGTCCGCCGTGCGGGCCGCCGCGCCCGTCACGCCCGAGCCGTTGAGCACCTCGACCCGCGTCGGCTCGGCATCCCCCTCGCCGGCGCCGCCCAGGAAGCTCTCGGCCTCGGCCCTCATCTGCTCGTACTCAGACTCGTCGAGGACGTAGTAGTATACGCCACCGATGCGCCGGTCGTCACCCGGCAAGGTCAAGCTCTTGAGCGCGCCGGGCTGCAAGTCGCGCATGAACCGGGCGAGATCGAGCAACTCCCGCCACGACAGGTTGGTCTGGACGCACGAGTACACTTCACGCCCGGCCTGGTACAGGGCCCCCAGCTTCGTCACCCGCAGCTTCTGGGCGATCATCGCCTTGATGAGCTTCTGTTGCCGCTTGGCCCGATCGAAGTCCGTGCCGCCCTTGCCGGGGATGTTCGACAGGCGGTAGCGCACATAGCCCATCGCCTTGTAGCCGGTCAGGTGCTGGTAGCCGGGCTTCAGGTGGATGACGAGCCCGTCTTGCGGGCAGTCATAGTTCATGCCCCGGCCCTGGCCCTCGACATCCTCCACATCCAGGTTAACGCCTCCGAGGGTGTCCACCGCCTTCACGAAGCCGTCAATGTTGATCTTCACGTACCCGTCGGTCGGGACGCCCAGCAGGTGCTCGACGGTGCGCCGGGTCAGCTTCACGCCCCCGAAGTGGTAGGCGTGGTTGATCTTCTGCTCCCCGTGGCCAGGGATCTCGGCCCGCAGGTCGCGCGGGATGGACAGGATCAGCGCCCGCTGGGTCGGCGGGCTGATCTGCAGGACCATCAGCGTGTCAGAGCGGCCGCGCACCTCGCGGTCGTCGGCGCCGACGAGGACGATCCGCAGGCGCTCGACCCCGGCGAACGGCGGCGGCATGGGCTGGAGCACCGAGCCCTCGGGGTTGCCCGTCCCGGCGAACACCGAGTGGTCATGGAGGGCAACGCCACCGATGGCGACGACCGCCCCGGCCAGCAGGTAGATCAGGAAGTTGCGTAGTGCGGACATGGCAATCAGGCTTGCGCGGCGTCCCTACCGGTCCCGGTAGAGGCCGTGGGTCTCGATGTACTCCCTGACCGCCTCAGGCGTCAGGTAGCGAAGGGACTGGCCGGCCGCCACGCGGCGGCGCAGTTCGGTGGACGAGATGTCCGGCGTTTTGACCGAAACGAGCGCCACCTTCGCGGCGCGCTCGGGGCCCAACACTCGCTCCAGCTTCGCCAGGTCATAGCCCGGGCGGTGGACGGCGACGAGGTGGCACTCGTCCAGCACGGCCTCGGCCTCGCGCCAGGTGGCGATCTCCAGCACGGCATCCGCGCCGGTGATGAAGGTGATCGCCAACTCCGGGCCCATCTGCCGCCGCAGTTCGCGCAGCGTCTCGATGGTGTACGACGGCCCCGGCCGGTCCAGTTCCAGCCGCGAGACCGTGAAGCGCGGATTGTCCGCGATGGCCAGCTCAACCATCCGGCAGCGGTCAACGGCGGGCGAGACCTCGGAGGGGTCTTTGTGCGGCGGCTGGCGGCA
>CAZZDO010000560.1:0-3192 GCA_964653205.1 uncultured Armatimonadia bacterium | reverse complement strand
GGCGGATGGCGTCTTCCGCGGCCCGTCGCACCGTCACGTCCTGATGGCTCAGCAGCGGCTCGATCTCCTCAATCGCGCCGGCCTGTCCCGCGCGCCCCAACTCCTGCAGGGCCGCCCACAGTACCGTCGGGTTGTCCTCCTGCAGCAAGTTCGTCAGGAGGCCCGTGCGGCGGTCACTCATCGGGTCGGTGGTCGCGACCTCGACGAGTTCTCCCATCAGGCTGAACAGATTGCGCCTCGGTGGCTGGCGGCTATCCATGGCGCTCCTCTTCCCCTCGGGCTCACGAACTGGCGAACACGCCCTGGCCGGCCGTGGCCGGGTCAGGCTCCGGGCTCTGGCGGGCGAACTCGACGGCAGCGTCCAACTCGCGCTCGACGTCCGCAGCGATGCTCTCGGCCTGACTGCCCGCGAGCACGCCCCGCTGCCCCAGGGCCTCCTGCATCAACCGCAGCGGGTCCCGCTCCTGCCAGCCCTCAAGCTCGCCCACCGGGCAGTACTCGCGCCCATCGCTCTTGGAGTGCCCGCAGCAGCGATACGTCTTGGCCTCGATGAGCGTCGGCCCCGCGCCCGAGCGCGCGCGCGCGGCCGCCTGCGCGACCGCTTCCCGGACCGCGAAGTAATCGTTACCATCTACACTGTAGCCTGGGATGCCGTAGGCAACAGCGCGCTCGGCCAGATTGGCGACCCGAAACGCCTGTGCCGTCGGCGTGCTCATGGCGTAGGCGTTGTTCTCCAGGAAGTACACGATGGGCAGATCCCAGATCGCGCCCATGTTGACGGCTTCGTGGAACGCCCCCTGACCGCACGCCCCGTCACCGAAGAAGCAGACGACGACGCGCCCCGTGGCCTGCCGCTTCTGCGTCAGCGCCGCGCCGGTGGCGATGGGGATCATGCCCCCGGTGATGCCGTTGGAGCCCAGGAAACCGAGGCTGAAGTCGGCCATGTGTTGGGAGCCACCGCGCCCGCCCGAGTAGCCCGTGGCCTTGCCGCACAGCTCGGCCAGCAGCCGCCCCGAGTCGGCCCCCTTGGCCAGGAAGTGCCCGTGCCCGCGGTGGTTGGAGGTCACGAGGTCATCCGGCCGCAGCGCCGCCACCGCGCCCACGGCGCAGGCCTCCTGCCCCAGGCAGAAGTGCGAGGTTCCCGTGATGACGCCCTCGCTGAACAGGTCCGAGAGCCGCTCCTCGAAGCGGCGGACGAGCACCATCAGCCGGTAGTGGGCGATCAGCTCTTCGGGGGCGATGCTGCCGCTGCTGGGGGTGCTCACGACATTCTCCGTACGGTGATGGCCGCGCAGCAGCCGGCGGGGTCGCAGCGCCGCACGACGAACTCCGCGGGCCCGTCCGCCAGCAGCCCGGCGGCGATGTCCAGCGCCAGGCTGGCGCCGAAGGTATGGCCGAGCTGTTCCGGCGCGCGCCACAGGTCCTTCGCCGTCTCCGCCGCCTCGGCCTCCTGCAGGTTGCAGGCGACGATCTCGGCCAGGACCGCCGCGCCTCGCTCCCGGGCGTGCTCCGCGCTCTCCAGCACGAGCAGGCAAGCCCCCTCGCCCGGCGTAGTGGCGCGATTCATCGCGCCCCCGGGCGCGATGAATCGCGCCGCTACCAACGGCAGGCTCAGCGCCTCCACCCCACCGGCCAGCATCACCTCCGCCCGCCCATCAGCCACCAGCCGCCCCGCGTAGTCCAGGGCGCTCCCCGCCGACACGTCGCCGACACAGAACGTCGAGGTCGGGCCCTGCAGCTCGTACTCGATGGCCGCCAGGCTCGTCGGCGTGTTGGCAAAGGAGTGCGTGAAGATGACCGGCGACCCAAAGCGCACACCCTTGGTCTGCACGCGGTCGGTCATGTTCCGCATCGAGTCGAGACAGCCATAGGCCGTGCCCAGGCACAGGCCCACCAGCGGGTGTTCGAGCGCCCGCCAGTCCAGCCCGGCGTCCTCCCAGGCCAGCCCGCACGCCGCGAGGGCCAACTCCGAGCAGCGGTCGAGATACGTCTTCTCGCTCTCGAGGAAATCCTCAACGACAAAGTCGAGGCATTCGGCGAGCAGTTCCAGGTCGTGCCCGTCGGCCAGACGCTCCGGCGGACGCCGCCCCTCACGCCCTTCGCGCAAGCCCGAGGCGAAGTCCTCGCGGCCGATGCCGATGGCGCTGATGGGCGCGAGGCCGGTGATGACGACGCGGCGGCGCGTGCCCCGCGTAGGCGCGTCGGTCTCCGACGCGCGGGTCGCGGAGTGTGCCTCGGGGACCGACGCACCTACGCGCCCTGATGTCTCCGGCGGCGGCCCGAACACGACACACGCGTTGCTGCCGCCCACCCCCGCCGAGATCGTCGCCGCGTAACGCACCGTGGCTTCCTGCGCCACGTTGGGCACGACGTTGAGGTCGCACTCCGGGTCGGGCTCGCGGTAGTTAACCGTCGGCGGCACGACTCCGGTCGCGATGGTCTGCACGGTCGCGATGGCCTCGATGGCTCCCGCCGCGCCCATCATGTGCGCGATGGCGCCCTTGATCGAGCTGACCGGGATGTCGTAGGCGTGAGGGCCCAGCACAGCCTTGATGGCCTCAGTTTCCGCCGCGTCGTGCGGCTTGGTGCCGGTGCCGTGGGCGTTGATGTAGTCGAGTTGGTCGGGCGCGAGGGTGGCGTCCTCAAGCGCCGAGCGGAGGACCCGCGTCATGCCCGCCCCGCCGGGGTCGGGGGCCGTCAGATGATAGGCATTGTTGTTCTGCCACGAGCCGAACACTTCGGCGTAGATGCGCGCGTCGCGCGCCTGCGCGTGCTCCAGTTCCTCGAGCACGAGCACGGCCGCGCCCTCGCCAAACAGCGTGCCGCTGCGGTCGGCCGAGAACGGGCGGATGTCGTCGGCAGTGATCGTGTGCAGCGTGGACAGGCCGGACAGGGGCGTGGGCGCCAGGGCGTCATGCCCCCCGGCCAGCATCATCGGCACGGCGCCCGCACGGATGAGGTCGAGGGAGTAGCCTATGGCCGCCGCGCCCGAAGCACAGGCGATTGAGAGTAAGCTCAACGGGCCGCGCAGCCCGAAGGCGGCCCGTAGATGTCCCAGCGCCGTGTGGAAAGCGAACTCGCCGAAGGGGAGAACGGCGTCCCCCCCCTGCCCCCCCCTAAAGGGGGGGGCAAGACCGTGGCCGTGGCCGTGGCCGTGGCCGTTGCCGTTGCCGTTTCCCCCTCCCTGTAGGG
>CAZZDO010000559.1:0-3192 GCA_964653205.1 uncultured Armatimonadia bacterium | reverse complement strand
GCATAGACAACCCTTGACCCAGCGGCCAAAAACTGACCCAGGAGACAAGACTTGAGCGAACAGACAAGCACTCACGGCATCCTGGAAGACCGCCTCGAGGCCGCAACTGAGGTCGAGGTCGAGCCGGGTAGTCACGCGATGGAGGAGGCGATCTTGGCCACCCTGGCGGCGGGGGGGCGGACGCCGGAGTTCCACGTCTTCGCCCAGGCCTGCTTGGCGTTGCCGTTCACGCGGGGCGACCTGGCGGCGGTCGCTAAGGCGCTGGGCACCCTATACCGGCAGGGGACACCGGCCGACCTGGGCCTTATCCGGGACACCCTACGGGAGAGCGGCGCCCGAGTTGCGGAGGAGGTTTTGGTCGGCATCCTGGACGGGTCGAAGGTCAAGCTGCCGGCAGTAGCCATCCGCTACGTCGAAAGACTGGCTGGCAACGCCAAGATCCGCCAACTCGAGGCGCTGAACCGGGAGTTTCAAGCCGACATCGAAGACGCCAAGAACGCCGCGGACGCGACGGCCGCCTTTAGTCGCCTGGTGTCGCGCTTCTGGGAGCTGGCCGAGACCCGGAACCTGAACACGGCGCACCCGACCGAAGCGGATACCATTGGTGGCTTCCTGGACAGCCTCAAAACCCGCTGGGATAGCAAGCGCGCCTGGTCGGGCCTTGACTCTGGTTTTAAGCACCTAAACGAGGTGCTCAACGGACTGGGCGAGGGCCTGTTCATCCTGGCCGGCGCACCATCGACCGGCAAGACCACCCTAGCAAAACAGATCGCCGACCACGTCGCGGCCAAGGAGAAAGTGCCGGTCCTGTTCTGGAGCTACGAACAGTCCGCCGAGGAGCTGCGCATTAAGTCCCTGGCACGTCTGGCGCTGGTCAACGCGCGGACGATCTGGACGGGCCGCGCGGAGGAAAAACCGATACCGAAGAGCCGCCGCGTGGTGGAGGCGCCGACCGCCAACGAAACGTGGCAGAGGATCAAGGACGCCGCGGACAAATACCGCCGCGGACCGGGACCCTGGCTGCACGTAATCGAGGGGGGGCGCGAAGACCATATCAACGCGATCCAAGCCGCGGCTATCTCCGCCCAGCAACGGGCGGGCGGGGGACCAGTCTTCGTGGTTGTGGACTATCTCCAGATCATCCCAGGCGGACCCGATGCGCCGGATACCATCCGTGAGCGCATTGACTACGTCCTGTCGGCGCTGCGCCGCATGGCGCGTACGCTGCATTCGCCCGTCTTGGTCATCTCGGCCGAAAACCGCGCCGCCTATGCCGGCAATGCTAAGCCGACGCTGGCGGCGCTGAAGGAATCGGGCGGCATCGAATACTCCGCCGACGCCGTTATGTGCCTGTGGCGGGAGACCACGGAGGAAAGCCGTCAAGGCGGCGGTTCGCCCATCTGCACCCACCTGATGGTCTTGAAGAACCGCAACGGGGAATTGAAACGCATAGAGCTAGAGTTCACGCCTGCTTTCGCCGAGTTCAAGGAGAGCGTTCGTTCCGACAACGTGACTTGGCAAGAAGCTCTGGGGTAATGATGACTGACGACATGAGCGAGGACTGGCGCGACTACACCCTGACGGTCACCCTGCCCACAACCGAGATCGCCGTCTTCGTCAAGGCGCGGATCGCCCACCAGGTCTGGATCAAGCAGCAGCCGGGGCCGCGGCCGGATACCCTGAGCGTGACCGCCACTCTCGCAGACCCGCAGCAGCCGGCCAAACACGAGCGCGTAGCCGTCACGTTTCCTGTCTGCTTCCTGCCGCGCGACGAGGTCGGGCGCTTCTGGTTCTGGCTCGGCGGCATCCTGACGGAAATCACCGTGCCAGCCGTCGCCGCGGACTGGCCGGAGCTGGTGCGCAGGATGCGCGCCCGCAACGCCGCCCTGGGGATCGAGGAGCCGCGGGACCAGGAGGTGACCGCCCGCTTCCCAGTGGCCGCGGGCTTCGTTCCCATGCACAAGCTGGCGGAGCGCACCAACGCGGGCCTACTACGTTTCCCAGAAGAGCATCGGCAATTCCACGCCCTGCGGACGCCGCTGTGCACTGCGGTGGGGTTGGCGCTGTTCCGCTTCACGTCGCCCGATGATCCCGGCGGCTGGCAAGAAATCAGCTTCGACGATCTGGTCGAGACGGTCTGGGCGCTGACGAAACGTGACGCGCCACGCCGCGGGGACTACGTCCAAGACGTCCTGGCGGAAGTGGTCAAGCTGTGGAGTGAACCGATTGCGACCGTTAAGCCTACCACCGAGAGGCACGGCCGTTTTTGGCAGTCACGGGTCACGTTATTCCTAGACCGAGTCCTGGCCTCCCTGGAGCTGGTATATTGGGACACGAAGAAGCGCCGCCCGGTTACCCCGTCGGAGATGCGGGAGATGTTCCCAGAGGCCATCACGTCGCTAGTAGTCAAGGGTCGGCGCGCCTGGCGCCCGGAGGGGCTGGACATCAAGGCGCTGATTGGGAACCGCTGGAAGCTGAAGGCGCTGCGCGCGCGCTGGTCGCCAAATATCGTGGACGATCTGAAGGCCGCGCCGCTCTTGGACAAGAAGGGTCACATCCTGAGGGATCGACAAGGGCGCATCTTGCGCGGCGGATTCAATATCCAAGTTGCCGTCCGCATCGTTGACGCCCTGTTCCGCCTGCGGTCCGAGCGGGCCTATGTCGCCCATGATCTACTGGTTCTACTGGCAACGGACATCTACAAGCCGCCGAGGCAAGCCAGGGCCACCGCCCGGAACGTCATCGAGCGGCAAGCGGAACGCCTGTTCGATCTGCTGGGCCTGGAGGCGGACCCGAAGAACCCGCATCGCCGGGAGGAGACGGTCACCAATGCGATCCGCCGCCTGAAACAGTCGGACATCGCCGCTCTGCTGCCCGGGTCGGACGAGCTGCCGCGCCAGCCGACCAACCGGGACCGCCGGCCGTCGCCCTACTATCGACTCGTCAGGTCGGCGCTCTACACGCCGGCGGGCATCCTGTCCAAGGAGGACGCCGCGGCGCTAGAAGCCGAACGGGTCACCCCACCGCCTACCATCCCACCCGCACCGCTTGAGCTGCCGGGGATCCCACCGGCGCCAGATATCCCATCTGGAGCTGCCGTCCGCGCCGCCCGGGAAGCCGCCGGCATCAATCTACGCGAGTTCGCCCGGCGCATGGGGGGACCGGACTTTTCCACCTGGTCGCGCTACGAAG
>CAZZDO010000558.1:0-3195 GCA_964653205.1 uncultured Armatimonadia bacterium | reverse complement strand
GCGTCGCCGGCGCCGGCGACGCTGTAGGGGACGGAGAGCGTGACGGTCTGGCCGGCGGTGGCCTGCACGGAGTGGCGGGTGGTCAGGCCGGGGTGCAACTCGACGATGGCCTCGAGCTTCCCAGCCGCCTGGGGTGTGACGGCAAGCCGGACGTGTTCGTCGCCGGGGAGCAGGGAGCCGAGGGACTGGACGGCGACGGCGATGCGGGCGTCGGACTGCGTGATGTCGAGGAAGCTGGTGGCGCCGGCGCGATGGCCGGCGTCGCGGGCGAGTGTGGCTTCGTACTCGATCCCGTGGACCTGGAAGGAGCCGGGGGCGAAGTCCGCGCTCTTCTCGGCGGCGCCGGGCGACCGCAGGCGCAAGTAGACGGCCGGGGTGGGGAAGAGGGTGGCCGGGAGGTCGAGCGTCTTGCTGCCGAGGCCGTTGAGTTGGCCGACGGGCTGCCACTGACCCGGCTCCCGGGCGGCTTCGACGAGGCAGGTGCCCGAGGCGTACCAGCCGACGTTGACGCCGATACGGGCGGCGGTCTGGCCGAGATTGCCAGCCTGCAGCTTGTAGATGAGTTCGGTGCCCGGGCCGAAGCACCAGCGGCTGCTGTTGAAGGAGGCGGTGGCGCTGACGAGGGCGCGGCAGTAGTTGCTGCCGGGCCCGGCGTAGTTGGTGTGGAAGGCGTAGACCGTGCCGTTGATCTCCTCGCCCTCGCCGAGAGTGATCCCGTCGCTGGTGTCGGTGTGGACGGGCATGACCGGGCGGAGTTCGCCGTCGTCGTACTGGCCGGTGCCGGTCACGGTCCACTGGCCGAAGCGGCAGATGGCGCCGGTGGTCTTCGCCGGCGCGCAGAGGACAGAGGAGTAGCGGCGCCACTGCTCGGAAAAGCCGTAGTCGCGGTTGCAGAAGTTGGGGCCGGTGACGAAGCAGCCGCCGCTGGCGCCGGGCAGCGAGCGGGCCCAGAAGGACATGCGGTAGACGCCCAGGGCAGGCAACTCGGGCAGGGGCGCGGACCAGTAGTTGGAGCCCTTGCCGTCACCGGTGATGGCGAGGCAGTGCGGGCCGGTGTGGCCCGGAGCGTCCCACTTGCCCGCGCCGGCGCTGAGCGTCCAGGAGGCGGGCTGGTCGGCGCCCTCGTCGAAGGAGGGGTTGGGGAGGAGGTTCTGGGCGTGGACGGCCAGGCATCCGAACAGGGCGAGCAGGAGCAGGAGACAACGCATCGGGATCACCTCGTGAGGGAGAGTCTTCGGCGGAGGGGGGAGAGTTCCCTTTGTGGGGAGAGTTGACGGCGACGGCACGAATCTGCCTCACCCCTGCCCCTCTCCTTCGCGCGGTGAGGCTGCGCTCAGGAGAGGGGAACGGCAACGGCGGACGGCGACGGTACGGAGGACACCGGCGCTCCTCGGGCGAAGCAGTCAGGCATGCATGCCCACAATGGAGGACGAACGATGCAACTTGCTCGCCTGTCGTTGCTGTTGGTTGCCCTGCTGGTGCTGTCTACTGCCGCCTATTCCGCCGACCGCGCGGCGCTCGGGAGGACCGAGAAGCTGCGGATTCTCGTGGATAAGGTCCTCATGGCCAGCAACAAGTGGGTCATGACCGAGGATCATGTCAAAGAGATTGCGGACGCGGGCTTCAATGTCGTGTCCCCGCGGTTGGGCAATGAGGACATGGCCGAGGTGCGGCGCATTGCTGAGTTGGCCGGCAAGCATGGCATCTTCCACATGACGTGGATGCGCGGGGTGATGACCGCCAGGGGCAAGGTGAAGATGGTCTGGTCCGATGGCACCGAGCAGGTGATCTCGAGCCCCAATGCCGATGATCTGTGGGCCTGGATGACCGACCAGATTGTCAACTACGCCAAGATCAGCGTGGAGTGCCCGGCACTCATCGGCGTGTTCCTCGACTATGAGAACTACTGGCCGGAGTCGCGGGGCAATCTGTATGACCTGTCCTTCGATGACAAGATCATGGACGAGTTCTCGGCGGCCATCGGGCAGGAGTTTCCGGACCTGGCGTTCGGCGAGCGGTCGGGGTGGCTGCGGGACCACAAGCTGCTGGACAAGTTCCGCGCGTTTCAGATCGCGCACTGGCGGGAGCGGTGCCGGAAGCTGCGGGAAGCCGTGGACGCCATCAACCCGACCTTCCAGTTCTGCGTCTACCCCGCGCCCGGGACGCTGTTCATGACCGAGGCCGCCTTCATGGAGTGGGGTACGGAAGCGGCGCCCGTCATCTGGGCCGACCCCTCGATCTATGGCCGGCCGGCGGGGCTGGTGCCGCACAAGGAGTCGCTGGAGAGCAACCGGAGGCTGCTGCTGAACAACATGAAGGTCGCCGAGAGGAAGAACGTACCATACATGTACGCCGGCGGGCTGGACCCCGTGGTGCGCGGGGCCGACCCGGAGTTCACCGGCCGCAACGCCGCGATGAGCGCGTGCGTGACGGACGGCTACTGGGTGTTCTACGAGGGGCCGGAGTACCACACGACCCATGGCGAGTACTTCCGGTGGTTCCGGCGCGCGAACCACGCGATGGACAAGGGCACGCAGGGCCGGTGGGCGTTCCGCCCGCGCGAGACGCCCGACCCGGGCGATGCGGCGGCGTTCAAGAAGCAGACGACGCTGCCGCAGGTGGGCGTGTTCGACACGCGCGACCTCATGCGGAACATGATCGCGGCCGATGCGCGCTTCGAGACCCATGAGTTGATGGGGATCAGCCCGGACTATCTGGCGAACTTCAGCGCGATCATCCTGCAGAACTACAACGTGCCGCAGGACTTCGACTCGCCGTTCGTCAAGACGCTGCGGGCGTATGTCGAGAACGGCGGCGGGGTGATGCTGGCCCATGACACGGCGTGGTTCATGGATAGCCCCTTCCCGGAGATCGCGACGCGGGCGTACCCCAAGCACAACGTCGAGGCCGAGCGGCATGTGGTGGACACGGAGTTGAGGGTCGCGCGGGAGCATCCGGCGCTGGCGGGGCTAGCGGTGGGGACGCAGTTCCCGACGGAGTTCCGCGACCACATGATCTTCAAGGCCGGGCCGCAGGGGACGGTCGTGATTGCGAACACCTTCGGCGACCCCGTGTATGTGCTGGGCGAGGTGGGGCAGGGGCGGGTGGCGTTCGTCGGGCCGTACATGGGGTACAAGCAGGCGCTGAGTGGGGCAGAGAAGCAGGCGTTCATGGGCGTGGTGGCGTGGTTGGCGA
>CAZZDO010000557.1:0-3198 GCA_964653205.1 uncultured Armatimonadia bacterium | reverse complement strand
AGGGCAGCCGCCGGGTCGAGCTGCCCCTCGCGAACCGCGACCTGTACGTGTGGCATGTGTAGAAGGAGACTCCGATGCAACACACGCTGGCGCTGGCGCTGTTGCTCCTCTGCGCGACGTTCGCCGTGGCCCAGGACAAGCCCGACTTCTACGTCTCTCCCCAGGGCAATGACACGTGGTCGGGCAAGCTCCCCGCACCGAACGCCAAGCGCACCGACGGCCCCGTGGCGACGCTGGAACGCGCCAGCATCGCCGGAGCCGGGAAGCATGTGATCTTGCGCGGCGGGACCTATGCCCTGAAGGCGCCCCTGGCCCTGGGCCCGGCGAGCAGCCACACCCGCTTCGAAGCCTACGCCAAGGAGCGCCCCGTGATCAGCGGCGGCCGCCGCCTCACCGGCTTCAAGCCGGCCGCGAACGGCCTCTGGACCGTCACGATCCCCGAGGTCAAGGCCGGCACCTGGACCTTCCGCCAGCTATGGGTCAATGGCGAGCGCCGCCGACGTCCGCGCCTGCCGAAGGAGGGCTGGTATGCCCTCGCCGGGCCGAACAACGGGGCCAAGTGGGATGCGCCCGAGAACAAGTCCAGCTTCCGCTACAAACCCGGCGACCTGCGCCCCGACTGGACCAACCTCGATGGCGTCGAAGTCGTCCTCCTGCAGTACTGGACGGAGGCGCGCCTGCGCATCAAGTCCCTCGACGAGGCCAACCATCTCGCTACCTTCACCGGCCCCAGTTGGCGGCCGCTGAACTGGGCGAAGGGCTACGTCGTGGACAACGTCCGCGAGGCGCTGGACGAGCCCGGACAGTGGTATCTCGACCGCCATACCGGCGTGCTCACCTACTGGCCCATACCCGGCGAAGACATGACGAAGGCCGAGGTCATCGCGCCGGTGCTGGAGCAGTTGGTGCGGCTGGAAGGCACTGAGCAGCAGCCTCTCGTCGGCGTCACCCTCCGCGGCCTGCGCTTCGCCCACACCGCCGCGCCGCTGGCCGCCGAGGGCCACGCCTACCCCCAGGCCGAGATCGGCACGCCCGACGACCTGAGCGACACCGCCACCCCCGCCGCCGTCCTGGCGCGGCATGTGCGGCAGCTCACTGTCCGCGACTGCGAATTCACGCACCTCGGCGTGTGGGGTCTGGAGATCGGCCGCGACGCCACTGACGTGACGATCGCCGGCAACCGCCTGCACGACCTGGGCTGTGGCGGCATGAAGATCGGCCGCGCGATCAACTCCCCGACCGATGAAGCGGCCGTCTCGCGCGTCAGCGTCACGGGCAACGAGGTCTGCGACGGCAACCGCGTGTACATGGGTGCGCCGGCCATCTGGGTCGGCCAGAGTGGCCACAACACCATCGCCCGCAATGTCATCCACGGCCCCTGGGAATGGGCCATCTCGGTCGGCTGGACGTGGGAATACCAGCCGCCCAACCCGGCCCGCGACAACATCGTTGAGTTGAACCACATCTACGGGCTGGGGGAGAGCGAACTGGGGACGCACGCCACCATCTACTGCCTGGGCCTGTCGCCGGGGACGGTCATCCGCCGCAACCTCATCCACGACATCAGCGGCGATGGCTACGGGATCATCCTCGACCAGGGCTGCGCCGGGGTGTTGGTCGAGGACAACATCGTCCATCACAGCGACGGCGGTTGGTGCAGCAACTTCCACTGCATCGGCAACATCATCATGAACAACATCTTCGCGCTGACCCGCAAGGCGGCGATGCACCGCTATGGCGACGCCCCGCCCGGCGGCTACACGCTCTCGAACGTGAACATCGTCTGCCGCAACATTTTCTACTTCAAGGAGGGCCGCATCGAGCAGCGCGACGACTGGCTGGACTTCGGCACGGTACAGGACTGGAACCTGTTCTGGGACCCGTCGGGCCGACCGCTGCAGTTCCTCAAGTACAGTCTCGACGAATGGCGCGCCAAGGGCCTCGACCGCTCCTCGATCGTCGCCGACCCGCTCTTTGCCGACCCGGAGGCTGGCGACTTCACGCTGGCCCAGGACTCCCCGGTCTTCAAGCTGGGCTTCCGGCCGCTTGATCTGAGCGACGTGCCGCGTTAGCGGCCCTCACTGCGCCTTCACGAACTTGCACTTGCCCTCCGCCAGGCCCCGCAGGGCCTCCCGCACCGCCGCCGGGTAGTTGTTGTAGTCCACGCACTCCAGGCTGATGCCGTCGGCCCCGACCTCCCAGGCCAACTCCGTCAGCCGCGTCGCCACCTGGGCGAAGTTCTCCCCCGTCGCCTTCATGTACTCCTGCACGCCCGCATTGTGGTAGTTGTAGGCCGACACCGGGCAGAGCACCTTGCAGCGCCCGCGCGTCACGCCGAGCACCTGCTCATACAGCGCCTTCGTGCTGCCATACGGATCGTCGCGGCCGAAGTTCACGCTGTTGATCACGACCGTGTCCACCAGCCCCTCCCTCACCCACGTCTGCCAGTCGGCCCCGGTCGTGATGATCGGCCGGTCGCTCAGCGGCGCGATGCCCGGGATGCCGACCAGTATCTCCACCTGCCGCCCGTTGGCCTTCGCATGGGTGCGCATCTGGCGCAATAGCTCCGTCACGGTGCCCGCCACATGCCGGCACCACTGCGGGTCGTCCGCCGCAGCCGGCGGCTCGGCCCCATGCTGCTTCCGGTATGCCTCCTTGACCGGCTCGGTGTATTCGTACGCCGGGCTCCAGCCGCCGTTGCGGAAGAAGTCGATGAACACCGACTGCGCCCCGCGCTCGAGTAGCTCATCAAACAGCCCCAGCTTGTGCCGCATGACCTCGGGGAAGCCCAGGCTGGCGCGGCCCCACCACGGCGTGCCGTCGCTCGTGCATGACCAGAACTGCGGGTGCTCCAGGTTCCACCCGCCGATGGTGAAGCCCGCCCAGTGGTTCTCCTCGAAGGGCCAGTGCACGCCGGGCCGCAGCCCCCGCTCGCGGCACCGCGCCAGCGCCGACTCCAGGATGTCCGGCCGCGCGTTGCCGTACCGCACCCAGCCGTACAGCGGCACGTTGCTGGGCACATGGCGCTTGTCCAGCGGGTCGCTCCCGTGCCACGACTCGAGGCGGCTCGGGTAGCGCATCGTCGCCCCGGCGCAGTTGCGCCACAAGATCGTCGTCGCCCCCGTCTCCTGCACATGATCCAGGATCTTCGCGTTGCCCTCGGCGGTCTCCGTGTCAAACAGCAGCTTGCCGTCCTGC
>CAZZDO010000556.1:0-3208 GCA_964653205.1 uncultured Armatimonadia bacterium | reverse complement strand
TTGCGCAGCAGCCCGTGTTGCTGACCGCCAAGGACGCGCCGGGGTTCTATTGCCCCTCTCCCGTGTTCGCCGGTGGCGACACGGAGAAGGGCAGAGTGCTCTTCGCCGAAGGGGCGCTGACTGATGGCGACATTGGCTACAACTGGAAGCAGAAGCCCGTGCCGTACTGCTACTGGCAGCGGCACGGGTCGGGGGAGCTGCTGGTGGATCTGCAGCGCGTGTGCCGGATCGAACGGGTGCGGGTACACCTGATGAACAACGGGCCGCACGGGACCGAAGAGGTGCAGGTGTTCGTCAAGGGCGACCCGCTGGAGTTCCCCGACAACCTGCGGGTGGGGAGCATCAAGCCGGCCGTGAACGGGTGGAATGAGTTGCCGGTGGGGCGGCGGGCCGACGGGTTGCGGCTGTGTTTCGGCGTGCAGGCGGGGAAGGGGTATATCACGTTGTCGGAGGTTGAGGTGTGGGGGACGGTGGAGGCGGGGGGAACGGCGGAGATACGCGCGTCGGGGACCGACGCGCCTACGCGGACGAATGACGGGGTGACGTGGTGGGCGTTTGATTTCGGGCCGAAGGACTCGCCATCGTTCGCGCAGTTCTACGTGGCCGACCAGACGTGCGGGTACCGCAAGGAGCGAGGGTTCGGCTGGATCCCGTACAAGGACGGGCAACCGGTGGTGGAGAGCAACTTCGGGCCGGCGAGCGCGACCGTGCCGGGGCTGGGGGAGCGGGACCGGGCGGCGAAGGGTGCGGCGGGGATTGATGCGCTCTATCGCGACTTCGTGATGAGCTGCCAGTACTACCACACGCAGGTGCGGCAGACGTTCGCGCTCGATGTGCCCAACGGCAAGTACCGGATCATGACGATGCACGGGGATGTGCAGTACGGGAAGCCCGGCAAGCAGTCGTTCTGGATCGAGGCCGAGGGACAGAAGGTCGTGCCCGAGATCGTGCTGCCCGAGTCGCTGTGCGGGGACGTCGTGTTCGAGGCGACGGTGGCGGACGGGCAGCTTGACCTGACGTTTGACTCGGCCGACCCGGAGCCGGCGTCGCGCGGGTTCATCCTCGACGGGCTGGTCGTCGTGCCGATGACGACGCCCGCGGAGGCGGCGTTCGCCGACAAGCGGATCAAGCTCGTGCAGGCGGCAATCCAACGGGAGCGGGACGAGTACTTCGCGCGGACGTTCAAGGAAGTGCCGTATGTCGAGACGGCGACGATGGTCGCGCCGACGGCGGAGGACCAGGCGCGGGGGTTCGTGGCGTGGACGCCGTCGTGGATGACGCTGATCCATCCGAACAGCGTACCGACGGCGGAGGATGTGAAGCGGCCGCTGACGAGCTTCGCCACGCCGGGGGAATATGAGCCGGTGGTGGTGGCGCTGAAGGCGCTGCGCGAACTGAAGGGCGTGACGCTGACGGTCGGCGAGTTGCAGGGCCCCGGCGGGAGCAAGCTGCCGGCGGCGGCGTGGGAAGTGCGGACCGTGACGTGCTGGCCGCAGCGCAAGGGGTCGTCTTGGACGACGGAATACCAGGTGATGCCGGAGTTGCTCGAACCGGCCAGGCCGCTGGATGTGAAGGCGGACGTGGCGCAGGAGTGGTGGCTGACGATCAAGGTGCCGGAGGACGCGCGGCCGGGCGAATACCGCGGGCCGGTGACGCTGCAGACCGCTGATGGGAAGCAGTGGCAGACGACGCTGCAGTTCCGCGTGCTGCCGTTCAAGCTGGGCGAGGCGGAGCGCGTGGTGGGGATGTACTGGCGGGACGAGCGGGTGAAGGGGGAGCTATTGGACGCGCAAGTGCGGGACATGGTCGCGCACGGGATGCGCGGGGTGACGGTCAACCAGGCGGTGGAGATCAGCGCGGTGGACGGGAAGCTCGTGGTGGACACGACGAAGCTGGCGGCGCTGCTGCGGCGGTTGCGGGCGCTGGGGCTGCGCGGGCCCGTGCCGTACAACACGAACCATACCAGCGCGATCAAGCGGGCGCTGCCGGGCGCGGACTTGGCCGAGGCGTACCCGCAGGTCATCGCCGAGATCGAGAAGGTGTCGAACGACCCGACCGCGCTGAAGCTGCTGCACTACCCGGTGGACGAGATCGGCGGGGACGACAAGCGCGGGGAGGTGGCGCACGACCTGTGCGCGCTGATCGCCAAGGTGCCGGGGGCGACGAGCTACATCACCGTCAACAACTACGCGAGCGGGGAGAAGTGGGGCGACACGTTCGACATCTGGTGCGGGAACATTGACTACACCGTGGCGCAGGAGCAGAAGCTATTGGCGAGCGGGAAGCGGTACATGCGGTACGGGTCGAGCTATGTCAACGACTGCCGGCGGTCGCGGAACAACTGTGGGTTTGGCTTCTTTGAGCGCCCGGCCGAGGCGATGTACTTCTGGCACTACCAGGCGTACAACGCCAACCCGTTCAACGATCTCGATGGCGACGCGCGGGACTGGTGCGCGGTGTATCCCGGGCGGGACGGGACGCTGATCCCGACGATGGACTGGGAGTCGCACCGCGAGGGCATTGACGACCTGCGGTATGTCGCGACGCTCAAGCGGCTGGCGGCGAAGGCCGAGCAGGGCGAGGCCGGGCAGAAGCCGGCGGCGGAGCGGGCACTGGCGGAGCTTCAGGCGGTGTTGAATACGGATGACACCATCACGCAGACGTTGTGGGCCGAGAGCCTGACGCACGACCAGTACAACGAGTTGCGGTGGCGGCTGGCCGAGCAGATTGTGGAGTTGGTGCGGGTGCTGGGGGAGTGATCAGCGCTCCCGGTCACGCCAGCGGGGGAGGTGGAGGTCGGGTAGGGGTAGCTCGAACGGGTGGCGCAGGCCCGGGAGGTCCAGGGAGAGGACGCGGCGTTCCGGAGGCCACGTGACGGGGAACTTGATTGTGGCGCGGGTGCAGGCGTCAATCACACTCGGGCTGATCGGCGACACGATGATGCCCGGCGGGTCCACGTAGCGATATGGGGTGACATCGCGCAGGATGACGGGCGCGGGATCGGCGACGGCCGGGAGGGTGAAGAGGATGAACGCGGCGACGGCAAGGATGAGGCGGGTCATGGGCCGGCCCTCGCGCGGAGGTTGTGTGGGGGAATTGTAGGCGGGGTGGAGAGGGGGCGTCAAGAGGGACGGCTCCTCACCCCTACCCCTCTCCCGCGCGCGATACGGCCGCGCGCCGGAGAGGGGAACGGCGAACGGCAACGGCG
>CAZZDO010000555.1:0-3227 GCA_964653205.1 uncultured Armatimonadia bacterium | reverse complement strand
CCCGCAACTGGCATCGCGACACCCGCTCCTGGTACGACGCGACTGTTGCCCTACTTACACAAAGTGCAGTAGGAGAGTGTACGCCATGTGTCGAGACATTCGGTGGGTTGCTGTGTGCTATGGGGCTCTGCTGATCGTCAGTCTGGCGGCGGCGCAGGCGGCGCCGGTAAGCATTCCGGCACTGGACCTGACGCAGGGGAAGACGGGCTGGACGGCGTGGACGGGGAGCACGGCCCATGCGTGGGACGTGGTGCCGGAGGGGCACGCGGGGAAGCCGGCGCTGCGGATTGACGCCACGAGCCGCACGAACGACGTGATGGTGATGACCGCCACCGAGAAGCTGGAGGCGGGGCAGCGCTACACGGCGTCCCTCTGGTGGCGCACCGAAAACCTCAGCCCCGACGCACAGGCGGATTTCCGCACGATCTGCCGCAACAAGGACGGCAAGTGGCTCAGCGGCGATGACCAGCGGGCGCGGTCGAGCGAGGAGCGCGACGGCTGGACGCTCAAGCGCTATCGGTTCGCCATCCCGCCGGGCACGGTGAGCACGACGTTGGGCATCTGGGTGCGGGAGACCGCGGGGACGATCTTCGTCTCGGACATCACGATCGAGCCGTGCGCGCCGATGCAGCGGACCTTCGACTCGATGTACGACTACGACGCCGAGCAGGTGCCACTGGGGATGGCGCCGCTGAGCAGCTTCTACAAGCTGCGGGAGACGCAGTCCCCATTCCTGCCGCGAGCCATGCGCTGGAACGAGCTGATGGTGCGCGTCGGCTTCCTGCAAGAGAACCTGTCGCGAGCGCGGCGGCTGGCGGGCTATGGCACGGCGCCGGCGACGCTGGCGGCCCAGGAGCAGGCCGTGGGCAAGGTGCTGGCGGATCTTGATGCCTTACAGCAGACCTACGGCCACCTGTTTGACGCGGGGCAGGCGGAGCAGTTGGCGGCGCAGTTCGACCCGGCGGCCGAGGCGCTGGAACGGGCGCTCGACGCGGCGGAAGCCGGGCTGAAGCAGTGCCTGAACGCGGGGCCGGCGAGCGTGGGGGGCGAGGCGTGGACGAAGCTGCCGACCGTCAACCGCGACCAGCCGTGGTGGGACGCGCAGGCGGGCAGGCCGCGATACCTGCTGTGGAGCCGGTGGAGCGACCCGAACTTCTGGGAGATGGAGCAGCCGCTGAACATGGGCGACGGCCATACGCTGACGGCCGGGCACCCGTCGGACTTCAAGGACGGGGTGGCGACGTGGGACGGCTACATGAGCGAATGGGACAAGAAGCGCACGGCCGGGGCGACGAAGTCGTCGCTCATCACTCACTACAGCCTGCACGACAAGGGCTATCTGGCGCCGGAGTTCGCCAAGCAGCACCACGACGACCCGGACCTGCGCATGTGGGATCCGGAGGGCAAGCCGATCGGCCCGGCGGCGGGGCTGACGATGCTCAACTGGCTCAACCCGTTGGCGCGGGGGCACATGGTAGATGTGCTGACGCAGATGGCCAAGTTCTTCAAGGACAAGCCCGAGTTCCTGTTCACCATCAGCAGTTGGGAATCGGCGGGGCCGCGGGCCGGCGACTCCCGCATCGGCCACAATCCCACGCACGTCACCGCCTTCCAGGCGTACCTGGCGCAGCGATACAGGACCGTCGCGGAACTGAACCGGCGGTGGGGGAGCAACGTCGGCTCATTCGCGGAGATCAAGCCGGCGCCGGAGCCGACGCTCGCCGCCGGTGACGCCGGCACGCCGCTGGAGATCGAGAGCCAGCGCTGGGCGCAGGAAGTCTATGTGGACTACATCACGCTCATCACGAAGACCCTCAACGCCGTGGACCCGAGCAAGCCGGTGTGGGGCCAGCAGAGCGGGATGCTGCGACACATCATCAGCCCGCGCATCATGCAGTCGGTGAACATCATCGGCCATCACAACCGGGCGCGGACGACGATGCCGGCGCAGCTCTGGATCAGCTCGCTGCAGCGCTACGACCCGACCCCCAGCGCCCTGTATGAGAACTTCTGGGGCTGCCAGGAGGACCACCCGCAGCGGATGATGGAGGAGCGGGTGATGCGGGCGCAGATGCGGCGCTACCTGTACCGCCACGCGGTGTGGGGGCGGTGCGCGCAGGTCTGGTGGTATGCCTACACCTCGGCGCCGTACCTGCTGTCGTACAACGGCAACTGGTTCAACCCCGTCTATGACCTGACGACGATGCGGTACAGCGCGGCGGGCTTCCCGGTCGAGCGGGCGAAGGTGGACCGCGTCGAGGGGGCGATCCTGGGGAGCGAGATTGCGCGGTCGCGGGTCGTGCTCGTGCAGCCGTACACCACGATGCTGGCGCAGGGGAAGTCGTCGGATACGCTGCGGGAGTGGCTGGCGTGGCACGGCGTCCTCTATCCGCGCAACCTGCTGTACGAGGCGCTGCCCGATGAGTACTTCAGCGCCGGGAAGGCGAAGCTGGCGGACTTCGACGTGGTCATCCTGCCGTTCGCGACGCACCTGGACGCGACGTTCACGAAGCAACTGATCGCCTTCGCGCAGGGCGGGGGGACGATCATCGCCTCGGGGCCGGCGGGACTGTATGACGAACTCGGGAAGCCCAACGGGGCGCTGCTGCAGGCCGCGGGTCTGCCGGCCACACGCGCGAGCGCCGAGGGCGACTGGCGGTACAGCTATGGCGCGGCGGACCAGGGGGAAGCGAAGTTCGTCGCGGCGCCGCTGGGCAAGGGGTGGTTGGTGGCGCTCAAGGAGTCGGCGGCGGGAATGACGGCGGAGGCCGATACACTGGCCGCGCTCGTGCGCCGCCATGCCGCGCCGGCAGCCGAGGCCCCCGGCACGACGCTGGAGCTATTGCTGCGGGAACTGCCCGACGGGCGGCGGCTGCTGTGCGCGCTGAATGCCGACCCGGACAAGGCGACGGCGGGGGAGGTGTCGGTGCAGGGGAGCTACTCGCGGGTGGCGGACATTGACCTGCCCACGGCCGCGCGGGTGCCGGCAAGCGCCAAGGGCGGGCGGACGACGTTCCGGGTGAGCCTGGATGCCGGGACGACGGGGTACTTTGTGCTGGCGAAGTAGGGGCGGACGGGCGTGGGCGACGGCGATCAGACAGGTAAGGCGGCGCACGGAGAGAGACCTCCGGCGAGGAGGGGTGGTGTTCCCTCGCCGGAGGGGGTGGGGCCTGCCGGGGACGGCGGGCCGGCTAATAGCCGGCCCCTCCAACGGCAGGGGCCAACGG
>CAZZDO010000554.1:0-3232 GCA_964653205.1 uncultured Armatimonadia bacterium | reverse complement strand
CCCTGCGCCAGCAACTGCCTGTCGCGCCAGTCGTCATACTCTTCCTGCTGCTCGTGCAGCGGCCCGTCCACCTCAACTACCAGCCGCGCCTCGTCACAGTAGAAGTCCAGCACGAACTGGCCGAACGGATGTTGGCGGCGGAACTTGACGCCCAGCTTGCCGCCGCGGAGTTCCTGCCAGAGCATCTTCTCAGCCTTGGACGGCGCCCGGCGCTGTTCTCGGGCGAACCGCACCTTCTCGCGGCTGGCGGACTTGATGACAGGCATGGGATTCCCCTCCCCTTACGGATGACGGCAACGGCACGGATCTGCCTCACCCCTCGTGAGGCTGAGCTTGTCGAAGCCTACCCCTCTGCTTGGCGATACGGCCGCTCAGGAGAGGGGAACGACACCGTGCGCCACCTTCGCGTCTTGGACGCCACAAAGTGAGCAGACAGGTCCCCTCTCCTGAGCGCTCAGCCTTTGAGAGCGCGAAGGAGAGGGGTAGGGGTGAGGCAGATCAGTGCCGTTCGCCCCTCAGAAGTAAATCAACGGGTCCGCCCGCACCTTCCACTCATCCGGCGAGAACACCGCCCACACCTGCCACACCACACTGAGCGCGAAGATCTGCCCCATCACCAGCCCCACGAACACCGGCGCCAGCTTGTGATACAGCCGCACCCCGCCCAGCCGCAGTACGATCCCCTTGAACAGCCAGATCGTGAAGTACGACCCCCAGTACGCATACCCGTATGACATCGTCATCACGAACCCGAGCGGATGGAAGGGGGAACGCGGGAACTTGGTCCGGATCAGCACCAGCAAGAGCGTCATCGCGAAGGCTCCCAGCGTCCACCCGTTGCGGTTCCAGTCGGGCTTGAGCGCGTTGCCGTCGGCGATGCGGCTGACTTCCTGCCACTCCTGGCGCGCGATGCTCACCCCGTACCCCCCGGCGGTCGTGCCGCCCGACAGCGTGTTGCTCCCCCACGTGTACGCCATGTTCAGGAAGACCACGTAGTGCACGATCAGCCCCACCAGCATCGAGCCGAGGACGATCGCGGTCATGTGGGAGGTCTTGACGCGCGCCTCCTCCCCCAGCTTCAGGCTCTCGATCTGGTACGTCATGCCCTCGGGGTAGTCGCCGAAGTGCAGGAAGATCAGGCTGCCGAGCATGGCCAGGTTGTTGTACTTGCCGCCCACCAGCAGCGGCGCCGAGCCCAGGAACGACTTGAGCTGCCGGCTCGCCTGCCAGAAGGGATACGAGGCGGTCGAGGCCACGCCGGTCTCGGCCCGCCCGCGCGTGAAGATCGTCGCGAACAGCAGGATCAGGAAGAAGAAGATGCCGGCGACCCACCAGTTCACCCCGGCGAGCATGTACCACAGGCACAGCGCGCCAAAGCCGCAGATGACGCCGAGCGCCGCCAGCCGATAGGACAGCGGGTCGGCCCAGACGCGCTCGCGCGGCTCGCCCGGCAGCCACGTCCCCTGCCACACCGCCTGCACGACCCGTTGCAGATACGCCCGCCCCGCCCACACATAGAAGATGGCGATGGCCGCGAACGCCCCCGCGCTCTGCTCCCAGTAGAACGGGAAGCCCGAAGGCTGCGTGTACCCCGCGACGCGGTAGAACAGCGCGATCGGCTTGAAGTAGCCGATGAAGAAGAACCACATCGAGAAGCACAGGTCCTGGGGCGCGAAGTACGCCAGCCCCGCCAGCGTCGGGTTGTAGATGAACAGGAACAGCGACCGCAGCGCGTCCAGCGGCTTCTCGGTGAAGAGCTTGCCGACATCATAGTGCGTGCCCAGCGTGGGGATTGAGGGGTTGCTGGCGTGCATCATGATGGACAGGAAGTGCACGAACGAGAGGCCGAAGCCCACCCACATCAGCGGTTCGGTCCAGATCGTCTTCTTCGGGCGCAGCCGCCCCGTCCCCGCCGCCGCGATGTACAGCGGCACCGTGACCATCGGGAACGCGAGGTGCTCGTGCTCGACCCAATGCCGCCGCAGGAGGGCCGTCAGGCTGTACAGCGTCCCCCACAGGGCCATGAAGAACAGCGTCCACAGCCCCAGCGGCAGCAGCCACGGCCGCAGCGAATACGGCCCGTCCGCCCCCTCGAAGTACTGCCGGATGACCTCCGTGTCCTTGGGCACGAACCACGAGGGGATCGTCCGGTCGGCGAGCATCTCGAGGTTGTCGCCGGGCGTGGCGAAGTACTGCGGCACGGTGTAGCACGGCAGGAAGCGGTCCACAAGCTGGTAGCTGTGGGACGCGATGAGCACGAAGCAGTAGATGACGATGATGTCGCCGTGGGACAGCCTGAGTGTGCGCTTGAGAATGGGCTCCAGCGCCACCAGCCCCCCGAGCACCGCCAGCGCCAGCGGAATGCCCGCCCCCAGCCCGTTGAGCATCGAGCGCGCATACAGCACCAGCCCGATGACGCTGATCAACAGGGCCAACAGCAGCGTCTTGATCGAGACGGACTGCAGTTCAGGTTGAGCTTCGTTAGCAGTGTCACACATGTTCTGTCGTATGCCTCGGCAAAGGGGCGCCCTCGGCCTGCCGGTTTCCCTCATCCCGCCCCAGAGATGGTCAGGTGTGCGAGCGGTCACCGACCGCGATCACCCTTCCGCCAGCAGCAGCAGCGCCGCCAGCCACGTCGTCCGCTCGGGCATGCGCCACCAGTCCCCCGCCGCCGGCTGCCGCAACCGCGCCACTTCCGCCAGCGCGATCGCCTCCGCCTCCGGCCGCCGCCCCAGCGCCAGCAGGAACCGCACCGCGTGCGCCGTGCCGCGGAACGTCCACGCGCCCTCATCCGTCCGCGGCCCCGTCTCCGCCAGCGCCGCCTCGACCATCGGGCCCGCCCACGGCTCCAGCAGCCCCCGCAACTCCCCATCGCCCGTCGCGGCCAGCACCCGCGCCAGATCGGCCGGCGTGTTGACCCCGGCGCAGTACTCCCAGTACGTGCATGGCCGGAAGAACCCCGCCCCGACGTACACGGGCACCTGCGCCATTTCCGGGTCGCGCGCCACCGCCGCGGCCTTCTCCTCGGCCGTGTGGAAGCAGTACCGCGCCGTGTGCTCGTATGGCCGCCCGTCCAGGTGCAGGTGCTCCCGGAAGATCATCCGGTCCATGTCGAACCCGTAGCGCGCCGTCCCCCGCGCCAGCCGCACCGCCATGTCCTCCAGCCGCTCCGCCAGCGCCTCCCCCGGGCCCTCCCCCAGACCTTGGCCGCGCCGGTAGGAGCGCTCACCAG
>CAZZDO010000553.1:0-3245 GCA_964653205.1 uncultured Armatimonadia bacterium | reverse complement strand
CCTTCCACGTGACCGGCTATCCGACGCCCTCGCTGGTGGCCCTGCCCATGTTCGCCGTGCTGGGCGTCCTGGCCGGGCTGCTCGGCGTGGCCTTCAACCGCAGCTTGCTGTGGGCGCTGCGGCGGTTCGCCAAACTCAAGCGGATCTCGCCCTGGCTGGGCTCGGCGCTGGTCGGCGGCGTGGCCGGCGCGCTGCTGTGGGTCATTCCCGCGGCCGTGGGCGGCGGCCATGCCACGGCGGAGGCGCTGCTGACGGGGCGTTACGCCGCCCTGCACTTCCTGGGCTTCCTGGCCATTCTGCTGGTCGTCAAGTTCGTACTGACGGTCATCAGCTACGCCTCGGGCGTCCCGGGCGGCATCTTCGCGCCGTTGCTCGTGCTGGGAGCGACTCTGGGGCTGATGACCGGACAGGTCGGCTCGCTGGCCCTGCCGACACTGGCCCAGACACCCGCGGTCTTCGCCGTGGTCGGCATGGCCGCCGCCTTCTCGGCCATCGTCCGCGCGCCGCTCACGGGCATCGTGCTCATCCTCGAGATGACCAACAACTACCAACAGCTCTTCGCGCTGCTGGTGGCCTGCATGATCGCCTTCCTCGTCGCCGAGCGTCTGCGCAACGCGCCGATCTACGAGGCTCTCCTCGAGTACGACCTGGAGAAGAGCGGGCCCCAGGAGAACCCGGAGGCCCAGCAGCCAGTGACGATGGACCTCGTGGTGGAGCCGCTGTCGCGGATGGACGGGCGGCGGGTCAGCGACCTGGGGTTGCCGTCGGAGTGCCTGATGGTGCTGATCGTCCGCGGGGGGCGCGACATCTTCCCCTCCGAACACACGCGCCTGCAAGCGGGCGACCGGGTGACGTTCTTCGTCAAGGGGGACTCGCCGGAGAGCTGCACGCTCTTGAGCGGCGCGGCGCGCAGCGAGTAGAAGCCGGGCTGCGGCCGCACCTGTTGTGACGGCAGCGACCTACTCGCCGCCCGGCGCAACGCGGTGAACCGCCGCCCCGAACACCTCGACCAACTCCCCGTCCCGCAGCACTGCGCACGCCCCCTCGTCAAGTCCGAGCCCCTCAGCGACCCCAATGTAGGCCATCGCCTGCTGCAGCAACTCCGCCTGACCGGGGCGGTCATAGTGCACCCCCATGGCCACGCCCGGCAGTAGCCCCAGCCCGGGCAGGTAGGTGGGGTGTGGCTCCCCGTCGCGGGGGCGGACGACGCAGGTGTCGGGTGTCAGGAGGGCTCCGGCTGACAACCCGGCATAGGGGACCCCCGCCCGGACCCGCTCGCGGATGGCACGGCTCATGGGCTCGGTGGCGTAGAGACGGTGGTACTCCCGGGTGTCGCCACCCCCGAGGATGATCCCCGTGGCGTTGTTGACAGCTTCGACAGCCTGCGCTGTGTTCAGCAGGCCATCCGGTCCGGGGACGACGAACTCAGGGCCGGTCAAGCCGCGCCGTTCCCAGGGAGCCGCATAGCCTGGACGGTGGCGCTCCCAGCCCTCCCCGCCGATGAGCAGGATGGCGAGCCGCGCTCTGGCCCCACCGGCTTCGGCCAGGAAGGCGTCTGCCATCAAGTCAAAGACACTGATGCCGCCGCCCAAGAGGAAGAGCTTGCCGCAGGGCATGCCGTGGCCTTGCTCCCCTATTCTTCGTCGGTCGCCACTGCCGCCGCCCCTCCACGCCGTCCCCGGCGACTAATCAGCCCCCACGCCGTCCGCAGTTCCTCGACTCCCGACAGCGTCGAGATGGCGATGAACCCCAGCAGCCCCACCGACAGCGGCAGCACGACGCTGAGCAGCTTGCCCATCCCGCCTGTGCCCACGAACCGATCCACCAGCGGCGGTAGGACGACACAGCAGGCGCCCAGGAAGACGTTGGCCGGGAGGCTGCGGGCGAATGAAGTCACGATGTGGCGGCCGTTGAGCAGCCCCAGCCGCCGCCGCAACAGCACGAGTAGGATCGCCACGTTGGCCACGCCGGACAGGGACGTGGCCGCCGCCAGACCGGACATGCCATAGCGCATGAGCGGGAAGGCCGTCGCCACGCAGACCGCCACGCTCAGCAGCCCTGCCCACACCGGGGTGATGGAGTCGTGCCGCGCGTAGAAGGCGCGCGTGAGAATGTAGACGATGGCCAGGGCGATCATCCCCGGCGTCAGCCACAGCAGGACAGCGGCTACCGCCTGCGTGTCCGCGGCGGTGAACTTCCCGCCCTGCAGCAGCAGCCGCACGATCGGCACGCGCAAGAGGCCGATGATGAGCACCGCCGGCAACGTCAGGAACATCGTGTTGCGCATCCCGAAGGAGAAGTCGCGCAGATAGCCCTTCTGGTCGCCCAGCGCGTACTTCTCGGCCAGCGACGGGAACAGCGCGATAGCGACCCCGGCCCCGAAGATGCCGGAGGGCAGCTTCCACAGGCGGTTGGCGTTCTCCATGATGGCCGCGCCGTGCACCGGGTCCACACGCGTGGACAGGGCGGTGATGATGACCCACACGATCTCGGCGATGGCCAGGCCGAAGATGACCGGCAGGGCCAGCTTGAGGACGCGATGCAAGCCGTCGTCGCGGAGGTCCAGCTTCGCTTCCAGCCGCGCGCCAAAGTGCCGCAGCGGCGGGATCTGCACGATCACATTGCCGACAAGCGCGCCAACCACGACGGCGTACGTGACGGTGTTGATGCCCCACAGGTACGGGGCGGCGACGGCCCCGGCGATCATGAAGCAGTTGTAGATGATCGGCCCCAGGCCCGGCCACAGGAAGTGCTTGTGGGCGTTCAGCGTGCCCTGCAGCAACCCGCCGAGCACGAAGAACAGCTCCGCCGGGAAGAGCACACGCATCATCCGGGCGCAGTCGGCCACCTGGGACTCACTGAAGCCCGGCGCCACCAGCCGCGCCAGCGGCACCGCGCAGATCATCCCCAGCCCGACCAGCCCGACAGCGAACACCACCAGCACCCACAGCACGATGCTGAAGGTCCGCCAGGCTTTCTCCTGCTTGCCGTGGGCGAGATACTCGGCGAAGACGGGGACGAAGCCGGTGCGCAGCGCGCCGCCGGCCATCAGGAAGTAGACGAGGTCAGGGATGCGGAAGGCCTGCACGAAGGTGCCGTACTCGGGGGTCAGACCGAACGCCCGCGCGTAGACCATCGTGCGGATCAGGCCGGTGACGCGGCTGGCCATGGTGGCGACGACCATGAGCACGGCGGCGGCGGCCAGGCCCCGGGAGACGGCAGAGGCGGCGGGACGGTCTTCGGGA
>CAZZDO010000552.1:0-3266 GCA_964653205.1 uncultured Armatimonadia bacterium | reverse complement strand
AGCGCCAGCCTCTCGCGAGGCTGAGCTTGTCGAAGCCCAGCTGACAGCCGTTGCCGTTCCTGGGAGCGCCGGCATCCTGCCGGCACAGGCCGTTGCCTTCACGCCAGCCGCGGCAAGCCTGCCTCATCAAATCCGACCCTCGGCGCCCACCCCAACACTCGCCGCGCCGCTTCAAGGTCCCACGTGTCACCTGCACTGGCCCCCACGATGTGCACGAGCGCATATTCCGGCTCCACCACCGCCAGCGCCATCGCGATGGCCCGTGTCACATCATCCACATGCACGCGGGACGACGTGGGCCCCGGCGGCGGCGGGGGCTGGTCCGCGCCCTCGCGGACGAACTGATTGCCGATCCACACGCCGCCCGGCTCCGGGCTATAGATCGTGCCCAGCCGCAGGATCGTCACGGGCACGCCGTAGGCCGCGTGGAAGGCGCGGCAGACGTCCTCGGCGAGACCCTTGGTCAGACCGTACGGCCCATTGCTGTAGTGGCGGCAGTCGGGCGGGACCGCGGTCCCCTCGGGTAGCCCGTCCACGGCGCTGGCCGAGCTGAGGTGTACGACCCGGCGGAGGCCAGCCTCCAGGGCCGCCTGCAGCACGTTGTACGTGCCGGCCACGTGGACCTGCAGCGCCGTCGCGCCGTAGCGCAGCGTCTCCTCCAGGCTGGGCAGCGGCCAGTCCACGATCGCCATGTGGACGATCCCCTCACAGCCCGCGACCGAGGCCCGGACCGCCGCCAGATCGGTGACGTCCAGCGGCATGGCACGCGGGTCGTCCGGCGGGTTCACGTCGCCGAGAACGAGTTCGTGCTCGCCCCCCAGGGCGCCGCTGAGCTTGCGCCCCAGCCGCCCCGCCGCGCCGGTGATGAGCACCCGCACCTAGGCCCTCCCTGCGGGCATCAGCGGGTGCATCGTCATCGGCCCGTCGTGTGGGTCAAGGCCGACGACATCGTCGCCGCGCCACAGAAGGCGGTACGTCGCGCCGCTGCTGAAGCGTTCTGTGCTCGTGCGCTCGGGCAAGGCGTGGCGGACGGCGATCTCGCGGCCCGGACTGACCGCCTCCCGACTCAGGAGCAGCCACGGGCCGGCGAACTGCGTGTGCGGCGCCGTGCCCCAGCACTGCAGGCGCGTGTAGTCCAACCGCCCATCCGGCTGGAAGAGCGTGTCGAGCGTGCGCAGCAGCCGCAGTCCGGCCGCCACCGCCCACTGGCTGCCCCGCACCCGGGCCATCGTCCCGAGTGCCAGTAGCCCCTCGCGGAAGTTGTGGGGGTTGATGAACCGCGGCCGGTCGCCCATGAGGGCCTCATCGGGCAGGTTCATCAGTAGCCCGTCGGGGTTGTCCAGCAGCGCCTGCAGGTTGCGTAGCATGTCGGCTTCGCGGTCGGCGGGGATGGCGAGCCCGAGGGTGGCCTCCAGCCGCAGCATCGCGTCCCACCAGCGCCCGGTGTCATGCGCGACCTCATATCCGCCGGTGGGGAAGTGCTGCCGCTCCGGGTCGAGCCAGGCCAGAAGGTTGGCATGGCCAAGTTCCATGGATTGCCGCAGTGTCTGCATCTCGTCCTCGCCAGCGGCGCGTCAGGGCGCCTGCCAGCAGCACCGCCGTGATCGAGTAGGGCGGCAGCCGGACCTTGGCCACGCCCTGGCGCAGCGGCACGGTTCCGCGCCGCAGGGCGTTCTCGGTGTCCGACTGGAATGTGCGCGTGTCCTCGGGTAGATTCGCTAGTCGGAGTGTGGTGGCCGGCCTGTCAGCCAGGACGAAGCCCGTTGCCGACACTCGCGCCGTGGCCGTCCCGTCAGGCGAGTTGTTGAGCAGAATGACCGTCAGCGTCTTGCCGGAGGCGTCCAGGGAGCTGAAGGCCAGCACCGGCGCCGCGCCGTCCACGTGCGAAGCGACTCGTCTCGTGCCCGCGTATCGGCTGAACAGGTGCAGTACTTCCCACCAGCTGGCGTGCCAGTCCCACGGCGTGAAGACCTCGACGCCGTGGTCGGCGAAGGTGCCCAACATCGAGGCATACCACAGCGCGCTCACCATCTCGCGCTTGTGGGCCGGCGCGGCCTCCGTCACGCCGATGGTGATGCCGTGGCCGCGCCCGAAGTACCTGTCCAGCCACTGTTCGGTGCGAGCGAAGATCATCTCGACCCGTTGGTCGTCATGCCAACCGCCGTCAGGGAGGCGCTTGCAGCCGTTGGCAGTGGGGAACTGGTACGTCGGGTCATACAGGATCCGGTACTCCTGCAGGACATCGGCTTCAGTCTGCTTGTCACTGCCCGCATAGGTGTGGTAGTCCACGACATCCAGCAGGCGCATGCCGCACGCCTTGCTCTCCTCGGCCATCCGCTTGATGAAGTACTCGGCCCACGGCAGGCCCTCCACGAACCCGCCGTTCCAGTTCCACCACATCCACTCCGAGGTGAAGCCCGGCGCCATCAGCCGAATGCCGGGATAGCGCGTCTTGACTTCCCGCGCCACCGCGACATACTTGCGCACGCAGTCGGCGGCGCTGTAGTCCTTGGGGCAGATGTCGTTGTGAGTGCCCATCCAGCAGTCCGGCTCGTTGTCCAGATGCCAGTACCGGAACCGGGCGGGATCGAGCCCAAGGCCCCCCGGGCCGAACCAGTGGTCCAGAATGCCCACCGTGTCCTGGGCGGACCACGGTTGCAGGTACAGTTCGGGCTTCCCGCCGCCGCACAAGTCCTGGTGTGACTCCGGGCGAGGGTTCACGTCCTGCTCGCGGAAGTTCACCGCGTCGGTCTTGGCCACCCACCCGAGCACCTGCAGGCCGAACAGGCCCTGCAAGTCGGCGAACTCCTTCTGCAGCCGCTGGGCACGGTCGTGCCAGCCCTGCTTGTAGACATTGTTGTACCAGTCCGGATGGGACGACAGGTCTAGCCTCCAGTTGTACTTGGTGCAGTTGTTGCCGTTGGACTCCCGCGTGAGGCGCAGGCCCGACGCGCGGATCAGCTCGGGCGTGTACTGCTGGAGCGCCCCGTTCAGTCCGTAGATGTAGGGCGAGATCGGGCGCGCGCCGGAGTTGGCATTCACCGTCACGGCGGCGGTGAAATCCGCGGCCGTCGCCACGGCGGCGACGGCTAGCACAACGATCTGAATGCCCGCCAGTCGTAGCATGGCGCTCATCGCTGATACCTCCAGAGGCTACAGAGTGCCGTACTCTTCCGAGAACTCGAAGTACCACTTCACGCTCTCGGCCGGGACGTTCCACGGGATGTGGTTGCCGATGCACATGAAGTAGCCGGGGCATTCGCGGC
>CAZZDO010000551.1:0-3290 GCA_964653205.1 uncultured Armatimonadia bacterium | reverse complement strand
TACCTCTACCTTGCTCTTCTGGTGCTGTGTGTTACGTCGGCCTGGGCGCAGGACGCGCCCAATCTCCTGGCCGCCCCGAACTTCGCCGAAGACGCCAACCGCGACGGCCTCGCCGACGGGTGGAAGTATGAGTCCGGCGCCCCGCGCGAGAAGCTGGATGTCGCCTTCAGCCTCGAAGAGCTGGCCCCCGGCCGCTTCGCGCAGAGGATCGCCTGCACGCGCTATGAAGGCGGGCACGCGATGCTCAGCCAGACCGGTGTGGTCAAGGTCGAGGAGGGCCGCTGGTACGAGTGCAAGCTGCGCGTCCGGGGGGAGAAGCTCGGCAGCGCCAACGTGGGCCTGCACGACACCAACGGCTGGAAGCAACTGGGCTTGTGGAAGTCCTTCAGCCCCGGGAAGAACTGGCGGGAGCTGACGGCGAAGTTCCGCGCCGACCACACCGCCGCCGCGACGACGCGCTTCCAGATCTGGTTCACGACCACCGGGACGCTGTGGGTGTCGGATGTGAGCCTGCGCGAGGTTCCGGCGCCGCCGCGCTGTAACATCATCGCCGACACCGGACACAAGAACCTGCTGCCCAACGCGGGGTTCGAGGCCCTCGGCGGCTGGGGCGTGGCGAACTACTGGACTTACGGCTGGGACGTCGCGCCCGGGCAGGGCGTGCAGGGCAACTGCGCCGCGATCACCTGGCGGCCCGACGACCCGAACTATGGCACCTTCTTCGACTACTTCGACCCCATCGCCAGGCCCCAGGAGCAGCCGCGCCTGCAGACCATCGGCTTTGTGCCGGTGAAGGTGGGGGAGACGTACACGCTCTCGGTCAGCCTGAAGGCCAGCAAGGCGGGTGTGCCGGCCAGCATCGGCTTCAACGGCCCGGGCCTGTGGGGCGAGAAGAAGGTCACGCTGACGACCGACTGGCAGCGGGTCAGCATCACCGCGAAGGCCTCATCCGACCTGGCCGTGCCGCAACTCGGGCCGACCCTCACGGCCGAGCACCAGGCCGACTTCGCCGGCTGCGTGACGTACGTGGACAACGTGCAGCTTGAGGTCGGGAGCGCGCCGACGGACTTCGCCGCCCGTCCGCTGGAAGTCCTCGCGCGGCCCTTCTGGCAGTCGTGCGGCACTCCGGGGCCACAGACGGCGAAGCTGGACGCCGACGTTGTCTCCGCGACGGCGACGAAGGCCACGCTCACGCTCACGGTCACGGGCTTCGCCGACGAGACGGTGCTGGAGCAGACGAAGGAAGTCAACCTCAAGCCGGGCGCGAACGCCGTGCCGCTGGCGTTGGCCCTGCCCGGGCCGGGCTTCTACCGGGCGCGGCTGAGCGTCAAGACGCCCGACGGGGAAGCCCAGACGGACGCCCGCGGGGCCGTGTGCCTCGCCCCGCCCGACCCCACCAACAGCCCCTTCGGCATGAACCACGCCTACGCGCACAACGGGCAACTGGAGATCGCCAAGCGGCTCGGCATCTCGTGGGTGCGCGACTGGTCGCTCAAGTGGGAGCATGTCGAGCCGGAGCAGGGCCGCTTCACCTTCGACGCGATGGACACGCAGATCAACCGGCCGCTGAAGCTGGGGATGAACGTCCTGTGCATGTTCCCGTTCCCGTCGGCCGAGTGGTCGTCCACGGCCCCGGCGGAGCTGCGGAAGACGGGCTATCCGGGCAACCGCGCCCGGCAGGCCTATGCCCCGAAGGACCCCGCCGACCTGGAGGCCTATGCCGCCGCGTGCGTCAAGCGCTATCGCGACCGCATCCGGTACTGGGAGGTCTTCAACGAGTCGATCTTCACGAACTACTCGCTGCCCAAGGCCGCGTACAAGCCGGAGGACTACGTGCCTCTGCTCCAGCGCGTCTTCGCCGGGTGCAAGGCCGCCGACCCGACGGGCCACGTCATCGGCGGCTACAGCGCCATGCCGGACATGTTCCCGCTCTACCAGGCGATGTTCGATAATGGCGGGCTGAAGAGTTGTGACGAGGTCAGCGTCCACTGGTATCCGGGCGGCACGCCCGAGGGCGTGGCGACCAATCTGCAGCGCCTCAACGACATGATGCGGGCCCAGGGCGGCGCGAAGCCCATGTGGATGACCGAGTACGCCTACTACGCCGATGACGACGCCGACCCCATCAAGCGCGGCTGGCCGGCGCTCCTGGACAGCGAATGGCAGCAGGCGGTGTGGAACACCCGGGCGTGCGTGCTGATGATGGCCGGTGGGGTGGAGAAGATTTTCTACCACATCTGGACGACGCGGCTGAACTACGACATCACGTCCACGATCTTCTTTGAGTACGCCGGCGCCCCGCACAAGATCGCGGCCACACAGGCGGCCATGGCCTACATGCTGGGCGCGAAGCCGAAGTGCGTGGACCAGGCGATGGCGCTGGGGGATGACGTCCGGGGCTGTCTGTTCGCCGCGCCCGAGCACTTGCGGCTGCCGGGGAGGCAGCAGAGCTACGTGGCGGTCGTGTGGACCGACGCCGAGGTGGGGAAGATGCGGGCCATCAGCGGGGCCAGGGCTTTCGACGCGTGCGGGCGTTTGCTGGTAGAGCCGCAGTGGGCGCTGGGCGAGGCGCCGGTGTACGTGGTGCTGTCGGCGGCCGGTCCCAGGGCGGCAGCCGAGGCGGTCGTCGGGGCCCTGAAGGGGTAGCTCGCAACGTTACCATATTGAACGGCTATCGTGGAACGTACAATAATAGTTGACAGGTTGTCTGTGCGCTATGTACGATGTGCATAGAACGATCAGCGATTCCTGAATGGTTGTGAAGATGAGCCCGACGAAGCAACTGGAGACGACCGAGCAGGTTGTGGCGGCGATGGGTGACATGCGCCGCATGCGCATCCTGGAGATCCTCACCGAGCGCCAGGCGTCGGTGAAGGAGCTGTCCGCACTGATCCACGAATCGCCGCAGACGACACACTACCACACCAAGATGCTGGAGCGCGCCGGGCTGATCGAGATCGTGGAGAAGCGCGAGGTGCGGGGGGCGCTGGAGAAGTTCTACCGCGCGGTCGCCGATCGCTTTGTCGCCGGGGAGATTGTCTGCAAGACCTCGGACTTCGGCATCGGGCTGGTGCAGAACTTCGTGGACATGCTGCGCTACTCGGCGGAGAGCACGGACGAGGAGGGCGTTTCGCTGCACGTCCTGGGCATCCAGTGCGCCCCGGAGCGCATTCCCGAGTTCCAGGAGCGGCTGCAGGAGTTGGTCAGGGACTTCCAGGCCATGAGCGGGGACGACGGCAAGCACTTCGGCCTGATCGCCGGCGTCTTCCCGATCCCCGATGATGCTCTGG
>CAZZDO010000550.1:0-3309 GCA_964653205.1 uncultured Armatimonadia bacterium | reverse complement strand
TGGGCCTGATAGGTCACGTCGGTGGGCCGCCAGTCGGAGAAGCTGAAGCGCACCCAGGTCTTCCCAAACTGCAGGACCTTGAAGCGCAGCGTGGCCACGGTGAACTGACCGCTGGGAGCCGTCCCACCCGCGCTGGAGGCCAGGTAGTCAACCCAGCCCCACGCCGGATCGACGCGGTTGAACAGTATCGTCGCCAAGGCGGTGCCGGGCTGAACTGCTGTCGCGGGCGCGCCGGACGCGTCCACTGCTTGCAGTAGCGCCGGGTCGAAGTCCAGGTACAGCTCGACCGTGTCCACCGGTTGTATGTCCGCGTCGGCCACCACGTCCAAGGCGATCACCTGGCCGACTACGGCCAGCGCGGACGATGGCACGATGCGCAAGCTGACGGGGCCAGTGGCCCGTGGCTCGAAGTCCAGGATCAAGGGCGACTCTTCGCCGGCCGCGGAGGCCACGGTCGCGCCGAGCAGGATGTCCCCGCGGCAGCCCAGGTTCGGCTTGAGCAGGTTCAGATCAGCCTGGTTAACCACGTCGTCCTCGTTGAAGTCGGCTCGTGGGTCGAACCCCGTTTGTCCTTGCGCCTTGCCGAACGCGGCCGTCAGCAGCGAGACGTCGCGGCCGTCTACGCGGTTGTCCCCGAAGGCGTCCCCTTCCAGCAGAGTCTCCATGTTCACGCTGTTGGCGCCGCCGGTCAGGGTGGTCGGCAACAGGTTGCGCAGCGTGTGCAGCCCTTTCAGCCGCACACGGTAGTCGCCGGGCGCAGCTACGCCGGGCATAGTGAACGCCCCGCTCTGGTCGCTGACCGTGCCGAAGGCGTAGGCCGCGCCCCGCTCGCCGGGCTGGCCCAACGTCAGCAGCAGCGGCACAGCCCACGAGGCGTCCGGCGGGGTCGGCCGGCCCTGCATCGTCGCCTGGCCGGTGATCCAGGCGCCGGGCAGCGCAGTGACCAGCCCCCCGCGCAGCCCTTCGAGCACCGATTCGCCCGCCAGCAGCAGGTCGCTGCCCCGCGGGGCAATCACACTGAACGCCAGCCGGCTCGTCAGGGTGGGGCTGATGACCTGGAAGCGGGCCACCGCCACGGTGAAGCGGCCGGTCTGGGCCGTGCCCTGGGCCACGAAGCCAATGCGGCCGGTCGTGTTATCGGTGCTGTTGACCAGCACGTTGGTCAGCGCCGTGCCAGGCACGATCTGCGTCGCGGGCGCGCCGTTCTCGTCCACCACACGCAGGATCGTAGGGTCGAAGTCCACGAACGCCTGAGCGCGGTCAATGCTCTTGGTGCCGGCATCGGCCTCGATCTCCACCGCGAAGATCTCACTCCCGCGCACGCGGCTGTAGCCGGGCGCCAGGCGCAGGATCGCCGCCGAGCGCCGCGGGGCCAGGACGAGCGCGTAGTCGGCCAGAGTCAGGATTTCGCCGCCGCCGTAGGCGCTTGCGCGGCTCGCTTCGAGCGCGGGCGCGAAGTTCAGCCCTGCGAAGTCGGCGATCTCGTCGAACCGCCGTGCATAGCCCTGTGGCCCCCAGCCCGTCGTGGTGCGCATGATGCCGTAACTGTCGTGCGAGACGTAAGCTGCGTTGTTGTGCAAGGTGTCGGGCGGCTCCGGTGGATGGCCGTGCCAGCCGGGGGGCGCCACGTGGCCCGGCCAGCCGAACTCGGCCGAGTTGCGGGCCGGGTCGCTGAGCGCGACCCCGTCGCCGTTGCAGTCCACGCCGGCCACCGCGACGTAGTGACCACCCAATCGCTTCCAACCGCCCGGTTGCAGCTCCCAGAAGCCGAGCAGGAGCAGCACTTGTTCGTTCTGCTTCGCCGCGTCGCGCACCCAGTCGAAGGAAGGCGAGCGGTGCACGGTCACGGTGTAGTCGTCGGTCAAGCCCTTTTCGGCCAGGTATGCGTTGAGGCCCGTCACCAGGTCGTCCAGATCAGCGCCGAGGCCGTCGGCGTTTGCGTTCATCTGGGCGGCCAGGTCCTCGACCAGCGGCGCTACGTTCTGCGGGTCGTGGTCGTCCCAGAGGCCGTAGCTTTCGACCAGCGCGTAGCCGTCGGACACGTCCGGCGGGGCGGTTGTGCCGGGTTCCTCGGCCGAGTCACGCCACCAGAGCAGATCAGCCATCGCGACCGGGCCGTCGTGTGACCACCTGGTTGTGCCTGGAGCCAACCAGTCCGCCTGCCGCTGGTCGAAGTCGGGCAGGCCGGCCGGGGCATAGTCCGCCAGGCCCTCGGGCAGGCTGCACGCGCCGAGCGGTGGGCCGACCGGAGGCGCGGCGCTGACGCACAGCGCCACGTCGTCCACCTCAGCCCAGGTCTGCCCGGCCTGGCCATCGTTGTGGACTGCGAAGAGGATGCCGATGGTCTGCCCGGCATACTCGGTCAGGTCGGCCTCGACCGTCTGCCAGTCGCTCTGGCCGCCGTGGCGGCGTAGCGCACGTACCGGTTCGCCCTCGCCGCCGGTGATAGCGGCGACGAACCAGTCGCGCTCGCTGTCCGCGTCGCGGGAGCCGGTGCGGTAGCGGAAGGTCAGCCGAGCCGTGCCGGTGGCCGTGGGCAGCGTGACCGTCTGCCGCGCCCAGGAGAGGCCGGGTACGTCGTCGCTGCCGGGGGGAGCCAGAAGCAGGACGTTGGTCGGTGTGGGCGTATCACTTAACGTGATGACCGGCTCTGGCGTACCGCCGTGCGCCCACGCAGCCCAACCTGACATCTCGAAGTTGCCATCCACCAGCCATTCGGTGCACTGATCGGGCGGCGGGACGGGCGCGGTGATGGTGAGCGAGATGCTGTCGGAGGCGGTCAGGCCGCCGCTGTCGGTCACGCGTGCGGTGATGGTGTGCGTGCCGACCGAGAGGCTGCGGGTGGCGATCTCGCCGCCCGCGCCCAGGCTGCCGTCGCGGTCCGATTGCCACTGCGTCTGTTCGGCGATGTTCGTGTCCTCGCGGTCGAAGGCGCGGGCGAGCAGGAAGACCGGCTGCCCGGCCTGGAAGCTGCTGCCATCCGGCGGCCGGATGATCTGCACGGCCGGCGGGTTGTTCGTGGCGCTGAAGTCCACGTCCGACGCATCGCCGCTGGTGCGGACGCCATCGTGGGCCAGCACGCGCAATCGCAGGTGTGCGCCGCCTGGCAACTGGGCCGGGTCGAGAATGTAGGTGGTCTGAGTCAGGCCGCGCGTGATGGGCCACCAGCTCTGACCGCTGTCGCGGCTGATCTGGAGGGCGAAGGTGAGCGGGTCGCCGTCCGCGTCGGTGGCCTGCCACTGGGCCTGGAACGGCGCGGTGATCGTCTCGCCGCCGTTGGGGGCCAGCAACGTCACGGTCGGCGGGTTG
>CAZZDO010000549.1:0-3325 GCA_964653205.1 uncultured Armatimonadia bacterium | reverse complement strand
CGGGCGCGACGGCCGCCACGCGCTGGTAGAGGACGCCGAGCCAGCCGTAGAAGAGCTGCAGGGCGCTGAGGTGGTCGGCCGCGAGCGCTTGCAGGAGGCCACCGGTGTTGGCGGCCACCGGCACCCCGGCGCCCGAGCAACCGCCCAGGAGCACGGCCAGGAGCAGGAGGGAAATCCCCAGGAGCAGACTTGTGGTTTTCATCGGCGACTCTCCCTTTGCCGGTCGGGCGTCTGCCGCCTCGCCGGCACGTCAGCATTGGGCCGAAGCCCGCTGCGCCCCGTGGAGTGCCAATCTGCGACACTCATCTTACCCGTTCTTCAAGGAACGCGCAAGGGCCACCCCGCCATGATTCAGAACCGATAGCGCAGACCGGCGTAGGCCCGGCGCCCGCGCTCCGGGTAGTCCTGGTAGACCTGGTACTCCTCATCCAGCAGGTTTTCGACGGCAATGAACGCGTCGGTGTGCAGGTCGAATTGCCGCGCGATGCTGAAGTCGAGGGTGTCAAAGGCGCCCAGGCGGTTGGTGTTGGCCAGGTCGGCCCAACGGCGGCCGACGTGGTTCCAGATGAGCGCCACGCGCCAGCCGGCATCGTCCAGGTAGTCCAGCCGGGCCTGGGCGCGCAGGGAGGGCTCGTAGGGCACATCCGGGAAGCCGGCGTCACGGTTGTCCGCGTCGGCCCAGCGCACCCAGACGCCGCCGCTGAGGCGGCTGGTCAGCCAGCGCTCATATTCGGCCTCGATGCCCTGCACGCTGGCCTTCCCCAGCTCGGGCCGGCCGGCGCCGACAGCCCAGGCCGGGTCTTCCAGGCTGACCAGCAGGTTGCGCAGGTCGCGGTGGAAGACCGTCAAACGCACCGACGAGCCATCGGCGGGCTGCAGTTCGTACTGCAACTCGTAGGACTGATTGTAGCCGCCGCGGTCCAGCACGACCGGCGAGCCGAAGGAGCGCGAGGCCCATTCATCCTGCGGCGCGAGTTCCGCCGCATTGTCGGCCAGCACGGGCCGGGTCAGCAGCACCAGCGCGCTGTCGGTGGAGGGCTTGTAGCGCAGGCGCACCCGCGGGAGGAGGACCGGGTTGGCATCGCTGGCCACGGCCACACGCCCGCCCACCAGCAGCCACAGGCGGTCGTCGAGGCGCTTCTCCCAGTCGGCGTAGCCGGTGACGAGATCGCGCGTGTAGCGGTCGGCGAACGGCGTGTAAATGACCGCGGGCGGGGGTGCGAAGTTCACCGCCGTGAGCAACCCGCTCACACTGGTCTGTTGCTGGTACCAGGCGACCCCCGCCAGCAGCGCCGCGCCGCTGGACAGCTGCTTGTCCAGGCGCGCCTCCAGCATGGGCCCCTCCTGCGTGAGCTTCAGTCGGGCGAGCGGGTTGGGGTCGGGCAGGAGGCTGTCGGGGTTGGTGTCGCGCTGGGAATTCCAGCGGTAGCCGCCCCGCCAGGTGAGCTGCATGTCGTCCAGGGGCGAGCGGGTCAGAACCTGGAACTCGGCGCCCCTGGCCTGCCGCTCGTAGTCCACATCCGTCGGCACGCCCAGACCGCAGGGCCGGGCCGGGCACTTCAAGGTCGTCCAGATGGACTTCGCCGACCATCAGGACCGTGTGGTCGGGACTGGTCTGGCGCCCGACGTAGGCCAGGCCGGCGCGGTTGGTGTAGTCGGTGCGCGGGCGGTCCCAGTCGCCATCGGTGACGCGGCCGGCCACGTAGAAGGCGTTCTGGCCGCCGTCGCCCCGGCCACTGGTGAAGGCCGAGGCCTCCGCGGTCGGGCCGCCGCCGCCCCGCAGCGTGAGTTCGGACCGGCCGTAACCGCGGTTGTCCACCATGACCGAGGGCTGTCGGGTCATGGCCTGCAGCCGCTCGCGGTTGGCCTCATCGTTCAGGCCCAGCCGGATGTAGACTTCCGCCATGTGCATGCGCGCCAGGGCGTAGTTCGGGTCAAGTTGCAGGGCTTCCCGCAGCGCCGCCCAGGCGCGGTTCACGCGGTTCTGCTTGAGATACACGCGCGCCAGGGTCGTGTGCACGCGGGCGGAGCGGGCGCCGAGCTTGACCGCCAGTTCGCCCTCCTCGACCGCCTTGGCATACTGGTTCATCTCCAGGTACGTCAGCGCCCGGTTGCCATGCACCAGCGCCCAGTTGGGCTGCAACTCGAGGGCCTGGTTGTATTCGGCGAGGGCCTCGCTGAACTTGCCCGTCTGCATGTAGACCGCGCCGAGGTTGTTGTGCGCCCCGGCGGCGGCGGGATCGAGTGAGACGGCGGCCTGCTGGGCCTGGAGGGCCTCGGGCATCCGGTCCTGGCGGGCCAGCGCCTGGCCGAGACCGGTCATGGCCGCGCCGAGCTTCGGCTGCAGGTCAAGAGCCTTGCGGAAGGACTTCTCGGCGCGGGGGACGTCGTTGAGCGCCAGCGACAGCACGCCGAGGGTCTGGTAGGCCTGCGCCAGGCTGGGGTCCAGCGAGACGGCCAATTCGGCTTCCCGCAGCCCCAGTGGCAGGTTGCCCTGGGCGGCGGCGACCTGGGCGGACAGGAGGTGGGCGGTGGCGGAGTCGGGCGCGAGATCCTCGGCGAGGGCGGCCTCGGCGGCCGCCTGCTCGAGGCTGCCGGCGTAGAAGGCGGCCGTGCCCAGGGCCGCATGGGCCAGACCGGAGCCCGGGGCGGCCGACGCGGCGGCGGCCGCGAGATCACACGCGGCCGGGCCATCGCCCGACGCGAGCTTGGCCAGGGACAGGTAGGCCGGCGCGCGGTATTCCTTGGGGTTCAGCGTCGCCGCCTGCTGCAGCGTGGTGAGGGCCTGCTCGAGGGTGCCGGCGCGCAGGTACACGAAGCCGGCCATCACGGCGGCCTCAGCGTCCTGCGGCGCGGCGGCGAGAGCCTGACCGGCGAGGCCGAGGGCATCCCCGCCGGTGCCCAGCGCGGCAATGGCCTGCCCCGCCAGGGCTACGCCCTTGAGGGCGGGCAGCTTGGCCGCCTGTGCGAAGAGGCCAGCGGCCTCCTGGTTGCGGCCCTGGGCCAGCTTCGCGAAGGCGAGCTTGAGGGTCAGGACGTCAGGCGTGCCGAAGGCGGTAGCCCCCTGGTAGGCGGCCTCGGCCTCGGCGTAGCGGCCGCAGTCCGACAGCAAGTCGCCCCAGGCCATGTATTCGGGGAGCAGCGGGCGGGCGGCCGGGTTGCGCAGCGCATCGCCTTCCGCCTTGGGCAGCATGCCGAGGCGCTGCTCGGCGGTGAGTTCGGGATGGTAGAGCTTCTCGAAGCCGAGCCAGATGGCGTCGGGGGAGGCTTCCCAGTCAATGAAGGTGGAGGGGTCCACGCGCATGGGGCGGGAGGGTGCCTGTCC
>CAZZDO010000548.1:0-3332 GCA_964653205.1 uncultured Armatimonadia bacterium | reverse complement strand
TCGACCTCAACGGCGGCTTTCACATTGATTGACGAGCAGTCGCTGCCGTTGCCGTAGGAGCGCCAGCATCCTGCTGGCAGCCGTTGCCGTCGTCGTCCCGCCGTCCCCCTACCTCCGACCAAACACCGCGTACATGTACCAGAACAGACTCGCGATCCCGAGCATCATCAGCAGGCTCGCGCCCAGCATGCTGACCCACCCGACCAGCAGCACCAGCCCCGCGCCCATCATCGCCAGCCCCGACCACTTGATGGCCTCCAGCGCCGGCCCGGCCCACAGCAGCCGCAGGAAGTCCGCCGGGTCCACGAACGCGAACCCGCACTTCAGGCACGCCCCCGCCCCCGGTGGGTTCTCGGCGAAGCACTTGGGGCAGAGCTTCAGCCGCTGCTCATCGCGCCGCTGCTCGGTCTGGATGCGCTCGACCAGCCGCTTGAAGGCAGGGTCCTCGGGGCTGATCTCATTGGCCTGCTTGGCGTGGGACAGCGCGAGTTCGTACTCCCGCCGCCCCAGGAAGATCCGCGCCAGGCGCTCGTGCAGGTAGGTGTTGCGCGGCTGCTTCTGGAGGGTCTCGGCGAACTTCCGGATGTCGTCATCTTCCATGCGCCGCAGCGCGATGCGGTCGGCCAGCCGGTTGATGACCGGCAGCCCCAGGCACCCCACCAGCAGCGCCGCCATCAGCATCCACCCCAGCGGCGATCCCCAGCCCACGATGATCCCCAGGAACAGAAACAGCAGGGCGGTGAGATACAGGACGGTCTCGTTGGCGTTGAGGGCGCGGTCGAAGTACAGGCCGACGACGCGGTAGATGGGGTAGGCCATGACCATCATCGCAAAGACGATGGCCGCCCCCCGGAACACCGCGAAACCAAACGTGCCGGCAGCACCGGGATCCACGGCAGGAGTCCTCCAACTAGACGGAGGCGTGTGGTGACGTTGGCGCCGGCTCGTCATCGAGCACGACGTGGAGGCCGTACTTGGTCGCCTCGCGGATGACCGTATTGCCGCGGGCGAACTCGGCCGGCGTGTAGCAGAACAACTCCAGCTCAGGCAGACTGCCGGGCCACTCGGCCAGCAGGTCCAGCCCCCGCTGCAAAAAGGGCACACCCGCGTAGCGCTCGTCCACGACAATGGCGTCCAGATCGCTGCGGTGCAGATAGTCCCCGCGCACGCGCGAGCCGAAGACATGGGCCTCGTGCAAGCCGTGCCGTCGCAGGAGTTCCTTGAGACGCTCGATCAGCTCGTCGAGGGCAACCTTTGGGAAATCCATGCCAGTAGTCGCTCCGCCTGCGCGATCGCATGCTCCGCGTCGTCCAGGGCATATGCTTCCGCGGTCGGCCCGCCGGCCACGTCCGGGTAGCGCGTCGTCATGTACTCGCGCGACAGGCTACGCAGGTCGTCCGCCAACTCCTCCGGCGCCTCACCGAAACTCCCCTCAAAGAGACGCGGCAGGGAGTGACCCTGCGGCGGGTCCTCGTGCTGCAGCACGAGGTGCGCGCCCCTCAGCACCTTCTCCACGGCCTGCCGCGCGGCGAACACCGCCCAGTTGTACATGCCCTCGTCGGCCATCTTCCGCGCCGCCGCGAGGTCACTGTCGGCATCCTGCAGCCAGTGTTCGGCATCCTGTCGCATCGAGCGCCGCCTGCTTTCGCCCACTCGCCACCTGGCACCAACCACTCAACCACTCAACCACTCAACCACTCAACCACTCGCCTCTACTGCTTCAACTTCTCCAGTATCAACGCATTGACCACCTGCGCGTTCGCCTGCCCCTTCGTCGCCCGCATCACATGCCCCTGAATCGCGCCGATGGCCTTCTCCTTGCCGCCCCGGTAGTCCGCCACGGCCTTCGGGTTGGCCGCAATCGCCTCATCCACCAGCCGCTCGATCTCCGAGCTGTCGCTGATGAGCGCCAGCCCCTCCGCCGCGATGATCTCCCGCGGCGCCTGCCCCGTCGCCCACATCTTCGGGAACACCTGCTGGGCGATGTTGTGGCTGATGGTGCCCTCGCGGATCACAGCGATCAGTTCCCCCAGCCGCTCCGGCGACACCGGGCACTCCGCGATGCTCAGGTTCGTCTCATTCAGCTTGTGCATCAGGTCGCCCATGACCCAGTTCCCGCATGCCTTCGCATCCCCGCACGCGACGACCGTCGCCTCGAAATAGTCCGCCACCTCGCGGCTCTCGGTCAGCACCCCGGCGTCATACTCCGACAGCCCGTATTCGCTCACAAACCGCGCCTGCCGCGCCATCGGCACCTCGGGCAGGCCCGCGCGGATCGCCTCGACCCATTCGGCCGCCGGCTGCATCGGCGGCAGGTCCGGCTCGGGGAAATACATGTAGTCCGCCGCCGACTCCTTGACGCGCATCACCGTCGTCGCCTGCAGCGCCTCATTCCACCGCCGCGTCTCCTGCTGCATCGGCTCGTCATCCTCGAGCGCCCGCCGCTGCCGCGCGATCTCATACGCCACCGCGTCATGCACGGCCTTGATGGACGCGAGGTTCTTGATCTCGACCTTCGGCGTCGCCTGACCGGTCGCGTGGTTCTTGAGGTTCACGGTCGGCTCGGCGCGCATCGCGCCCTCTTCCATGTTGGCCGAGGACACCCCCAGGTAGCGCAGCAGCCGCCGCAGTTGCAGCAGATACTCGCGCACCTCCGCCGCCGACGTGAAGTCCGGCTCGGTGACGACCTCCATCAAGGGCAGCCCCCCGCGGTTGTACTCCACGAGGCTCTGCCCGTTGGGCAGGTGGATGTTCTTGCCGGTGTCCTCCTCGAGGTGCGCCCGGCGGATGCGAATGCGCACCGGCCGCCCCTCGACGGTCAGCTCCATCACGCCCTCGAAGGTCAGCGGCTCGTCATACTGGCTGATCTGGTAGTTCTTGGGCAGGTCGGGGTAGAAGTAGTTCTTGCGGTAGAAGCGGCACAGCGTGCCGACTTCGCAGCCCAGCGCCAGTCCGGTGCGAATGACCTGCTCGACGGCCTTGCGGTTGATGACCGGCAGCGAGCCGGGCAGCCCCAGGCACACGGGGCACACATTGCTATTGGGCTCGGCGCCGAACTCGGCCTTGCACGAGCAGAACATCTTGGAGTCGGTGGTCAACTGGGCGTGCACTTCGACGCCCACCAGGGGTTCATACATCCGGATCACTTCCGCCTCTCGGGGATGGGGCGATTGTAGCAGTTCCGCCCCTGCCCAGGCAAGGCGGCCGAGCCGTTCTGTAGGGCGGGGGCTTGTACCCCGCCCCGCATGGCACTACCCGAACGGACGGGCGGGGTACAAGCCCCCGCCCTACAGTGCCACCACCCGCGCCGCCGCCTCCCCCAGCTCCATCAT
>CAZZDO010000547.1:0-3345 GCA_964653205.1 uncultured Armatimonadia bacterium | reverse complement strand
GGAAGTCGGCCAGCCAGTTGAGCGAACTGACTGACAGCTCCTGCACCCACCCCTCCGCCGCCCATGTCTCCAGGTCCAGGCCGGCGATGAGGTCCACCGGGAGCCCGTTGTCCGGCACGCGGACCTGCACGGGAATGGGGCGGCCGGTGCGGCGGCGGACGGGCTCCAGCGCCGCATGCAGGTCGCGCATGAACTGCGTCACCGGCGCGGCCCGGTGGCGGAGCCAGGCCTCGAACCCGTCGCCCGCCCACGGGTCCAGCTCCCGCGCCTCGAGCCCGGTCTGCGCCCGGAAGCTGTCTACGAGGGCGGGATGGTAGCGGGCGATGGGCGGCTGGCGGCAGAAGTCGAGGTGCAGGCCCGCCACGCCGATTTCCGCCGCCTCAACGAGCAGATCAATGCGCTCCTGGCGCACTTCCTCGAAGGCGTAGCAGAGCCGCGACGGGTCGGGCTGGCGCTCCTTGCTGATCTCGTAGAACTCCGGGTGCGCGGCCGCCCAGCGCGAGGTGAAGCAGCCGCCGTGGGCCTGCTTGGAGTAGTGGCGGTTCATCCCCAGGCGGCCGGTGATCGTCATGCCGTGGGTGCGCGCGAAGTCGAGCGCCGCCCGCAGGCAGCAGCGCTCACCGAACATGCGCCCGAGTTCGGGCCCCCACGGCTCGGGATGGCCCTCGCCGGTGAAGAGAGTGGCACGCGGCAAGTCGGTGTGGAACTCGATGACGCTGCGGCCCAGCTTCCACGCGACGTGCGTCAGGCCGGCGTCCTGGTGGGCCTGCAAACAGTCCTCGACCTCGTGGCCGGTGCGCCAGTCGCGGTCGGGCATGTGCCCGACCCAGCAGTACAGCTCGGCGATGCCCTGGCAGGGGAACGCGCTCATGGCTCCTCCTCGCCCGTGGCAGGCGCGCGGTACTCGTAGGTGACGTGGAGGGCGCCAAAGCCCGTGCGTTCGAGGGTGCGGCGGGCGCCCTCGGCGTTCAGGTGCGCCTTGGCGACGACGCGGCTGATGCCGCGCGCGCTGAAGTAGCGGAGGGCGTAGGACGCGAGCGCGGTGGCGAAGCCCTGCCGGCGCAGGTCGTGGCGGACGTAGAGGCTGCGGATCACGCCGTAGCGCTCACCCGTTGCGAGCACGGTCTTCCCGGTCAGCCACAGCCAGCCCACGATGTCCTCGTCATCCTCAGTCGTGAGCACGATCAGGCCCGCCGGCTCGGCGCGCAGAGCCCGTCGGAGCTTGGCCTCGTGGTAGGCGAGGTCGGTGATGGGGTCGTCGGGGAAGTTCAGTCGGGCCAACTCGCGCTCGAACACGGCGAGGACGGGCAGGTCCTCTTCGCGGGCCTGGCGGGGCGAGATGGCGAGAGGCTCGTGCTGCTCGGTCATGGTGTGGGGGCCGCTTCCTTGACTTCAGGGCAGTCGTGGGCTAAACTTCGGCTGTCCTCAGGAGTATTCCCATGGCTGACGAGAGAGACCTCCCAGGGGCCCGGGCCGGCGAATCCCGGGGCCTGGCGGCTTCCGGTGCGCCGTCCCTGGCCGGGCGGACGCGGGAGCTGCTGCGGCGCCATGATTTGCGCCTGCGGAAGTCGCTGGGACAGAACTTCCTGCTCAACGCCGGGAAGGTCGAGCGGATCGCGCAGGCGGCCCTGGAGACGGCGGAGGAGTTGGGCGCCGGCACGATCGTCGAGATCGGGCCGGGGTTGGGGGCGCTGACGGCGCCGCTGGGGCAGTCGGGACAGCGGGTTGTGGCCTTTGAGATAGATGAGCGGCTGCAGCCCGCGCTGGCGGAAGTGCTCGCGCCACTGCCGAACGTGACTGTGCGCTGGGAGGATTTCCTCCACGCCGATCTGACCGACGCGACGGCCGGGCAGCCCTACGTCGCGGCGGGGAACCTGCCGTACCAGATCACGGCGCCGCTGCTGGAGAAGCTCTTCGGCGACCGGCTGTGCCGGGCGCTGGTCATCACCGTGCAGAGGGAAGTCGCGCAGCGGCTGGCGGCGGAGCCAGGCGGGAAGGACTACGGGCCGCTGACGCTCTTCTGTCGGTATCATGTGGAGCACGTTGACACGATCGTGAAGCTGTCGCCGGGCGACTTCCTGCCCTCGCCGCAGGTGGACTCCGTGGCCCTCAAGCTCGTCAAGCGCACTGTGCCGCCGTTCGCGGAGCCGAATGAGGCGCAGTTCAGCCGCACGGTGCGGGGGGCGTTCAACCACCGGCGCAAGTCGCTGCTGGCGGGCCTCGCGCTGGCGCCGCAGCTTGGCCTGAGCCGCGCGCAGGTGACGGACGCCCTGGAGGCAGCCAGGCTAGATGGCCAGCGACGGGCGGAGACGCTGACGATGGAGGAATTCGCTCGCCTGGGCATTGCGCTCCGGCAGGTGACGCCGCCGTGAACGCCATCCATGTGCGCTGCCCGGCCAAGGTCAACCTGACGCTGGAGATACTCGGCAAGCGGACGGACGGCTACCATGAGCTACGGACGGTCTTCCAGGCCGTCAGCCTGTACGACGAGTTGACTGTGACGCCGGCGGAGCGGGACACGTTCACCGTCACGGGCCTGCCGGGTGTCCCGGCCGATGAGAGCAATCTGTGCCTGAAGGCTTTGAGGCTTTTCCGCAGCCAGCTCAATATGGCCGTGCCGGTGGCGATCACGCTGCACAAGTGCATTCCGCCGCAGGCGGGACTGGGTGGCGGCAGCAGCGATGCGGCGGGGACGCTGGCGGCGCTGGCGGCCGTAGCGGCGCGATTCATCGCGCCTGGTAGTTGGGACGACGAGAACTGGCGCGATGAATCGCGCCGCTACGCCGCCCAACTGGGCAGCGATGTGGCGTTCTTTCTGCGGGGCGGAGCGGCTCTCGGGGCGGGGCGCGGGGAGCTGTTGACGCCGTTGCCGGCGCTCACCGAGGGCGAGTTCGTGCTGGCGTTGCCGCCGGTGACGATGAGCACGGCCGAGGCCTACAGTCTGGTCCAGCCTGAGGACTACACCGACGGACGCCACACGGAGCGGCTCGCGCGCCAATTGCGCGCAGGTTGTGCCTTGCCGGAAGTGGCCGCGGAAATGTATAATGTCTTTGCCGCCCCGGTCGAGCGCTATCGGCCGGAGATCGCGGGTCTGCGACAACGCCTGCTGACGCTGGATGCGCAGGCGGTATTGCTTTGTGGCAGCGGGGCCGCGGTCCTGGGAGTGTGGGAGGAGGCCTCAGCCGCCGCAGACGCCGTGCAGGCGCTTGAGGCCACAGGGCTATGGGCCGTCGCCGTCCGCCCCATCGCGGACGGGCTACAGGTGACTGAACAGTGACAACCGACGCCGCGCCAGCTTGCGACCGCCTGGGGGCCATCGTCATGGCCAACGGCGCGGCGTGCAAG
>CAZZDO010000546.1:0-3354 GCA_964653205.1 uncultured Armatimonadia bacterium | reverse complement strand
CGAGGTCATGTCATGTCCAAGAAGGTCCTGTTCGCTTCCGCGCATCTGCCCCGGCTCGCCGCCGAGGCCAGCTTGCCTTACAAGTACGCGAAGATGATCGAGAAGGCCAAGCTCGGCCAGCGCTTCGCCGGCAAGACGGTGGCGATCAAGATGCACCTGGGCGGGGGCAGCGGCATCTATACGCTGCACCCGTTCTTTGTGCGCACCGTCGTGGACGCCATCAAGAGCGGGGGCGGGCGGCCGTTCGTCACCGATGGCACGAGCGCGTTCTTCGAGGCCTACAAGCGGGGCTACACCCATGAGGTGCTGGGCTGCCCGATCCTGCCCGCCGGGGGCGTGGCCGACAGATACTACTACCGCGAGGCCGTCGGGTACGAGACGCTCGACCATGTCGAGTTGTGCGGGAACATCGTGGATGCCGATGGGCTGCTGGTGCTGTCGCACGGCAAGGGGCACGGGCACTCGGCGTTCGGCGGGGCCATCAAGAACGTGGCGATGGGGTGTGTCAGCACCCGGACGCGCGGGGCCATCCACGGGCTGATGGGCGGGGTGTTCACGTGGGACGGGGAGCTGTGCACGCACTGCATGCAGTGCCGCGACAACTGCCCGACGAGCGCGATCAGCTTCGACAAGAACGACCGGTTCCGGCTGAGCGAGCACCATTGCCGGTACTGCATGCACTGCGTGTCGGCGTGCCCGGTGCAGGCGATCCACATTGACCAGTCCCGGTACCGGCATTTCCAGATGGGCATGGCGTGGGCGACCAAGAAGTGCCTGGGGCACTTTGCGAAGAGCGAGGTGTACTTCGTGACGGTGCTCAACAACATCACGCCGCTGTGCGATTGCTGGGGCTGGTCCACCCAGCCGATCGTGCCGGATGTGGGGGCGGTAGCCGGGGACAACATCGTGGCGGTGGAGCGGGCGGCGCTGGACTTGCTGGACGGGGTGCAGGTGATTCCGGGGACGGTGCCCGACCAGATGAAGCTGAGCGGCAAGGGGCACCTGTTCAAGCGCATCCACGCCAAGGACCCGTATGTGCAGGTGGAGTGCTGTGAGGAACTGAAGCTGGGGAAGCGGGAGTACGACCTGGTACAGATCGGGGAATAGGCCGCGCCGAAAAATTCCTGGTCATGGGGCAAAAATAGGGGGAACATTTGGCCCATTATGGGGTAACATATAGATGCAGCTCGATCAGGGTAAAGCCCGCTCTCGGTAGGGGGACTCTGGCAGCCACCAGTGGCTGCTGACCCTACTGAAAGCAGCCGCTGGCGGAACGTGAGAGGTTAGGGAACAGCTCTCACGGGAACTCAGCGGTTTTTTTTGCCTGCAGGTTGGGGGTCTTTGGGGGAACGGCGACGGCACGGATCTGCCTCACCCCTGCCCCTCTCCTTCACTCCGCTTCGCTGCGTTCAGGAGAGGGGAACCTCCCGATCACTTCGTGGATGCGACAGTGCGGAGCGACCTGCGAGGCCGCGAACAGCTACGGGCGGCATTGCTGTCGGAACCTCCCCCACTCCCCCACTCTCACACTCCCGCCGACTGCTAGCCCCACGAGCGGGTGCGGCGCCACGCCGAGGTCTGCGCCGCCGAGACCTCCACGTCCCGCACTTCGCGCAAGCGCATGGTGTAGCGCAGCATGACCAGCGACACCACCGCGGCCAGGGCGAACCCCAGCATGAAGCGGTGGCCGCTGCCAATGAGCAGCGCGCCGACGAACGGCACCCAGCACAGCGGCGCCCAGATGAGGTAGTAGACGCCCAGATACGTCGGGCGCTTGCGTTCGGGGATGAGTTCGAGCAGGAAGTTCGTGTAGCCGATCTCCTGCCCGGCGTTGGAGAAGCCGAAGGCGCCGAAGATCAGGCAGACGAAGACGATGCGCCACGAGAAGCCCAGGCCGCCCAGGACGAACAGGTGCGTGCCCGGGAGCAGGTGCACCACCAGCAGCATCCACACCGCGACGACCCCCAGCGCCGCCGAGAGCAGCAGGAGCCGGCGATTGCCCCGCCGGTCGCTGACCCGACTCCAGAAGACGTTGGAAAGGGCGTACGTGAGGACCTTGGCGGACATGAAGATGCCGACGGCGCCGGCCTGGGCGCCGAGGCTGGAGAGGGCGTACGGGACGATGAACGGCAGGGCCAGGCCGAGCATCAGCGTGGCCAGCGAGCGGGTGACGATGAGACGGCGGAAGTTGCGGTCGCGTTTGAGCAGGCGGAAGCCGCGGCGAATCTCGATGGTCATCGGGACGCGGCGGCGCTTGGCCTGTTGCGGGCGCTCTTCGGCAAAGCACCACACCACCAGCGAGGGCACAGCTAGCGCGGCGGCGACCGTGAAGAGGATGGCGTAGTCGGTCGGGAAGGTGTAGGGGCTGTGGTCGCCGAGGAGCCATTTGACGGCGAAGCCGGCGCCGAAGGCCGCGAGGCCGCCGGTCAGATAGCGCCAGCCGAAGAACCGCCCGCGCCAGCGGGCCGGGATGGTGTCGCTGACGACGCTGAGGAACGGGATGAGGCTGATGCCGCCGCTGGCGGTGTAGACCAGGTACATGAGCGTGAACAGCACGAAGCCGAGGCGGAGCGGCAGTTCGGCGACTTGCCAGGCGACGGCGGCCATGGCGAAGAGGCCCACCAGGCGGGTCGCCACGGTGATCTGATACCAGGGCATGAGGCGGGCGCGGGTGGCGAAGTAGGGGCTGAGGAAGAGCGAGGGCCAGAACCAGCCGGAGTTGATGACCGAGACGAGCAGGCCAATCCAGAGGGTCTTGCCGCCGGTCAGTTGCCAGGCGAAGCCGGTGAGGACGGTGTCGGTGTCCAGCAGCGAGGCCATGAGGATGAAGAGGCCACCGTTGATGACACCCAGGGTGAAGTTGCGGCGGGAGAGCCCCGCGGTCTCGGTGGCTTCGTGCATGATCCGGTCACGGGGCGGGCAGCGCCCAGATGCTGCCCTGGTTGGTGCCGAGGTAGATGGTGTCGAACCACACGACGAGGTCGCCGGCGAACTGCTCACCCTTCCAGGAGCGGCGGACGCGGCCGGTCACGGCGTCGAGGGCGACCAGGCGGTTGGGGCTGGCCGCGTAGATGACGCCCCGGGCGATGACGGGGCCGGCGGCGATGGGGCCGGACAGGTGATAGGCCCACAGGGGGCGGCTGCCGTCGCGGCTGATGACGCGCAGCCAGCCGTCGGTGCTGCCGAAGGCGATCAGGCGCTCGCTGACGGCGGGCGGCTGGCGGACCAGGCCGCGGGTGTAGTAGGGGTCGCCCACCGGCTGGCCGGTGGCGGCCTTGAGGATGTAGAGGTAACCGTTGTCGCTGCCGACCAGGGCCAGCGGGGGGGCGGCCATGACGGGGGCGAACACGGGGG
>CAZZDO010000545.1:0-3355 GCA_964653205.1 uncultured Armatimonadia bacterium | reverse complement strand
GTCGCCCAGGTAGCGGCTGTCGGTCTGATAGGTCCAGTTGGCCAGCCGGGCCTCCCCTTGGGCACAGAGGACCGAGCAGATCACGAGGATGGGGAACGTCAGGCAGAGCAGCTTGCGCATGGGGCCACTTCCTTGCTCTCAAGGTCGCGGTCGGTGACCGCTCCTACACGATCCCGATGGTTGTTGTCTCGCCCGCCGCCACGCTCACCGGCAGCGCGTACAACGCGCGCGAGCCCTGGTGGCCCAGGAACTGCGCGTTGGCCGGCACATCCCGCCCGATGGCCTCCAGCGGGCACTCCCGGGTCCGCGGCAGGTGCAAGCACACGACCGCATCGCCGCAATCACAGTTCCCGCTGTTCGTCACGGTGACCTTGCCCCCGGCGGTCGTGATGCGCACGGCTTCGCGGCGGGAACACCAGTCGGCCAGTTCGACGGGTAGGGGATTCCACGTCGCGGGCGACTGATCGCGCAGATAGCGGATCAACCCCGCCATGGCCGGCGGCCAGCAGTCGGCCACGCCCGGCGCGGCGCCCATCTGCGAGAACGTGCGCTGGTGCCAGTTGAAGCACACGAAGCCATCGTGGGCGACCACGAGGTCCAGGAACGGCTGGCCGCTCGCGATGGCCCCGGCCACATCGCGCCCGGTGCCCTCGCTGTAGACGCCGAAGACGATGCCATCCTCCACGACGAAGGGGAACTCCCACAGGCCCACCGGCTCCAGCGTGCGGCAGTCCAGCGGTCGGAAGGGCAGCAGCGTGCCGCACAGCAGGTCGCTGGTGGTCTGTTCGGCGTACCAGGTCGTGTCATAGCGTAGCCCGGCGGCCGCCTTGTAGGCCAGCGTGTCGAAGGTGTGCTTGAGGTAGTGGCTGCGGGTGCCGGTGGGCTGGTCGAGGCCCAGCGTCTCCACGAGAAACTCGACCTCCCCGCGCACTTCGGCCTCCGTCTCGTGGCTGAGCTGGTGCAGGGATACCTCCCAGCCGCCCTCCAGCAGTTCCCGGGCTTCCTGCAGGACGGGCGGGTCGGCGATGCTGTAGTTCGGGACCTGCCAGTACTCCTCGCCCGGCTTGGGCGAGAAGAGGTAGAACGCCGAGCGGACGTTCAGATCGCGCTCGAAGTCGCGCCAGCGGGGCAGGAAGAAGCGGGGGTTCAGCCGCTGTTCCATCTCGGTCCGCAGGGCCTGGTCGGCGAAGAGCTGGTCCACATCGTGGCTGACCAGGAAGCCCTGGCGCTTGACCTGACCGTCGCGGAAGGGGTGCGGCCAGACCGTCACGAGCGGCTCGCCGGCCTCGGCGCAGAGCTGGCACAGCAGCCCGGCGATGATCTGCAGGTAGTCATTGACGACCGCCTGCCCGCCCCAGCGCTCGCGCAGTTGCCCGTCCCACAGGTCGTCCACCTCGCGCACAAAGCGCTTCCAGCCGGGGTTGCCGGGCCAACTGAAGCGGGAGAGGTACAAGCCGATGGTCTCGAAGACGCGGCCGACGAGGCAGATGCGACCGGAGGGCGGCGAGCCACCCATGTGAACAGTCAGCAGGGGCAGATTGCGGTAGCCGGGCCCCGGGTCCGGATCGTCGAGGGAGACGACCTCGGCGACCCACGAGCCGTCCAGGGGCCTCTGGACCGGCCCCAGCAGTGGCAGCAGTTGCGGCTCGGCGCCGTCTGGCCGGGCAAAGCGCGCGGCCTCGGTCACGTGCATCAGTTCGGCGGCCGGCAGATCTGTGTACGGGCCGCCGGGCAGACAGTTCAGGCAGAGCTGCCCGCGCGCGGGATCAATGATGAGGTACGGCCGCTCCAGCCCGCCTTCGGGGGCCTTCCCATCGTACGTGACGCCCAGCATCCCCAGCGCCTGTGTGGCGCCGTACCACGCCCAGGTGGCGGCGGAGTCGCAGGAAGGGTGTCTCGGCTTGCGCAGGATGATACGCATGATCTTGCTCCCGACAGGGGTGTCCGCTATACTGGCCCCGGCCCTACCACGCCCGGGGAGACCACGAATGAAGCTGCCGTGGCGACGACGACAGGAGCCGGAGAAGCGCGACTTTGCCCGGCAGTTGCGCCTGGCCAACGACGCGCTGCGCCAGCGCGACTACCCGGCCGCCATCGCCGCCTACAAGGCGATTCTCGACGCGGACCCCGAAAACCTTGGCGTGCTGCTCAATCTGGGGACGGCCCTGCACCTGTCCGCCCAGCACACGCCGGCCATTGAGCGCTTCGAGCAGGTGCTGGCGCGTGACCCGCAGCACGTGGTGGCGCTCATCAACCTGGGAGCGGCCCACGGGGCGCTGGGGCATCTGGACCGGGGCATTGAGGCGCTCGCACGGGCGCTGGAAGTGGATTCGACCAGGCGGGACCTGCACTACAACCTCGCCGCGCTGTACATCCGCAAGGGCCAGGCGGCCAACGCCATGGCCGAACTCGAGCTGGAGCTGGCCCTGCACCCGGACCACAAGCTGGCGAAAGAGACGCTGGCGGAGCTGCGGAAGCAGTTGCTGCGGTAGTGACGGAGATGGGGCTCCAGACCCCGCAGTGACAACGGCCTGCACCCGAGTGCAGGCCGTTGTGGTGTGCGTAGGGAGACGCTATGCCCCGCGGGGCCGCCGCGTGGCCCCTTAGTGGTACTGGAAGCTATACCAGTTCCCGGCGCCGGTGCGGGGGTTGGGATGGCCCGTGGGATGGCCGGCGATGCCCTGCTTCAGCCACTTGGCGTGCCCGTCGGCAAAGGCGGCGTTGGCGCCCTCATTGTGGCGGCTGTCCACGCAGTAGTAGGCGCCGCCATACTGCGCGGCGATCGCTGCGGTCGGCACGCCGGTGTTGTCCGTTCGGTCCCAGTAGTCGCGCTCGCACACCCAGTACTGGGAATCAATGATGACGACGATCTCGGCCGGCACCGTCATGCCGTCAAGAGACTGGCCGAAGCCCGGCTGGTCGGGGTTGGGGTACGGCGCCCAGGTGTCCGCCCCCGAGGTCGTGTAGCCCAGACCGCCGGCATAGCCGACGACTTCGCGCATGATCCCGTAGCCGCAGGCCCCGCCGCTGTAGTTGAAGGCGGCACTGGGGCACTTGAAGACCTGGGTGTTCTTGACGTACGGATCAATGATCTCCGTCCAGTAGTGGCAGGGGGGGAAGACCGCGGTCGCTCCGGATAGGTCGCGCCCCATCAGCGCGTCCATGAGCATGCCGTCGTAGTCCGCAGCGTAGGATACCAGGCCCAGGCCGATCTGCTTGAGATTTGACAGGCAGCTCGCTTGCCGGGCCTTCTCCCGCGCCTTGGCGAACACGGGGAAGAGGATCGCCGCCAGGATGGCGATGATGGCGATGACGACCAACAACTCGATCAGCGTGAAGCCCCTGCGCATGGCGC
>CAZZDO010000544.1:1807-3396 GCA_964653205.1 uncultured Armatimonadia bacterium | reverse complement strand
CCACGGCCCCGCCCCGAACAACCTCACCAACCTCGCCCTGCACAGCGCGACCGTGTTCATCCATCCCGACAGCCCGCCCTCGCACCGCTACCGCGCCACCGGCTGCGGCTACAAGGGGCTGTTCCTCGGCCACCCGGATATTAACACGATGGGTTACTACACGGCGCACTCGGCGGATGGCCTGCACTGGACGCTCGACGCGCCGGAGCCGCGCTGGCTGAGCGCCGACGTCATCACCAGCATCTGGCATCCGGGCCGCCGCTGCGGCGTCACGGCGCTCAAGTATTCGCCGCGCTGGATGCGCATGGGGCGGCGCAGCATTCACACCGCCGAGTTCCGCGACGGCGTCTACTCCGACGCGGTGACGGCGCTCTACGCCGACGAATTCGACGACATCTGCGCCGCCACGCGCGGGTTCCACTCCTGCGACTACTACGGCATGGGCATGCTGCCGGCGGGGCAGGGACTAGTCGGTTTCCTCTGGAACTTTTGGCACGAGCTGCCCTACACCGGCTCGCCCACCAGCGCCTTTGCCTTGTACGGCACGTCGGACGTGACCCTGGTCTATCAGCCCGATCGGGGCGGCCGCTGGTTCCACTTCCCCGGCCGGCCGATCTTTGTGGACCACACCCAGGTGCCCTGGGCGCGCAACGGCTGGATCAACACCGCCTCGAACGTGGTCGAAGTCGGCGACGAGCATCGGCTCTACTTCTCCGGCACGCCGAACTCCCACGGGTTCGGCTGGACGCCGGATTGGAAGGCGACGCCGAAATGGGTGGAATGGATGAAGCACCACGCGCGCTCCGGCATCACCTACGCGAGCTGGCCCAAGTGGCGGCTGTTCGGGTTCGAGGCCGACCCCGAAGGCGGCCTGACGATCAACCTGGGCCGAATCGAGCGCCCGAGCGAGATCGTGCTCAACTATGAGGTCATCAAGGCCGAGGGCAGCGTGCGCGCCGAGGTACAAGCCGAGGGCGGCGCGAAAGTGCATACCTTCGAGGATAGCGTCCCCTTAACCGGCGACGCGCTCGCCGCCCGCCTGACCTGGAAAACCGGCGTCACCATCCCGCCCACGCCGACGGCCCTCCTATCCCTGCAATTGGAGAACGCGCGGGTCTATGCCTACGAGGTGCGGGCGGAGGGGTCCGGGCAGGAGGCGGCCCCATGAAGATCGGCATCGGCCAGGCGGACATCACCCCGGTGGCGGGCACACATCTGGCGGGCAGCGGCGCGGGGGAACACCGGCCGGCGCGGTTCGTCCTGGAGCCGCTGAAGGCGCGAGCCGTCGTCTTTGAGCAGGACGGACGCCGCTTCTGCATCCTCGCCCTCGACGTAACGATTGTGACGGGCGAATGGACGGAACGAATCCGGCGGGCCGCGGCGGCCCGTTTTGGCTTCAGCGCCGACGCGGTCATGGTGCACGCGATACAGACGCACTCTGCGCCGGCCATGGGGTACTTTATGTTCGATCAGGACTTTCCGCGCTTGCCGCTGGACATCGAATACCTGCGCGGCGGGGAGGCCGCCTACGCCGAGTTCGCGGCGGGCCGTGCCGTCGAAGCCATCGGCGCGGCCGTCGCCGACCTGGA
>CAZZDO010000544.1:0-1707 GCA_964653205.1 uncultured Armatimonadia bacterium | reverse complement strand
TCCCGCTCAAGCCCCCCGACCCGGAGCGATTGGCCCGTGCCCAGAAGATGCTTGCCGAGTTCCCGGAGCCGAAATGGCTGGAGGAAACGCCGCGCCGCATTGACCCGGCGTGGTTCCAGGCGGCATCGGTGATGAGCGTCGAGCTCATGCGCAAACGCGCGCCGGCCCTGGAATATGAGATCCTGGCAGCACGGGTTGGCGACACGGCCTTTGTCGGCTTGCCCGGCGAGCCGTTTGTCGAGGGGCAATTGCGGATCAAGCTCGGCTCCCCGGCGGCGCAGACCTTTGTCGCCCATGTTTGCAGCGAGTACGTCGGGTATCTGCCGACGGCGGAGGCGTTCGCCCACGGCGGCCACGAGGTGGACTTTTCCTACTGGGCCAAGCTCGCGCCCGAAGCGCTGGAGCTCATCGTCCGCGAAAGCGTCGGCATGTTGCGCGAGCTGTTCTAGGCGAGAAGCTCGGAAGCTATTCCCGCGATTGTCACCCTGAGCGCAAGCGAAGAGCCTGCCCTGAGCCCCGCGAAGGGGTCTCGGCCACACAAAACTGAGATTCTTCGCTTCGCTCAGAATGACATTTTCAATACCCTCTTCTAGGCTGTGTTTGCAGAAAGGATTCGACGATGGCAGGCTACTGTGACATCGGCTCCCGCCGGGAGCTGTTCGTGGACGAGTGGCTGATCGCGGAATTGCGCAGCGCACGGCTGAAGCTGCACCGGCCCGAGAGGCGCGAGGTCGTACTCACCTTCGACGCGCCGTGGGAGGACAGCGTGGCCTTCCCCGACCGGGTGCTGCCTTGGGAGAACGGCTGGCGGCTGTACTACCGGGCGGGCATCCTCGACTGGTCGCGCGAGGAGGACACGGTGGTGCGTGCCCTGGCCGAGAGCCGCGACGGGATCACCTTCACCCGGCCGGAGCTTGGGCTGCTGGAAGTGAAGGGCACGCGCCGGAATAACGTGTTACAGGTCGGCGGCTATCCCGCAGTCCCCCCGCCTTTCCTGGACACGAATCCCGCGTGCCCCCCACACCGGCGCCTCAAGGGCCTCTGTGCCCGCTGGGAAAAGGCCCACGCCATGGCCTCCGCCGACGGCCTGCACTGGACGCCGATGCAGGAAGCGCCGCTGGAGATGCCGGGGCAGTTCGACACCATCAACACCGCGTTCTGGGATGAGGTGGCGGGCTGCTACCGCTGCTTCACCCGCACCTGGTTCGAGCCCTCCCTGGGGCGGTTGATCCACGGCCAGGAGTTCAACGAGACGGATAGCTACCATCCGCAGCCCGTCCGCTGCATCCAGCACGCGGCCTCGCCGGACTTTACCCACTGGTCCGCGCCCGACTCGCTCCAGTATGCCGATGGCGACCACTATGGCGTCCATCTTTACACCAACGCCATCCTGCCGTGCCCCGGCGCGGAGCACATCCACCTCGGCTTCCCCAACCGCTACGTGCCCGAGCGCAAGATCAATCCCGCTCACCCCTACGAAGGGGCGAACGACGCGCTGTTCATGGCCAGCCGCGACGGCGTGCATTGGAAGCGCTGGCTCGATGCCTGGGTGCGACCGGGCTTGGATGAGCTGAACTGGACCGAGCGCAACAATTACCCCGTGTGGGGCATCGCCGTGACGTCGCCCGTCGAGTGGTCCATGTACATCACCGAGCATTACCGACACGCGCCCCTGCCGGCGCGCATGCGGCGGCTGGCGATTCGTCC
>CAZZDO010000543.1:0-3406 GCA_964653205.1 uncultured Armatimonadia bacterium | reverse complement strand
GCGCGATTCATCGCGCCCTGGGTCAATGTAGCGGCGCGATTCATCGCGCCCTGGGCGCCATGAATGGCGCCTCTACAGGCTGGAGGCGGATGATGGGCGTACAAGTCAAGCGGACGGTCATCCTGCGGGCGATCGTCACCGATGAACTCAAGCAGCAGGTGAGCGAGGAGCTGCAGGGCGCGGCGAACGAGATCGAGCAGCGCGTGCAGCAGCTCGACTTCTCCACCAAGGCCTACATCACGGACCTGCAGCGGGCCGACCTGCAGCGCGCGATGGCCGTGCGCAAGCAGATCGAGACCGAGAAGCAGAAGCAGAACGAACTGCGCGACGCGCTCCTGGAGCGCAAGGCGCAGGTCGCGGAACTCGAGAACGGCCAGGAGGTCATCCGGGGCACGCTGGAGAGCTACGTGGAGATCAACGAGGGCGACGATCTGGCCGTGCTGCTCGGCGGCACCGAGATCGTGACCAAGGATGGCCTCGTCATCGAGATTCGCCAGCGGCGCCCGGAGGAGATCATCGGCGCCGACGAGACGCCGTTGCTCGTTACGCCGTCCAATGAACCGTCCCACGAGCAGTGAGTATGACGTGCAGGTAGGGCGCATCCTGGGCCCGCACGGCTTGCGCGGGCTGGTGCGGGTCCTGCCCCTGACGGATGTGCCCGACCGGCACCGCACCTTGAAGCGAGTCCTGGCCCGGACGGCCCGGAGCGAACAGCAACTGACCATCGAGCGCGCGCAACCGACCCGGCACGGCCTGTGGCTGGTGCAGCTCGAGGGCGTCACAGACCGCACCGCCGCCGAGAAGCTCAAGGGCGCGGAACTGTTCATCCGCGACGAAGACCTGCCCCCCCTCCCCGAGGGGCGCTACTACGTGCACCAGATCGTGGGCCTGCAGGTCCGTACGGTGGACGGGCGGGACCTGGGGCCGGTGACGGAAGTGCTGCCCACCGGCGCCAACGACGTCTACGCGACGGCGGCAGGGCTGCTGCCGGCGACCGATGAGGTCATCAAGGCGATTGACCTGGCGGCCGGGACGATGCTGGTGGACCCGTTGCCGGGGATGATTGATGAGCCCGAAGATGCGGATTGACATCGTCACCATCTTCCCGGACTTCGTCAACCAGGCGTTGTCGTTCAGCATCATCGGCCGGGCCATCGCGAACGGCCTGGTCCAGGCGCAGGCCCACGACCTGCGCGCGTACACCCACGACCCGCACCGCACGGTGGACGACACGCCGTACGGGGGCGGGCCGGGGATGGTCATGAAGCCCGAGCCGTTCTTCGAGGCGGTCGCGGCCGTCGCCGATCCGGACCAGGCGCATGTGGTGCTGCTCACGCCGCAGGGCCGGACGTTCGACCAGGGCCAGGCCCGCGCGCTGGCGCACAAGTCGCAACTCGTGCTGCTGTGCGGGCACTATGAGGGTGTGGACGAGCGCGTCGCAACCCTCGCCCACGAGCAGATTTCGCTCGGGGATTTCGTCCTGACCGGCGCCGAATTGCCGGCGTTGGTGATGACGGATGCCGTCGTCCGGCTGTTGCCGGGCGTGCTGGGGAATGAAGCGTCGCCGCTGGACGAGAGCTTCAGCGGCGCCGGCGCCGCCGGTCTGTTGGAATACCCGCAGTACACGCGTCCCCCGGACTACCGCGGGCTGTCGGTGCCCGAGGTATTGACGGGCGGACATCATGAGCAGGTGCGGCGCTGGCGCCGCAAAGAGGCGCTACGGCGCACGCTGGCGCGGCGGCCGGATCTACTGGCCACCGCGGAACTCACAGAGGAAGACTGGCGGCTGCTGCGGGAGCTGCAGGCCGCGGAAGATTGAGGTGTCCCGGATGATCAAAGCGCAACTTGAGCACGTCACGCAGAAGCACCTGAAGAAGGAGCTCCCCGAGTTCTCCCCGGGCGACACGGTCCGCGTCAACGTGAAGGTCGTGGAGCGGGTCCGCAACCAGGAGCGCACCCGCCTGCAGGCTTTCGAGGGCATCGTCATCGGCCGGCGCGGCAGTGGCATCAATGAGGAGTTCACGGTCCGCCGCGTGTCTCACGGCGTCGGCTGCGAGCGCACCTTCCCGATCCACTCGCCGGTCATTGACAGCGTGAACGTGGTGCGCCACGGCGACGTGCGGCGGGCCAAGCTGTACTACCTGCGCGACCGCGTGGGCAAGCGGGCCCGGGTCCGCGAGCGCGCGCGCCAGTCCAAGGAAGTTGAGGCCGCCGAGGCGGCCGCCGCCGCCGAGGTCGCTGCTGCCGAGGCCGCTGCGGCCGAGGCTGCAGCCGCTACTGCTGCTGAGGCTGCTGCTGCCGCCGAGGCCGCCGCGGCTGAGGCGGCCGTTGCCGCCGAGGCTGCTGCCGCAGCTGAGGCCGATGCTGCCGAGGGCGAAGAGGCCGCTCCGGCCGAGAAACCCGAAGCGCCCGAGTAGCGTCCACAAGCGCTACGCCCGACCTATTCGCACCACTTCGCCACATCAGAGAAGTGTAGTTCATGCTTGCCTTCGATAGCCCCTGGTGGATCGTCAGCGCCATCGCCGTGACCGGCGCCCTGCGCGTGTGGATGGCCAACCTGGTGCGCCTGCCCAAGTGGGTGAGCTGGGTGCTGGTCGCGCTGGTGCCCGTCATCGGCGTGTGGCGCATGCGGGTGTGGCGCGCCGCGGCGGAGTTGACCGGGGCCCCGGTGCCGGTGTCCGACCGCGTGATGCTCATCATCCTGATCCTCGTCGCGGTCGCGGTCTACTACATCTTCGACACCGACCGCGCCAGGAAGCACAAGCCGGGCCTCCTCGAACTGATCGACTCCGCGCTCATCGCGCTGCTGCTGGTGTTCTGCATCCTGCGCCCGTTTGTCGTCCAGGCGTTCTTCATCCCTTCCGCCTCGATGGAGAACACGCTGCTGATCAACGACCGGATCCTCGTAAACAAGTTCCTGTACTTCTTCCGCGAGCCGAAGCCCGGCGACATCATCGTGTTCCGGGCTCCGCCCCAGGCGGACCCGGGCAAGAAGGACTTCATCAAGCGAGTCATTGGCGTGCCGGGAGACCACATCTCGGTGCACGACGGGAAGCTCTGGCGCAACGGCCAGCCGGTGGATGAGCCCTACATCCGGGAGGTCCCGCTGTACGCATGGCCGGTGCCCGGAAGGGACCAGTTCCCGCCCGGCGTACTGGCGGAGGGCAGCCAGGGGCGGACGTGGGATGTGGACGACCACGGGATGCGGGTGACGGTCGGCGAGGTTATCGTGCCGCCCAAGTCCATCCTCGTCATGGGCGACAACCGCAACGACTCCAACGACAGTCACGCCTGGACGGACCCGCGCACGGGCATGTCGCTGCCCTTCGTGCCACGCGAGAACGCTCTGGGTAAGGCCGAGGTCATCTTCTGGCCGCTGTGGCGCGTCCGGCTGACGCGTTGAGAC
>CAZZDO010000542.1:0-3429 GCA_964653205.1 uncultured Armatimonadia bacterium | reverse complement strand
GGTCGCCAGGCAAAGGTTGCCACGGGGCGCCCTTGCATGTATGATTGACCCAGAAGGAGATGGGCTATGGCCACGAGCGGGAAGACCCAGAGCGCTGAAGTCAGCGCAAGCGCACCCGGGCTCGCCGCGCGCGAACGACGCCGGCTTGAGCGGCAGATCGCGGCGCTGGAGGCGCAGTTGGCTGCGTGGCAGGACGCTCTCGCAACACAGCACCTGCACCTGCGGCGCGGCTACATCTGCACGCTGTTTCACGTTGCCGGCGAGGGATGGACCGGTGAGTGCCCCACTCTACATGCTGGCAGTCAGGGCAAGACGGAGCAGGAGGCCTCGGAGGAACTGGACGACGCCATCGAGGCTGTGATCGAGGTCTTTGCGGAACTGAAGCGCGAACTCCCTCCACCCGATGTGGCCCACGATGCCCAGGCTGTTGCCGGTCCAGCAGACTGACCTGATCAAGGTTCTGCGCGCCAATGGCCTGACGGAGGTCCGGTCCGCCAGCAAGCACTGTCTGGTCATGACGCACCCCGAGGATCACATACGCTGGACGACCATCCCCAACGACCGCGAGATCTATGTCCCGCGCCTGCAACGCATCCTGCAGCAGGTCAAGAAGCCACGCGACGAGTACCAACGGTTGCTCCGCAGCCTCTGAGGGCGTTCGCGCCGACAGCGTCCCCCGTCGCTCCGCCTTGCGTTCCCCCCTATTGCCGCCACACTCTCGCCCCGTTCCCCCCCAGAATCGCCGTCTTTTGCTCCTCGCTGATGCACGCCTCGCGCACCTTCGCCAACGCCGTCTGCGCGTACGAAAACGGGGCGTGGCTGCCGAACAGCAGCCGCTCATGCCCGACCTTCGCCACCAGGTCCTCGATGGCGTTGAGCGGGCCTTTGATGTACGAGACCTCAGCGAACGCCTGGTCGCCCGACACGCCCTGCAGGAACGCCGTCACCTCCGGCGCGCTCGCCGTGCAGAGCACGACCTGCGCCTTCGGCACGTCGCGCGCGAAGGTGATGGCCTGCTCCACGGGCAGCGGCGCCACCTGCATCAGCGGGTGGTGGTGGCGCTCGTCCTCAACCCGCACGACCACGAGCACCGGCCAGCCCAACTCCGCCGCCACGTCCGCCAGCCGCACCGTCTCATAGCTCGTGAGGTCGAACGAGTGATAGGTCGGATACAGCTTCAGCGCCCGGAAGCCCAGCTCGGCGCAGCGTTGCAGGTCGCGCTCAGCCCCGGGGTACTCGGGATTCAGCACGGCCGCCAGGAGGGGCCGGATATCATCCGGCCCGCCGTTCGCGACTTCCTCCGCCAGCAACTCATTCGCCGCCTGGGGGCTGGGGAAGGTGATGGCCCGGGCCGAGCCCATGACCATTCGCCCGACGCCCACCCGCCGCAACTCGGCGGCGACCTCCACCGCCGTCGTCTGGGGGTACTCGCGGAAGGCATACGGGCCACTGTCGCAGTTGAAATCAATGATCTCAGTCATCTCTGGTCTCACAGTCCCAACAGTCTCTGAGCATTCCCGCCCAACACCAGCGCCTTCTCCGCCTCGCTGAGGTCCGCATCGCGGACCTTCGACAGCGTCAGCAACAGGTCCGCGCCCGGCATGTCCGTGCCCCAGATCAGCCGCTCGGCCCCCACCTCCCGCACCCAGCCCTCCACGAGCCCGTTGTCGGTCATCGAGCCACTGGTGTCGCCGATGATGTTGGGGACATCCCGCACCGCCCGCAGCCCGTAGCGCCAGTCGCCGCCTACGTGGGCCATCACGAGCTTGAGTTCCGGGTAACGCCGCCCCACCTCGGCGATGCAGACGGGGTCGCTCTCGCCGGGGTAGTTGCCGGTGATCTTGTGCCAGGAGTGCTGCAGGACGACCATGTCAATGGCGATGGCCCGTTCGAGGACCGGCGCCACGGCCGGGTGGTCCATCCAGCAACTGATCCACAGCTTGATGCCCACGGCGCCCTCATCCAGGCCGCGCTCCAGTTCGTCCAGCGCCGCCCGCCCGTGCAGCGGGTTGAGGTACACAAACGGCAGATAGAGGTCCGGGTAGTCGCGCGCCGCCTTGTAGACGCGGTCGTTGAGCAGCTTGACCTCGTCCAGGTCCGGCAGCCACGAGGCGAGGCCGCTGACGCAGATGCGGTCAATGCCGTGGCGCTGGGCCTCGCGGGCCATCATCTCCTCGGCGTCGTCACGCGACCAGCAGTGGGCGTGAAAGTCAATGATCATGGGAGGCTCCGGGTTACGGGTTACGCACTACGAGACCAGTTGCGGGGTGTCATGCCCGGCCGTATGGGCATGACGGGGGCCCCGCAATGGCTTCATTTCCTCTTAAGCACCCCGTCAATGAACTGATACGCCTCTTCTCGCACCGCCGGCGGGAAGTCGTGCCCGCAATCCGGGTGCGCCGCTTGCAGCCTTGCTCCCGCGCCGTGGAGCGCATAGACCGGCGCGGCGGCCTGCAGGCAGTCCTCCACCCCGCTCACCTCGAAGTTGCTGTCACCGGTCGGCGCGTTCACGAACACCGCCCGCGGGGCGATGGCGCCCAGGATTTCGGTGAAGTCGAACGGCACTCGCGCCGGGTCGCAACCGTACTGCTCCTTGATGCGCGGCATGTAGCCCTTGTGTGACCAGCCCGTCAGGTTCCCGCCCATGTACTTGCGGAACGAGTTGAAGCCACAACTGGTCACCGCCACCTTCACCCGCTCGTCGCAGGCGGCCAGGAAGAGCGTGTTGTGGCCGCCCAGGGAGTGCCCGATGCAGCCGAGCCGCTCGGGGGCTACCTGCGGCAGGCTCTGGAGCAAGTCCAGCGCCCGCCGGTGGTTCCAGATGCCCTTCATTGTGGCGCTAACATACCCCATCGCGTACGGGTCGCACTTGTAGTCACCGAAGTTGGGGTAGTCGGGCGCCAGGGCCACATAGCCCCGCTGCGCCAGTTCCAAGGCGTAGTGCAAGTTGTCCAGCCCGCCGATCCCCGCCGGCTCGCCCTTGCCAATGCTCGTGGTCTGGTGCAGGCACAGCATCGCCGGGAGCTTCCCCTCGCGCTTGGGCAGGAACAGGTACGCCGGGACGCGGTCCCCCGCCTCGGCGGCGTACGTGATCTTCAGCCGGCGGCAGTGGAGGCCGTCGGTCTCTTCCAGCACCTGCACGTCCAGCGGCACGCGGCGGCTGTCGGGTGGCATCTCCCCCATCACAACCTGCATGTTGGCCAGGATGTGCTCCCGACGCCGTTGCCAGTCCTGCAACGTGGTCACGGGGCGTGCCTGTCCTTGATCGTCCAGAAAGACCATGAGGTTGAGCTTGTCAGCGTAGAATGGCGGCTCGGCGTGTACCATGGGTATCACCGTGGAAGCTATCGCGAGACCGAGAAGTGGCTTCAGCAGGCGCATCGCGCTCGTCTCCGCAGGCCCCGGAGAAGCAGGAGTCTGCTTGACCGT
>CAZZDO010000541.1:0-3444 GCA_964653205.1 uncultured Armatimonadia bacterium | reverse complement strand
GCTGCAGTCGGCGTGGTCCGATCTGCTGTACTCTGAGATTGCGCCGCCTGAGGGGGCCATGTATGAGCAGCCCTCGTTCCATGCTCAACAAGCGGTGGAGAAGGCCCTCAAGGCGCTCCTGTTGAGCTTGGATGAGGAGCCGCCGTACATCCATGACATCAGGGCGCTGCTGGCGCTGGTGCGCGAGAGGATGGACCTGCCCGCAAGCTTCGAGGAGGCGGAGAACCTCACTGCCTATGCCGCGACGACGCAGTATCCGTCCTCGTTGCCCCCGGTGTCCCCGGAGGATTGGCAAGCGGCGGTGCGCATCGCTCGTGAGGTCGTCGAGTGGGTGCAGCAGCGGCTACGGCGCGAGTAGCGCCCTCTACGGCGCCGTCCACATCCCGAAGTTCCGCTTGGGCACCCTCACCGTCACCTGATTGCCGTCGGCCTTCGCCTTCGTCCCCCGGAAGGTGTCCTCCAGTTCCGTCAACGGGCCGACTCCCAGCTTCGCCCCATCCCACTTGATCGTCACCGTCAGGTCCTCGTCCGTGTTGTTGTAGGGCACGAACATGACCTTGCCGGGGCGGCGGAACAGCGACAACACCAGCGGCGGGTTGCCGGCCCGCACGCGCTCTTCGGGCAGTTGCGCCCCGCTCAGGTCAGCCGTGGTGCTGATTGAGGCAAGGTCCTGCAGGTCCCAGTACGGCACGAACGTCACCTGTTCATCCCAGCCGAAGCGGTCCTGGGCCCGGAAGAAGCGCCCGTACGGCTCCATGGTGGACCAGCATGGCCAGAGCCCCGAGTCATGCACGAAGAACAGGCCGATGAGTTGCTCAACGGCGGCGAGGTTGTGCGGCGTGCTCTCGTTCCACTCCTTGCCCAGCGCGCGGCCGAATTCCGGCAGAAAGGCCGTGTCAGGCCCCCAGTGGTTACGGTACTGCGCCCGCATCACATCCAGCGGGAGTGTGTGCGAGTAATCGTCCCAGCCCTTCTGCCGCTTGATGACCTGCATGTAGCCGGTGAAGTTCTCGCCATCGCAGATGATGTCGGCGAAGGCCTGCAGCGGCACGAGCGGCCAGCCGCTCATGTGGATGGCGATGACCGAGTCGGGGTCGTGGGCGCGCATGAGACGATAGACGCGCTTGTAGAAGTTGCGGGCCGCGAGGATCGGCATGCGCCCTTCGCCGTCGCCTCCCGGCGTGGCGCAACCGTGATAGGGGTTGTCGCACTCGCGCGGCACCGAGTTGTCGAAGTACAGTGCCTTGAGGTCCGTGTCCTTGATGGCCTTGTCCAGGAGCCAGAGATAGTAGTCCTGGTAGCTGGAAGCCTGGCAGACTGCGGTCTCGATGTAGTAGCTCTTGTCGGCCGGCCAGCCGGGGTTGAACGGCACGCCGGGGGTGGCGCGCCAGTCCTCCCAGTAGTAGCGGAACCACTCCTCCCGCGGGTCCACCGTGTGGGTGGCCAGGTACATGCACGGGCGAATGCTCTCAGCTTCCCGCTTGGCGATGGTGTCCTTGGCCGTGGGGCGCGGCTTGGGGATCATCCACGTCTCCGTCCAGCCCTCGTTCCACAGCGTGATCCCGCGGATGTGCTTGTCTTCCGGCAGCATGTAGGCCTTGTCCAGGCCGACATCGGGTTGCTGGCCGATGACGCGCCAGCGCCGCCGGTCCGCCCGCTGCAGCTTGACCGGCGTGGCCTGCAGCCCGAAGGCGAGCTTGAGCGGACGAGTTAGCTTCGTGGGGGCGTCAATGACGTTGAGGCGAACCACCACGACTCCCCCTCCCTGCAGGGAGGGGGCCGGGGGGTGGGACGCCGTGACCGTCAGCGCTTCCTTCGGCTTCGACAGCACGTAGCCCCGATGGTCCTCGGCGCACCACTCCAGGCCGCCGCGTTCGTTGCCCAGCCAGAACCACGGGCGCCAGCCGCCCGCGAAGCCGGCGGCGGTGAGCCCGCCGGTGCCGTTGTCGAGCGACGGGTAGTACGTGCCGGAGTAGAACAGCGTCGCCTGGTCCTTGGCGAAGGGCAGTTCGAGGGCGAGGCTGTCCACAGTGGCGCCATCGGCGGGTGGCGTCAGCTCCACCTCGATCCAGGTGAAGCCGTCGAACTCGCAGGTGGTCTTCGCGCTCACCTGCAGCGGCCCGACCGTGCCCGACGAGGACAGAGCGACTGCCTCGGGCGTGCGAGACGCAACGGCGGCGGGGCCCATCGCGCACGATAGGGAGCCCGCGGCCTGCCCGAGGCGCAGGTTGACCGGCGCGGCCAGCAGCGTCTGCCCCCGGGTCGTCACTTGCTCGCACAGGCCCTGGCCGAACCGCACCGTCCGGCCCCACACGCTCAGGTCCGTGGCCCCGGCCTTCTGTGCCACCTCCACCGGCGTCCACGGTGCGGGGACGCTGCCATCGAGCCCGAGCCTGTTGCCGAGCCATTCCGGCCGCGTGCGACGCTCGAAGGCCAACTCCACCGGCTTCCCGGACGGGGGCGTCAGCGTCACCTTGTAGACGCCGGGCGCGAGCTTGCCCACGTCGAACTCCGCCGGCGCGGGCACGCCCAGCGGGGCGGTGACATCCCGGCCGGCCAGCGGCTTCCCCGCGGCATCCACCAGCGCGATCGTCACCGGGAGCGCCTGCCCCTCCGGCAGCCCGGCGCCGGTCGGCCGGGCCATCACCTCGACGCGACCGGCGGTCGGGAAATGCCGCAGGCTCGCGCGCAGAGCGGGGACCTCGCCGATGGTCGGCACGGGCACCGCAGCCGTCTGCCCCTCCGGCGACACGGCCCAGTCGTAGAGCCCCTTGACCTCCTCGGGCGTGAGCGCCCGACGGAAGGTGACCAGATCGTCAAACGCGGTCGCGTCCTCGCAGCCGAAGTTGTTGGAGCCGACATCAAACAGCTCGCCGAACTGGCGCGGCAGCGCCATCGTCTCGCTGTCCAGACCGCGCAGCTTGCCGTCCACGTACAGGGCGAACTCGCCTTGCTGCCACGTCGCGACCAGGTGGTGCCACTCGCCGGGCTGCCAGTCCACCTCCGCCGCGACGTGGGGGTTGTGGCGCTCCAGCTGCAGGAAGTACGTCGGCAGGGAGATGTAGGTGTAGAGCAAGTAGGTGGGGTCGCCGCGCAGGGTCATGAAGTTGTGGTTGCGCCCATCCCCATGGCGCCAGTCCACCGCGGCCACCCACAACGCCAACGAGCCGTGCCGCGGGTCGAGGTTCCCCGCCGCGGGGTAGGCGAGGCCGAACTGCTTGTCCTGGCACACCACGGCCTGCCCGCGCCGGCCGGGCTGGAACTTCGGCTGCCCCGCAGTCTGCGGGGTCTTATCCCCACGCGCGAGAGCGGGCGCGATGCTGCCGTCAAAGGGGGCGTAGAAAAGCACATCGCTCTGGTCGAGCGGCCAGGCGAGGGCGGTGGCGAAGCAGCAGCAGAGCAGGGCAAGACAGCGGAGGGTGGGCATGGGGCTCTCCCTGGGGC
>CAZZDO010000540.1:2220-3471 GCA_964653205.1 uncultured Armatimonadia bacterium | reverse complement strand
GCGGCTGCTCCTGCAGGCGCTGTTGCTGGACCCGTGCCTGCACAGCATCCGCAACGCGCGGGCCCTGCTGGACGACATGCTCAAGCTGCAGGCGGCGTACCTGCCCAGCTTCGACTGAAGGAGCCAGCTGTGACTTCCCGCGAACGCATTACCGCCGCCTTCGAGCACCGCGACCCGGACCGCACGCCGGTCTGGGAGAAGCTCATCAAGTCGCCGGCCGCCGACGAGCTGCTCGGGCGCCCGTGCGCCGCCAGCAACTTCCATTATCGCATGGAGCGCATGGCCGACGGCGACTGGGACGGCTTCGTCGAGCAGTGGGCGCGCGACGAAGTCGAACTGTGCGAACTGCTCGGTTTCGACATGATCCGCTTGTACGAGATCGGCGGCCCACCGGCGGAGCGCCCCGTGCGCGTGGACGAGGAGACCTGGCGCATCGGCCGCTCGTACCAGCAGCGCATGGCGAGCGGATGGATCCGCACCTGGACGGAGGGCGCGCCGCCGCCCGACCCGGAGGCCCGGGAGGCGGCGATGCGACAGGCGCTGCAGAGCCCCGCGCCCGAGCCATGGACCGCGCCGCCGGAGGCCTTCCGCCTCATCCGCACCGCGAAGCGCATCATGGCTGAGAAGGGGCTGGACCTGCCGGTCTTCTGCGCGGTCTACAGCGTGGGCGTGGCGACGCTGCCCAAGTTCATGCTGGAATGGTTCATCACCGAGCGCGATCTCATCGCGGAGCACTACCGTCGCAACGCGCTGGCGGGTCTGCACCGGGCGAAGCAGCTCGTCGCCGAGGGCGCCGATGTCATCGGGCTGGGCGGCGACTTCGCGTGCGACCACGGCCCGATGTGCAGCCCGCCCGACTACCGCGAGTTCGTGGCGATGAACCTCCGTGAGCAATCGCGCCCGCTGCACGACCTCGGCGTCTGGACGACCAACGCCTCCGACGGCGACCTGTGGTCGGTGCTGGACGACTTCCTGGTCACGGCTGAGGTGGATGGCTTTGAGGAGATTGACTTCGCCGCCGGGATGGACCTGACGCGGCTGAAGCAGCAGTATCCGGACAAGACCTTCATCGGCAACATTGACATCCGGCACACGCTCACGTCCGGGACGCCCGAGCAGGTTCGCGCCCACACCCGCGAATGCCTCGCGAAGGGGTGGGGCGGCGGCGGGCACATCCTGATGTCCGGCAACTGCATCCACGAGAACGTCAAGACCGACCTGTTCCTGACGCACCTGAACACGTATCGGGAG
>CAZZDO010000540.1:0-2120 GCA_964653205.1 uncultured Armatimonadia bacterium | reverse complement strand
GGAGTCACACATGTTCGCCTCCGTCCTCTCCGCCGACCAACTGGACCGCCTCCACGAGCACACCCTGCGCCTGTTGTGGGAGATCGGGGTGGAGGTGCCCCATCCCGACATGCTGCAGCGGTTTGCGGACGCCGGGGCCTCCGTGGACTTCGACGCCCAGCGCGTGCGCCTTCCCGGTGAGGTCGTGCAGTGGGCGCTCGACCAGTGCGGCAAGCAGTACACGCTCTACGGGCGCGACGTGACGAAGACGGCGCGCTTCGGCCAGGGCGCGCGCAACTACAACAGCATCGCGGGGGAGGCGAGCTGGATCGAGGAGTTGGGGGGCAAACGGCGCTACGCGCGGCTGGCGGATGTCGCCATCGCGGCACGGCTCGGGGATGCCCTGCCCCACCTCAACATCGTCGGCGCGATGACCGATCCGCACGATGTCCCTCCGCCCGTGCGCTGCATCGAGGTGCTGGCCGAACTCGTGCGCCACACCACCAAGCCGCCGACGTTGTGGTATCACGACCGCCAGTCGGCGCGCTATCTGAACGAGATCCAGATCGCGCTGCGCGGCAGCGAAGCGGCGGCCACCGAGCGCCCGTACACGTACCCGTTCCTCGAACCGATCAGCCCGCTGCGCTTCCCGTTCAACGGCATTGACCTGCTGTACGAGACCGCGCGGCTGAACCTGCCCGTGCCCATCGGGCCGATGGCGCAGACGGGCCTCTCCGCGCCGTGCTCGCTGGCCGCGACGATGGCCCACGAGAACGCGGAGATCCTCGCCGGCGTCTGCGTCACACAACTTATCCGCCCGGGCATGCCGGTGTGCTACGGCGGCATCTGCCACGCCTTCGACATGCGCACGACCCAACTGATCTTCTCCGGCCCCGAGCAGGCGATCTTCGGCGTCGCGATGACGCAACTGGGCAAGCACTACGGCCTGCCGGTGTACATCAATGTCGGCCTGACGGACAGCAAGCGGGTGGACGCGCAGGCGGGGCTGGAGGCGGGGATCAGCCTCGCGTTCGGCGCGGCGGCCGGGGCCGACATCTTCGGCCATATGGGCATCAGCGGCGTGGACCAGGCGTCCTCGGCGGACATGCTCGTGTGGCAGGATGAGGTCATCGGGTTCGTGGAGAGCACGCTCAGGGAGCTGGACTTCAGCGACGAGGCCCTCGGCTTCGACACGAGCCTCCCGGTCGGGCCCGGGGGTAGCTTCATCGGCGAAGAGCATACGGCGCGCCACTTCCGCCGCGAAATCTGGCAGCCCACAGTGCTGGACCGGCAGTACTACCAGGCGTGGCTGGACGAGGGGGCGGTCAGCACCGAGGAGCGCGTCGTGGCGAAGCGGAAGGAGTTGCTCGCGACGCACGAGGTCGAGCCGGTGAGCGGGGAGGTGGAGCAGGCGCTAACGGAGATCGTGGCGGCGGCGCGGCGGGAGTTGGTGAAGTAGGGGTTCGCTCAGACAGCGCCTGCGTACGGCCTGATGCCCTTCAGCACGCGGTTCTCCTCATGTTGGGTCCAGTACAGGTCCCACCGCATCTGTACGTTCATCCAGAAGTCCGCGGACATGTTGAAGAACTTCGCCAGACGCAGGGCCGTGCTCGGCGTGATGCCCCGGCGGCCATTGACGATGTCATTGACGCGCTGATAGGGCACATGAATCTGGTCCGCCAGTTTGCGCTGGGTCAGGCCCATAGGCTCGAGGAACTCCTCGCGCAGCATCTCCCCCGGATGCGTGGGATGGCGGTGGGTGGGTATGCGGATCATCGTGCGTCTCCTGTGGCGGGCCTAGTGATAGTCAACGATCTCGACCAGAGCAGGGCCCAAGTCAGTCCACGTAAAGCAAACGCGGTACCGATCGTTGAGGCGAATGCTGTATTGCCCCTCCCGGTCACCCGAGAGAGCCTCCAACCGGTTGCCCGGCGGTACTCGCAGATCGCCGAGTTCAGGCGCGGAGTCGATCTGATCAAGCTTGCGGGCAGCGACTCGCCACAAGGACGATGGACAGGTGCGGCGGGCTTCGCGGGTATTCCTGCCATTGAAGACGTCCTCGGTCCCCACCGTCCTGAAGGACAGGATCATGATAGCATGATAGCACGATAGTCGTGCTATGACAAGAGGCGAAGCCACTT
>CAZZDO010000539.1:0-3472 GCA_964653205.1 uncultured Armatimonadia bacterium | reverse complement strand
CGCCGTGGCGGGACTCAGCAGATCGTGGATATCGAAGTACCGCGCCAGTTCCAGATGTGTCCAGTGGTGGAGCGGGTTGCGCAGCAGGTACGGCATCGTGCCGGCCCACTTGTCGAATTTCTCCCGGTCCGTGGCGTCGCCCGTGCAGAACCGCTCGGGCACCCCGTTGGTGCGCATGGCCCGCCACTTGTAGTGGTCGCCGCCCAGCCACAGTTCGGTGATGTTGCGGTACCGGTGGTCGTTCGCGATCTGCGCCGGCGGCAGGTGGCAGTGGTAATCAATGATCGGCAGGTCTTCCGCGTACCCGTGGTACAGGCGGCGCGCCCATTCGTTTTCGAGCAGGAAATCCTCGTGAATAAAGGGTCTCGGTTTCATGGTGTCTCTTCCTTGTTCGCCGGCCGGATCTCCAGAATGGCCGCCAGGTCCGCGGGCTCCAGCCGGTAGGGCGTGCCCCGCCCCTCGTAGAACCCGTGCGCCGCCACCAGGTGGATGTGCAGATCCGTGTAGGTGATGTCCCGGCCCGTCGCCAGGTTGCGCACCGTGACGTTGGTCTTGGGATACAGGCCGCGCTCGCCGAAGGGGCACGGCATCCGCCCGCGCACGGAATCCACGCGCACGTCGAAATGCGGCGCCACGGCGATGAATTCCCCCAGCCCTTTCGCGCCCGCGTCGCGCAGTTCGCGCATGCGGGCGGCCACCGCCGCGTGGGTCAACCCCAGCCGCTTGACGGCCTCGTTGTCCTCGTCCAGCAGCCGCGCCAGGTCGCGTTCGTCGCCGAGGAAGCCCGGCAGGCTGAGCTTGCCCGGCCGCATGTTCGCGCGGGCGCTTTTCATCTGGGGCGTCTCTTTCATGGCCATTCCCCCGTCCTATCCAAAGTTGTCGAAGTAGATGCGGTCTTCCGGCATGCCTTTCCTCTTCAGCGCCGCCACGGTGGCGTTGATCAGCCCGGGACTGCCGCACAGGTACGCCTCGGCGTTCGCCACCGACGTCACATGCCGTTCCAGCACCGCCGGGATAAGCCCGGTCTCGCCCTGCCAGCCGGAACCGGGTTCCGGCGCCGAAAGCGCCGGGATGAACCGGAAATCGGGCAGCGACCGCTCCAGCGCCCGCATCTCGTCCACCAGGAACAGGTCCCGCCCGGTCCGGGCGCCGAAGAAGTACCGGACCTTGCGCGGCGATTTCAGCTCGTCCAGCCGCATCAGGATGGACTTGATGGGCGCCATGCCCGAGCCGCCGGCCACGCAGATCATCTCGCGGTCGCTGTCCTGCAGGTGGAACTCGCCGTACGGGCCGTTGATGGTCACCGCATCGCCTTCCTTGAGGTACTTGTGGACGTAGGTGGTGCAAATGCCGTTGGGCACCAGGCGCATCTCCAGCTCCACCCGGTCGTGCGTCGAGGGACTGGACGAGACGGAATACGCGCGGTACACCGGATCGTCCGTGAGGGCGTAGGGCGGCACCTCGAACTGGATGAACTGCCCGGCCTTGAAATCAATCCGGTCCCCGGGCGCCAGTTGCAGCGTCACTTCCCTGATGTCATACGTCAGGTCGCGCAGGCGCAGAACGGTGGTCCGGTATTGCCGCACATCGAGAAGCTCCGGCGGGATCTCGATCCGCAGGGGGCGCTTGACCTTGACCTGGCACGAGAGGCGGACCTTGTCCCTGCGCTCCTGCGCGTTGAGCCACGGCAGCTCCGTCGCCAGCGGGTCCCCCGCCCCCTCCAGGATCCGCACCTTGCACATCCCGCACGAGCCCCGCCCGCCGCAGGCGGAGGGAATGAAGATCTGCCGGTCCTTCAGCGCCGACAGCAGCGGCCGCCCCCCCTCGACCGTCACCTCCTTGTCCCCGTTGATGACAATCTGCACGGGGCCATAGTTGGCGATGGTGGCGTCGCACACCAGGATCACCAGGGTCATCAGCAGGACCATCGCGCACATCACGCCCAGGCCGATGAGGAATGCCGTCATCATGGCGTCAGTTGCCGCCTCCCATGCCCGAGAATCCCATGAATGCCAGCGCCATGATGCCTGCCACCACCAGCGCGATGCCCGGTCCCTCCAACCCCCGCGGCAGCTTGCTCTGGTTGACCTTCTCCTGCCGGATGCCCGCCATCGCCAGGATGGCCAGCGCCCAGCCCAGCCCGCTGCCCGCCCCGTAGAGGAACGACTCCGCCAGCGTGTACTTGCGGATGATCATGAACAGCGCCGCCCCCAGGATGGCGCAGTTGACCGTGATGAGCGGGAGGAAGATCCCGAGGTTGGCGTACAGCGTCTCGGACACGCGCTCGATGATCATTTCCAGCACCTGGACAAACGCCGCGATCACCACGATGAACACGATGAACCGCAGGTAATCCAGGTGCAGGGGCTCCAGCACCCAGGCGTTGATCATCCAGTTGAGCGGACAGGTGACCGCCATGACGAATACCACGGCCGTTCCCAGCCCGAGCGAGGTCTTGACCTCCTTGGACACCGCCAGGAAGGAACACATCCCGAGGTAGTTCGTCAGCAGGATGTTGCTGGTGAACACCGCCGTCACCAGGATCGTCAGCAGGTGCCATGTCCCATTCATTGGCCCGCTCCTTTCCCGGCGCCGGGCTGCTTCAGGACCTTCGCCCGGATCAGCCAGATGAACAGCGCCAGCACGAAGAACGCGCCCGGCGCCATGACCATGATGGACCAGTTGGTCCACCAGGCGCCGAGGACACGGATCCCCCAGACGGTCCCCGAGCCCATCAACTCGCGCACGATGGCAATCAGCAGCAGGACATAGGAATAGCCCACCCCGGCCGCCGCGCCGTCCACGAGCGAAAGCCAGGGACGGTTGCTGAGCGCAAACGCCTCCGCGCGGCCCATGACAATGCAGTTGGTGATGATCAGCCCCACATAGGGCCCCAGTTGCCGCGAGACTTCCGGCTGGAACGCGCGCAGGACGATGTCCACCACGATCACATAGCCGGCGATGATCATGACCTCGACCATCATCCGGGTGCGCGAGGGAATCCAGCGGCGCAATACCGAGACCGTCCAGCTCGACAGGGCCGTCGTGAAGATCAGGCCCAGGCACATGACCAGCGTGTTCTTGACCACGTTCGTCACCGCCAGCGTGGAGCAAATGCCCAGGATCTGCACGAACACAGGGTTATCCACCCCCAGATTCGCCAGAAACACCTTTGCCGTCTTACCTTTCATGGTCTGTGATCTGTAGTCTGTAGTCTGTAGTCTGTGGTCTAATGTCCGTGGTCTGTTCCATTTCTCCCCACGCAGGCATTCACCAAATCCCGCACGCCTTTGGAGGTGATTGTCGCCCCGGTGATGGCGTCGAATTCATTTTCCTTGTCGGGCGCGCCTTCCGGCACGAGTTCGAACGGCCCCTTCTTGCCCTTGAACTGCGCCTTGAACCACGGCTCCTCGATCCGCGCGCCAAGCCCCGGCGTCTCGCTCTGCTCCAGGAACTCGACCCCCGTCAGCCG
>CAZZDO010000538.1:0-3474 GCA_964653205.1 uncultured Armatimonadia bacterium | reverse complement strand
CGCCATGACGGCGAGATACCCCTCCCGCCCCGGCCCGCCGATGAACCGGTTCTCAAACAGGATCGGCCGGAACAGCTCCGTCTGCCACATGGTCCGGTTCTGGTTGAGCACCGCGACGATGTGGCAGTCCTCCCGCAGGCACCGCTCGAACAGCCCGGGCTGGTTGTGCGCGCGCATCTGCTCCGTCAACCGCTCGTAGTTGTCTGCCGTCAGGTCCTCCTCGCCGAAGTAGCGCTTGAGCGCCTCGAACGGCGGCCGGGCCACGGCGTTGTGGCGGACATGGTCGAGCACGGGCGCCAGGATGGCCCACTTCTCATCGAGGGCCACGTCCTCGCGCTCGAGCTTCGCCGCCTGCTCGGGCGGCATCCCGGCGCAGATGTACTGGGCGGCGAGGTACTGGTAGAACAGCAGGAAGATGTCCACCCGCCGCGCCACGCGCTTCTCTTCGGCGTGCAGGTGCTCGTGGGCGTCCACGACGGGCAGGGCGCGGAGGTGTTCCAGGAGGCCCTTGGCTTGGTCAGTCATGCGGGGGCAATTCTCCGCCGACGGCCGGCTTCACTGCTACCGCCCCAAAGAAAGACGCGCCCTCCGGGGGAGGGCGCGTCCTGGGGTCAGTCCGGTCGGGGGAGCCTACTCGCAGTAGACGCCCTCGAACTCCCCGGCCACGAAGGTCTTCGGATCGTCCTTGAAGACCAGGAAGATCTTGCCCTTCACCTTGCCGAGCACGGCCGAGTCGTTCGGGTCTGTCTCGGTCGTCCACTCGTCAATCTTCAGCGCGCACGCCCAGTCGGAGTTCATCGTCATGGGCGACCCGTCCTGCTGCTCGTAGCTGTACCAGCCGTCGGTCTTGTCCGGGTCCTGGTCGGCCATGGCCTTGACGAATTCGCCCGGCTTGCCCGGCTCGAGCGTGAACTCCATCTTGACTTCAGTGTCGTCGGTCAGCATCCCGGTGGGCTTGTCCGGCGCCTTGTCCGCGATCTCCAGCTTGCAGTTGCCGTCACCCTTCTTCACGCGGACGATGGCCGCCTCGAAGGCCACGCCGTTGACCATGCCCTTGACCGTGCCGGCCGGGATGTCGGCCACAGTCGGGTTCTCCATCCACTGGGCCTCACCCGCGGCCGCCGGGGCCTCCGCGGGCTTGGCGGCGGGCTCGCTCGGCGGCGGCTGGCCCTCCCCCACCACCGGCGGCGCTTCCACCGTCTTCTTCGGGCACCCGCACAGCGGCAGCACCACAGCGGCGACAACCAGCAGCGTCAGCAGCATCAGGCAGTACTTGCGCATACGGACTCCACCTTTCGATTGATACCCGACGTCGAGACAGTGGTTTCGCCACCGGCCGGGGGAATTCCTTCAAGCCGCACACACCCCTTCGGCATGCCCTCTCCCGGCCCTACTGCTTGCGCGTCTCCAGCGTCATCTGCGCATTCTCGATGGTCACCGGCAGATTGATGTCCTGCCCGCCGCCCATCCCGCCCATCGTGAGCATCATGATCATGTTCTGGGCCAGGTTCGCCTGCGCCACCGGAACGACGCCCTTGACCGGGTCGAAGTGGTTCACGAAGCTGATGTTGGTCTCGAGCTTGGTGAGGTTGAAGGTCATGCCCATCGGCCCGCCCATGCCCGGGCTCTGCCCGTGCATGCTCATCGTCGCCTGCCCCTCGATGCGGGCGGTGCGCACCCCGCCCAGGTCCTCGTAGCCGGTGAACTTCATCTGGCTCCGCCCGCTCATGCCGCCCTGCGCGTTGCTCACGTCGTCCTCGACGGTCCACGTCGCGCCCGGCGCGACCGGCTGGGCGGGCAAGCGCGACGTCAGCGCGCTCAACCGGCTCAGGTCCAGCCCCGTGAACGCCGAGGCGTTGTACAGGGCGTTCATCAGCTTGATCGTCTCCTCATCCGGCTTCTGCTCGCCCGTCGGCTGGACGGTGTAGCGGAAGGTAGAAGCTAGCGCCTGCGCCAGCTTCTGCCCGTTCTCATCCAGCGGCTGGGCCTGCCCGTTGAGCGTGTTCGTCAGTTGCCCATTCTCCCACTTCATGATGATGTCCATGGGCTGCTCAGCCACGGCGATGGCCATCCGCATCGTCATCGCCGTGATGTTCATCTCCACCAGCCCCGACCCGTCGGGATTGACGGCCTTGCACAGGTTCTGCATCGTCAGCGACATGTCCAGCGTTGTGTCGAAGCTCATGGCCGGAATGCCGGTTTCCGGGCCGGGGTTGATGTTCACCGGCATCTGCCCGGTCATCCGCACCGTGTAGAGATCCTTCTGCCCGGGGACGAACTTGTACTGCAACGGCACCGGTTGCTCCTGCGCCGCCGCCAGGGCCACCACCGACAACATCACGACTGCCAGCACGAGCATGCGCTTCATCGGGTTGCCTCCTGCCGAACCGCGGTTCGGTTCGCTATCTGACATATCGAGTAGAGCCGGCCTTCAGTCAAAGACGAAGGGATTGGTCCAGGCCCGTCGCCCCCGCTCGTCCATCACTTCGATGCGCACCATGCCCCACGCCTCGGGGATGGTCCACTCCACTTGCGTGTACGGCCCCGGCCGCCCCAGCCGGTGGCTCGTCCAGCCCGTTCCCGGCAGCGGGTTGACGACCCGCACCTCCTGGGCGGGGGTGCAGGTCAGCTTCATCCGCCGGCCGTCGAACTCGACGCCGTGTATCTGTGGCCCGGTGCTGGCGTAGAAGTTCCCCGCCCGAATGGCCGCCAGGATGTCCGCCTGCGCCCGGCTCGGCGACTTGACCCAGACCCACCCGCCGATGCCGTCGGGGTAGTGCCAGTGCGCGTCATCCACCGCCAGCCCCCACAGCCGCCGCTCGCGCGCCCACAACTCGTCCCACTGCACCACCGACTCCCCCCGTCCGATGCCGTGGTGGCAAGTCGTGTTGTAGACCTCAATCCCGATGATCCCCTCCACCGCCAGCAGGTCCGTGGTCGTCAGCGAACTCCAACTCGGGTGCGCAATCCAGCACAGCTCGCCGACGGCCAGCGCGCCCGCGACGATCTGCTGGATGGACATGTCCGGCGTCACGGCCGCCGGCTCCCGCTGGCCGATGACCACCAGGTGATAGTGCTGCCCCAACTCGCCCTTCCCGCCGTTGAGTTCGCAGCCGGGAATGAGCGTGAGCCCCTTGCTCTCAAGGACTGAGACGTCCGTCAGGCGGTTATGATCCGCAATGGTGAGGAAGTCATAGCCGTTCTCGGCATAGATGTCCACAATCTGCTGGGGCGAGGGCTGCCCGTCCGACTGATTGCTGTGGCAGTGCAGATTGCCCCGGAGCCATTCGCCTGCCTCGGTGAAGGGATTGGTCATGATGATGCCTTTCGCCGTCGTGATGTGCGCGTCGTCGCCGTCGCCGTTGGAGGGGCCGGCTATTGGCCGGCCCGCCGTCACTGACGCATGCCACAGAGCAACGTGAGAACCCCACGGCGGGCCGGATAATATCCGGCCCCTCCAGCGGCCCTCCCCAC
>CAZZDO010000537.1:0-3497 GCA_964653205.1 uncultured Armatimonadia bacterium | reverse complement strand
GGGGGAACGTGATCGTCTCGCGGTACACCCCGCCGCGGATCAGCAGCGTGTCGCCGGGCTGCAGCTTGTTCACCCCGGCCTGGATGGTGCGCAGGGGCCGCTCCAGCGTACCCGCGTTCCCGTCGTTCCCATGCGGGGCAACATGGTAGGTCGCCGGCCAGGCGGCCGAGACGACCAGCGCCAGGGCTACAGCGATTGCGACGGCAGCAACCCTCATCATCGCGTTTCAGCCTCTCTCTTTTCACCGTGATGCCGAATCAGTAGCCGCCGCTGGGCGGCGCCGCGCGCCGCGTAGTGTGCCCGTGTCTCGACCAGCGTCACCACGCCGTCCCCTTCAGTCCCCCAACAACACCTCGAACTTCACCTGCCACGCCGTCTCCTCCAGGGGCGCCAGCGCCGTCTGCAGCCGCGCGTTCGTCTCCACCCAGGCGCGGGTGTCCAGCGGCTTGTCGCCCTGCAGGAGCTTGGCGAGGGCGTCGAGGGCCGCCTGGCCGGCGGCGAGTTGCGCCTCGCGCTGTTGGCGCTGCTCGGGCTTGAGGCCCTCCGCTTTGCCCGTGCGGACCGTGGCCATTGCCTCGTTGAGGCGGCGTTCGAGGTCGAAGCTCTTCATCGCCGCCCGGGCGCACTCGATCAGCGCCGCGCGGTCTATGCCCTGGCCGCTCTGCCCACCGAAGACCAGTCGCCCGAAATGGCCGGTCTGGTGGAAGCCCCCCGGTGTCGGCGACCACGCCGACCACTCGGTGTCGCCGCCGGCCTGCCGGTCGCGGCACACGTTCAGCCCCCACACCGCGCCCGGCACGCCGTAGCGCCCGAAGGAGGAGAACGCGATGGCTGCCTCCAGCGTCCACGCCGTGTCGGTCTTGCCGGTCGCGACGCGCCACGTGCCGTTCCACGACGAGTCCATCGCCCGGCCGTCGTACTTCGCACCCACGCAGTTGGCGGCGAACTGGTAGTAGTCCCCGCCGATCTCCGGCTCCAGGAACCACTCGTTCGCCTCGTCGCCCATCACGGCCGTCAAGTCATCCACACGGATGTCGTTCTTCATGGCAGCCGGGTTACTCTCGAAGTTCGTGATGGCCAAGTACAGGTTCGCGCTGTCGTAGGCGATCTGGAAGAGCGTCTGCTGGATTACCGCCGCCGCGCCCGACAGCTTCCAGAACTCCCCGCTCGCCTTGGCCTGCTGCCAGCAGGCGTCGTCGAGCTTGCCGTCAATGACGGGGGCCTTCTCGGCACGGATGGCCTCGTAGATCTTCTGCGTCTCCAGGTCGGCGGCGCGGGCCAGTCCGCCAGCCAGCAGCAGGACGACGCACAGCGTGATCTTCGGCTTCATGTCTGCCTCCAGTCAGGGAAGGGGCTCCCCGAGTGCGGTGATCTCATTGTCCTGCAGCGTCACCCCGGGCACACCGCGGACATCAATGGCGCCCTTGAGGCTCAGGCCCCGCGCCGCGACGGCGCTCAGCAGGGCGGCGAGGGTGAGCCCCATCCTCATCGGGTGCACCTCGGGGAAAAGTGGGCTTGCTACGGCAGTCACAATCTGCAGGTATTTCCGGCCAGGGCCGGCGGATACCTCCCGCCACCGGGCCCGCGCAGGCCCATTGGAGGCGCTCCGAGAGCCCCTGAACGCGAAAAGCCCTTGCGCTACCTTGCCTTAAGATGCTATTAAATAGTTTGGAGAGCTGCTCACCACACTGACCTGGGAGGGTCCAACATGCTCAAGACGTGGGTCGTGCTTGCGCTCATCGCAGTGCTGGTGCTGGCCGTACCGGCGTTCGCCGGCGACATCGTGGACATGCCGACGGGCAACATGGTTGCCCCGAATCATGCCGAGATCAACTACATCTTCTGGGACCTGGATACCCCGCCCGGCCCCGCCCCCGACTACATCAACATCTTTGAGGGCTTCGTCGGGGTGACGGACTGGGCGGAACTGGACGTCATCGTCGCGGCTGTCGAGAACGACAAGACCTATGTGAAGTTCAACGGCTATCTCCGGGTGCTCCCCGAGGGGCCCAAGAAGCCCAGCCTGATCGTCGGCGCCACCAACCTGTTCGCCAGTGACTGGCCCGGCAACGACGAGTTCTCGCCCTTCGTGCTGTCATCGTACAACCTGGTGACCCCGGCGGGACCGCCCAAGCTCAACGACCCGCTCGTGCGGCTGCACCTGGCCTACGGCTGGGAAGCCAACGGCGACCAGTTCTTCGGGGGCGTGCAGTTCCTCGTCACCCCCAAGCTCGGTGGCGCGGTCTTCAACTACCAGGACCAGCCCGCCTACGTCGCGGTCTATCGTCCGACCAAGACCTGGGAGTTGCGCGCCGGCTTCAAGGAAGGCGACCCCTTCTACAGCCTGGGCGCCTTCCTCGACTGGTGAGCGCCACGCCGCACCCATCCAGCAGAACCACAGGACCCGCCGAGCACTCGGCGGGTCCTGTTCACTTCTCCCTGTACGTGTGTCAGGCTAACGCAGGAAGTTGCCTTCCTCGTTGCCGGTGAGTTCGGTGGTGATGAGCGCCTCCTGCGCCTGCCCCAGCCGGTAGTGTTCCTGCGCTGCCTGCAGGTAGTCGGGCGGCGCCGGCAGCGGCCAGTGCTCACCCTTCTGGGCGTGGCGGCACCCCTGCAGGATCTTCAGGCCGATCGTATCCACGGCCACGATGTCCGTCCCGGCCAGGAGCCCCTTGTACTGCCAGGTCGTCCGCGCCGTCGCGGCGACGTCCAGTAGCGGCAGATACGCTTCCAGCAGGTTGACCCGGATCTTGCGGCGCAGCGCCGGGTGAGCGGCGACCTCCGGCAGCGTCGCGGGGTTCTGGCGCAACGCGACCCGCTTGACGGTGGGCACGCAGGCCAGCGTGTTGGCGACACACCCGGCCATGCCCAACTCCGGGTCCGTGCGCAGCGCCCCCAGGTTGATGATGCCGTCGCAATAGTCAGTCACGATGCGGCTCATGCCGCCACGGAAGCCTTCGGACTCCGCCCCCAGCACCCGCACACCGGTTGGATCCCGGCTGACGCTGAACCCGGCGGCGAACAGGTCGCGCTCATCGCCGCCGAACACGATGATTTTGTCCGGCGGGACGCCCATGCCCACCAGGCGGTCAATGATGACCTCGACCGTGGCGGCCTGCACGGGATAGCGGCTCGTCTCGATCATCAACCCCACGGTGTCGTTCGGGCTGAAGAAGTGCTGCCAGGCCGCGTCCGCCGGCTTGCCCGTCAAGTTTGCCATCGCCCTGTCCACCAGGCGCTCAACGACGTCGAAGTCCACACGGCCTTCCGGATAGAGAAGGCGCGGCGCGAAGATGCCCTGGGGGACGAGAATCGTGTTGCTGCGGACGATGTGCACGGTGGCAGGGCCGGGAGGGTCGGGGTTCGCCCCGGCTACGGCCCCGATGAGGAGGCAAGCGATGGGAAGCAGATGTCTACCTGACATGGCGCACCGCGCTGCAAGAGCTGCGGGTAGTCAGACAGTCCCGGGGGGTGATGGTTTCGGGACGGCGGGAGGG
>CAZZDO010000536.1:0-3501 GCA_964653205.1 uncultured Armatimonadia bacterium | reverse complement strand
GCTTCGCAGCCAATTCGCCTTAAGTTAGCGCATATGGGGCTTGTACCCCGCCCATCTTGATGACCAGCCGCGCCAGCACCCCCGCCGGGCCGGTGCCATTGGTGCCCTGCACGGCCAGGACGTTCCGCCCGGCCCGCAACGCCCCGGCCACGTCGTACCGGTTCCAGGCTCGTCCTGTCTCAACCGGCCGCAGGTCCCCGCGCCCGTTCACCCACAGCTTCTGGTTGTCATCCACGAGCAGCCAGAGCGTGGCGGCGCCATTCATGGCGCCCCCGGGCGCGATGAATCGCGCCGCTACGTCGAACGTCTTGCGGAACCAGCGGCTCTCCTTGATGCAGTCGCTGGCGGGTTGTTCGGGATACCAGATCCACTTCGCGGCGGTGTCCTGCGCGAATCCGGCCGTGGCGCATATCACGAGTGTCAATACCACGAGTCTGCGCATGGCTAACCTCATGTGGTGGTAGGTCCGCCGACTGCGGCGTCTGTCCCCGGAAGGCCGGCGGAGCCGGGCTGGAGGGGGCTGACCCCATCACCGGTTGGCGGGGTCAGCCCCCTGCGCAACCGGCTTCGCCGCTTGCTTCGGGGACAGACCCCTACTGCACGGCGATCTTCGCCGTCCCCGTCACCCCGCCCGCCAGTTCCGTCATCTCGATCGTCCACTCGCCGGTCACGTCGTTCTTGGCCGGGGCGAAGCGCATGACGTGCCGCCCGTCGCGCAGGGCGATGGTCGTGCGCCACGTCTCCTGCCCCTGCGGGTCCAGGATGCGGATCCGGCACGGCACGAGGCTGTCCATCAGCCGCCCGTTCTCACCGTAGAGCCGCAGGTCCACGCCGCTCCACCCGCCCCGCTTCACCTGCGCCGGGAAGGACTGGATCCCGATCTTGGCCGGCGCGGACGCATACAGCGCCACCAGCGTCCCGCCCAACCGCTCCATCGTGATCGGCACTTGCCAGCGGCCATCGGGCAGCTTCGTCACCGCCAGGCGCTTGCCGGCCCACAGGTCGTACGCTGTAGTGGCGCGATTCATCGCGCCCGGCGCGAGCGTCAGCGTCGTCTCCACGTGCGCGCCATACGCCCCCCGCTCGCGCAGGAACTTGCGCCCCTCCTCCTCGGCCACCGCCCGGTCCTGCGCGCGCTTGTACACCGGCATGCGCTCGACCAGGTACTTGTACTCCTCGTTGGTATGGATGTTCGCGCACCACAGCATGGTCCCACCCGCGGCCGCGAAGGGCCGCACGATCACCGTCGGGTCGGCGACGTCATACGTGATGTAGCCCTTCATCGCTTCGCGCACGGCCGCCACCCGCGCGGCGATGTTATAGTCCGCCTGCCCCGGCCCGGCGAAGCGCGGATCGTCGTTGCTGACGTTCGAGTCGAGCTGGCCCATCGCCAGATCGCACGGCAGCCGCGTCGCCCCGAGCAACTCCACCGCGCTGCCCTTGTCCAGCAGCACCTTCCCGCCGCGCGCCATGTAGCGCATCAGCCCGTCCGCCTCGCTCTGGCTCAGCCAATCCGCGTTCCAGACTGCCAGCGCCTCGTAGCCGTACGCCTCCCCGGCCAGCAACTCCTCGCGGCATACGGGCTCGACATCCACCTGCGCGCACAGCAGGTTGCTGTACGCGTACAGCGTGCTGATGGGGTAGGCCCAGTTCACCGCATTGCAGGCGAAGGGCATGTACAGGCCCACGCGCTTGCGGGCGGGCTTGAGCGCCACCTGCAACGCCCCGAGGTCCTCCAACCGCCCCGCCAGCCGCCCGACCTCCTTGATCGCCGACGCCTTGTGCTCGGAATACGCGTAGTAGTTCAGCCCCGATACGCCACCCGCCAGGTGCAGAAAGAACGCGTTGCGATAGTAGCTGGGCTCGTCGCCGGCGATGTACAGGTCGGGCGTCGTCCACAGCGGCAGGTTGCGGTTGCCGAGCTTCGCCAACTCGTCAAAGAACAGGTTGCCGATCTCGGGCTGCCAGTAGGCGTTGTAGTAGTAGTACGACAGCAGGTCGAACCCGCCGCCGCCGAAGTCCACCGGCGGGTATTGCCCCTCGGTCCACACGGGCACCATCATGCCGCCGGGCACCGGCCCAAAGGGCACCCGCGGCGCGACTTCGTCCTTCGCCGCGCCGAAGCTCCGGTTGATGAAGCCCCCCAGGTCCTTCATTGTGTGCTCGCGCCAGAGGAGCGTGAGGTCGTCGTCAGGGATGATGCCCTTGGGCGGCTCGGCCGCGTAGGCGCGCCGGTCCTCCGGCGCGCGCGCATCGGCTGCCTGTGCGCCGGGGACCGGCGCACCTACGCGGTCGCGGAAAAGCCGCATCGAGTAGTCGCCGAAGTCCTCGCCATAGAACGCCGAGAAGTCGTCACAGGTCAGGATGGCGGGGAACCACGCCGGGTGCCGCGTCAGCTCCTTGATCTGCTCCCGCTGCCCCTCGCTCCACCCGGCAATGACCTGCGGGTGCGCGAGACTCACCTTCCATAGCGCCGGCCGCCACGGGTTCTGGATCGGTTGCCCCTTCTCGTCCCGGCGCAGCAGCAGCGTGTCCTTGTCGTCCACGGCGTTCGGGAAGCCTTCGTAGGCCTCGATGCGCCGCACGAACTGCATCCCCATCCGCAGCAAGTCGTCATCATGGCCCGCACCGGCCACGGGGTTGAGGTGATAGCCCTTGAGTTCCTTCAGGTACTGCTCCCGCCGGAAGGCGTTGGCCGGGATGTTCCCCCACACCCCGAGGAAGAACGGCTGGTCGGGCTTGCGGACGAGGGACATGGCAACTTTCGCGTAGGCGCGCCGGTCCTCCGGCGCGCGCGCCTCGGGAGTCTGTGCGCCGGGGACCGGCGCACCTACGCGGCCGAATGTGACCTCGAGCGCATACTCCCCCCGCCGCAATCCCTCCGTCGGCACGTTCAGCAGCATCGCCGGCACGTCGCCCTCCGGCAGCCCCAGCCTCCTCTCCTCGCTGAAGTAGGTCCCGGCCGCATCGCTGAACTTGACGGTGAGCGTCCCCGTCAGCACAACGCCGCTGTGGTTGGCGAGGCTCACGAGACCCGTGATCGGCTCCTCCGGCAGGTAGACCGCCCGCGTCCCCGTCTCGCCCAGCGCCACCCTGACCGCCAGCGGTGGGACGGGCTTCTCCACCCGCGCCACCTCCGGCACCGTCACCGGCGTGCCCCAGAAGTTCGCGGCCTTGTAGATGTCCGCCAGCAGTGGCAGCTTGACCTCATCCCCGCGCAGCTTGATCGGGAACGACAGCAGCCCACTGAGCGGGTACTCGGGGTTCACGGTCTTCAGGAAGATCAGCGAGGCTTTGTCCTTGGGCGCCGCGACCAGCGTCAGCGTCACGTCGGCGGTGTTGCACGGCATCCCGAACCACGGTTGGGTTAGCCCCCAGCGCTTGCCCTCGTCGGTCAGGATCTGCTGGTGGTTGGGCGGGCCGTACAGGATGCGCTGGTCGGTGTGGACGTCCGCCAGTTGCGGCATGAGCCCGCCGGTGCAGCGGATCGGCCCCTCCGCC
>CAZZDO010000535.1:0-3510 GCA_964653205.1 uncultured Armatimonadia bacterium | reverse complement strand
ATGTTCGCATCAGCTTTGAGCGTGAGGGTTACGCCGGTGGGCTCGAGGGTCGTTGCTTGGAGGGTCACGCCCCGCGGGGGCCTGGGCAGCCCGAACCGGACCGCCTGGAGCGCCGTGTGCAGCCGATCCGGCAAGGTCGGCGGCGCCTTCACCTGCACCTGCGCCGTGCCCCCCAGGGGAATCTCGACGGGCGGCGCGCCAGCCACCTGAACGCCCGGCACCAGCGGTCGCCACACGGCCGGCACGGGTCGCGGGCCGGGCACCGCGACCAGCAGTTCCTGCTGCGGCACCAGGTGCCAGTAGGCGAAGGCCTGCATCATGTCCTCCGCCGGCACCGCGGGCCGCCTGACCACGGCGCCGCCGACCAGGGCATGGCCCTCTAGCCGGACGGGGAACACCTGCCGGGCCGCGCCCCGCGGCGCGCTGAGCGTCACCTCAGCCGTGTCCTTGTCGCCGGGAATTCGCGCCTCACCCAGCTCGAAACCGGGCGGCGCGCTTCTCAGCGCCACGTCGATCGTCCCGTCGAACCCGTCCTGGCGCACCGCTCGCACGGTGAGCCGCGACGTGCCCCCTCCGGGCACGGTGACACTCGCCGGTGTCACCCGCAACGCGAAATCGGGCTGCGCCGGCCCGAGCCGCAACCGATAGCCGTAGGCGTCGCCCCCCTGGCGCTGCGTGTCCAGCAGACAGACCCGATACTCCCCGTCCTCCGGCAGGCGGACGCGCAGGTACGAGTCCGCCTGGTGGGTGATCAGGCCCGCCTCCGGGTCGTCGGTGTCGTCGTTCGACGCCACGACGCCGCCCTTCGCGTCCAGCAACCGCAGCGCCGAATCGAGCGGCGAGTTCAGTCGCCGGGCGTACACCTCGGCCACGAACTCCTCATCGGCTCGGCCCTCGAAGCGGAACGTGTCCACATCTCCGGCCCGCCCGATACGGCCGTTCACGATGATCGGCAGCGTCACCGGCTGTGCGTCCCCGGCCCCGTCGTTCGGCTCCGTCTCGAGGACCTCCGGCAGCGCGTCCACGGCGTACGGCACCTCGTTGCCCAGCCCCTGGTCCGGGCCGATCCCCCCTCGCCGCATCGCGGCGCCACCGGGCTGCGTGTCCAACGTCAGCTTGTCGGTGGGCAGGTTCCATCCCGCGATCGACGCCACCGTCTCCACCCCCGCCTGGCCGCCGAGCGGGAACATCTGCGTGATGAAGGGTAGTTCGCCCACGGCAATGCGGTACACGAAATCGTCCCGGCCGCGATAGATGGCGTCATGGACCTCCAGCCCATACACGCCGTCCTCCGGGATCTGGCAGCAGAGCACCGGGTCGGGATCGAAGCGGTAGTCATCATCGTAGGCCACTTCGTTCCCCTGCGGATCGCTCAAGGCCATGGTCGCCTGGAACCAGCCGGGCACGGCATCCGCCAGGTAGGGAACCAGGCGCCGCGCCTGCATGCGGATCACCAACTGCTGGCCCTTCCGCGCCTGCAGGCGGAAGTGATCCACTTCGCCGGGCATGATCTGCCCGTTCAGCAGCACCGGCACGTCCACCGCCGGCGTCGTGGCATCGCCGGCGCCGCCGACCTCCTCCTCGCGGACCTCCGGCAGCACGCCCACCTGAAAACGCATCGGGTTCGTCAGCCCGGCGGGTGTCGCCAGCCGGAACTCCCGATCGCCGGGCGCCGCGTCGGGGGCGATCGTGACCTCGATCGCCACCTGTTCCGCGATCTGCGGGTTCGGCTGCTTCTTCGGATCGAACAGCCTCGTCCGCAGTTGCGCCAGTTCCTGAGGGGTCTTCTCGTCCAGGTCCCGCAGCCAGGGATGATCCGGCAGCAGACGGTCCTCCTCCGCCCGCTTGGCAGCGGCCTCCATCACCCTCGCGCTCCATCGCCTCCTCACCAGCTCATGCAGGAACCACCCCGCGTTCCCCAGTTCCCCGTCATCCAGGGGCCGGATGTACTCCACGACCGAGGCGTCCACGCCGTCCCCCGACACGTACGCCTCGTCCGCACCTCGAAGAGACTGCCCGCCGACCTCGACCCGGAAAGTCGTCCCCTGCCGCCCGCCGGCCGGGTAGAGATACCCGATGTGCGGCCCACGCTGCGCCTGCCCGCACGCACTCAGCAGGCACGCCATGAGGGCCAAGCTGAGGCCCGTCCCCAGCCACGTGCCCGACTGCGCCGGTAGTCTCATCCCCAGTCCCGCCATCGCACCTCTCATCCTACATGATCTCCTTCAGCCGACCGCCTCCCTTGGCCGGGTCCTCCTCCGCCGGCATGACCTTCACCTCCAGGCCGCGCGGGTTCGGCAGCGGGCCCTCCGGATCGATGCCCAGCAGCTCACACATGCTCCCCAGCAGATCCTGCGGCGACACCGGCCGCTCCGCCACCTGTTCGCCCTTCGCGTCCGACGCGCCAACCACCTGACCGCCTTTGAACCCGCCCCCCGCCACGACGGAGCAGAAGCACTGGCCATAGTGGCCCCGGCCCCCGTTCCACGGCGCCCCCCAGTCGATCCTCGGCGTCCGCCCGAACTCGCCGCTCCACCACACGATCGTGCCGTCCAGCAGGCCGTGGTCGGCCAGGTCCTGCAGCAGCGTCGCCATCCCCCGATCCATCTCCGGCAGCTTCCAGTTCATTGTCTCGAAGTGCTGCTTGTGGGTGTCCCAGCCTCCGTAGTTGATGGTGACATACGGCACGCCCGCCGCCACCAGGCGCCGCGCCATCAGGCATGACTGCCCGAAAGTGTTGCGCCCGTACTGCTGGCGAAGCTCGTTCGTCTCCTGTGAGAGATCGAACAGCTTCCCCGCGTCGCCCAGGATCATGTCGTAGGCCCGGGTCTCGCACGTCTCCAGCTTCACGGCCTGCGGGTTCTGCCCCAGTGCCTGCTTGAGCGTGTCCAGCGAATGCAGCAGCTCCCGCCGGCTCCGCTGCCGCTCGTCCGTAATGTTCCCCGCCACCACGCCCTCCACGATGAACCGCTGCGCGTTGGGGTCGCCGCCCGTGGCGAACGGCTTGTAGCGCGGCCCCAGGAAACCCGCCTCATCAAACCGCCCTTGAGGCTGGGTCAGCACCACGTAGGGCGGAACGAGCCCGACGTACCCCCCTTCATACCCTCTGAACTTGGAGACGATCGCCCCAATGCAGGGGTACACCAGCCGCTCCCCCGGCTGGCGGCCTGTCTGGACGATGTACGCGGCGGTCTCATGGCCGTTGTTGCCGTGGGTCATGCTCCGGATGATGGAGTACTTGTCCGCCTGCTTCGCGAGTTGAGGCAGCAGCTGGCAGATCTGGATGCCCGGGACGTTCGTCCCGATGGGCTTGTTCAGCGGCCCGCAGTAGTCGTAGCCCGCCTCCGGCTTCGGATCGAAGGTGTCCAGGTGTGAGGGTCCGCCCCACAGCCAGAGCTGAATGACCGCCTTGGCCTTCGCCGTCGCAGCAACCGCAGGCTTGCGCTGCCCGGCCGCCTGCGCCTCAGCCAGCCCCCGACCCATCAACGCCGCCCCCGCGGCCCCGAATAG
>CAZZDO010000534.1:0-3513 GCA_964653205.1 uncultured Armatimonadia bacterium | reverse complement strand
TGTCGGTGCAGCCGACATCCACGACCTCGTGGCCCTGCTTCTCCAGCCATTCCTTCAGCGCGCGCTTGAGGGTGAAGCCCTTGACGACCGAACCGATGACAATGCGCATGATGCTCTCCTAGCCGTCTGTAGGGCGGGGGCTTGTACCCCGCCCCGTATTGCACTAGCCAGACAGACTGGGCGGGGTACAAGCCCCCGCCCTACAGACGGCAGCCCCGCCCTAGAAGGCCCGGCAGGCGGCCTTGATGTGCTCGGGGCCGAAGCCGTGCTTGTCGAACAGGTACTGCTCGGTGGCGATCTCGCCGAACTGGTCCGGCACGCCCAGGCGCTTGACCGGGACCGGGCACTGCTCGGCCAGGATTTCGCACACCGCGCCGCCCAGCCCGCCGATGATGCTCTGGTTCTCGACCGTCACGACCCGCCCCGTCTTCTGGGCTGAAGCGACGAGCGTGGTCGCATCGAAGGGCTTGACCACCGGGACGTGCAGCAGGTCCACGGCCACGCCCTCGACGGCCAGATCGTCGGCGGCCTGGAGGGCGAAGGGCGTCATGTAGCCGGTGGAGACCAGCGTCACGTCCGCGCCCTCGCGCAGACGCACCGCCTGCTCCGCGCTGAACTCATAGCCTTCGTCGAACACCCGCGGCTGCTTCATCCGGATCATCTGCATGTAGCAGGGCCCGTCGTGGGCGGCCATCCAGCGCAGGCACGCGCGCAACTCATGGCAGTCGCAGGGTGATAGTACGGTCATGTTCGGCATGGCCCGCATGATGGCGAGGTCCTGGAAGCACATGTGCGTGCCGCCGTTGGGCCCGGCGGTGATGCCCGGGGCCGTCCCGACGATCTTCACGTTGAGCCCCGCGTACGCGACCGAGATCGTGATCTGGTCATACACGCGGCGGCTGGCGAAGGGCGTGAACGTCGCGCAGAAGGGCACCTTGCCCTCGACCGCCAGCCCGGCGCTGATGCCGATCATGTCCGCTTCGGCCACGCCGACGTTGATGAAGCGCTCGGGGAAGGCCGTGCTGAAGGTCGGGTTGGTGCCCGAGGCCTTCGACAGGTCGGCTTCCAGCACAACAATGCGCGGGTCGGTCTCAGCCAACTCGCACAGCGTCCGCGCATAGACCGCGCGCATCTCGAGTTCATGCAGCTTGGGTTGTTCCATTCGCAAAGCCTCTCAGTACGGCAGCTCGCACTCGATGTCACCGAGCGCGCACATGTACTTGTCGTACGCCGCCTGGTCGTCCACCTTGATGTTGTGGCTCTCGGGGCGGTTCTCGCAGACCGCGTTGCCCTTCGCCTTGATCGTGTGGGCGAGGATCATCGTGGGCTTGCCGGTCAGCGCCTTGGCCTGCACGATCGTGTCGTAGAGGTCGTCCCAATCGTGCCCGTCCGTCTCCAGCACGTGCCAGTTGAAGGCCTCCCACTTGGCGCGCAGCGGTTCGAGCGTGAGCACGTCATCGGTGAAGCCGTCAATCTGCAGCTTGTTGTAGTCGCAGATGCCGATGAGGTGGTCCAGCTTGTGGTGGCCGGCGAACATCGCCGCTTCCCAGATCTGCCCCTCGTTGCTCTCACCGTCGCCGATGACGCAGAAGACCTTGTGCGCACGCTGATCCATGCGGGCGGCCATGGCCATCCCCGCCGCCGCCGACAGCCCCTGCCCCAGCGACCCCGCCGTCATGTCAATCCCCGGCGTACGCAGCCGGTCCACGTGGCTGGGCAGCATCGTGCCGTCCGTATTCATCGTCCCCAGCAGGGCCTTGTCGAAGTAGCCCTTGTACGCCAGCGCCACGTACAGCACCGGCCCGGCGTGGCCCTTGGACATGACGAGGCGATCCCGTTCGGGCCACAGCGGGTTGGCCGGGTCCACCTTCATCACGCGCCAGTAGAGCGTGATGATCGTCTCGACGAGACTGAGCGCCCCGCCCAGGTGCCCGGACTTGGCCCGGCAGATCATGTCGGTGATGAGGTAGCGGAACTCGGCGGCCAGCCGGTCGTATTCCTCACGGTCGAAGGCTTCACTCATAGGATGCTCCTGTATAGCTCGCGCAACTCTTCGGGCGACACGGGGCGCGGGTTGTTGTTCATCAGCGGGTGGAAGCTGTCGGTCACGAGCTGGTCGAGATCGCTCTCGGCGACGCCAGCCTCGCTCAGTCGCGTGGGCAGGCCCGAATGAGCCTTGAGCGCCGCGATGCCGTCGGCCATGGCGATCATGTCGGCGAAGCCCGCCGCCTGCGCCAGCACCGCCCCCCGCTCGCCGAGGGCCGGGGCGTTGAAGCGCGCGAACAGATCGAGCGTCATCGCGCAGGCCGTGCCGTGCGGCAGATGATAGTCGCTGGACAGTGGGAACGAGCAGGCGTGGACGGCGGCGTTCTTGGGCAACTGGAAGGCCATGCCGCCCAGCAGCGCCGCCTGCGCCATGCCCTCGCGGGCGGGGAGATTGCCCGGCTCGTCGAGCACCGTCGGCAGGTGCGCGAACACCAGTCGCGCCGCCTCTTTGGCCAGCACATCGCAGATGGGCTGGTGGTTGTTGGACCAGTAGCCCTCAACGGCGTGGGCCAGCGCGTCCAGGCCGGTGGAGGCCGTGACCAGCCGCGGCAGCGTCAGTGTCAACTCCGGGTCCACGAGTGCCAGCTTCGGGAAGAAGTTGGGGTGCGCCAGCGGGGCCTTGACGCCCTGCTCGGGGTCGTCGAGCACGGCGATGGGCGTCACTTCGCTGCCGGTGCCGGCGGTCGTGGGCATGGCGATCAGCGGCAGGTGCGCGGGGCCGAGCTTCTCGCCGCCGGAATGGTAGCGGCGGATCGGCCCGTCCTGCCGCGCCACGGAGCACGCGGCCTTGGCGCAGTCCAGGGAGCTGCCCCCGCCAATGGCCACGGCCACGTCCACCCGGTGCTCGCGCAGCAGCCCGGCCAGCCGATCCACGGTCGACACCTGCGGGTTGGGCTCAACCTCACTGAAGAGCAAAGCCTCCGGGCCGAGGGCCTCCAACGCCTCGCCGACCATCGGCAACTCGGCCAGCGCGCGGTCGGTCACGAGCACGGCCCGCGCGCCGAAACGCCCGGCCATGTCGGGCAGGCGGTGCCGGCTCCCGGCGCCGAACGTGATCTCGGTGGGTTGGGTGTAGGTCCACATGATGTCAGGGTGACGGTTCGCCTTCACTCGCCCCGGACCTCCGGGAGGGTTAGGAGGGATGCGTCGGGAACCAGGTAGTGGCGCGATTCATCGCGCCTGTCGTGAAATGGACGCAATCGTGGCGTCTGCCCTCAAGTGGGCGCGATGAACCGCGCCGCTACAGGAGATCATCATGGAACTCAACGTCTGTGTCATCGGTTGCGGCGCGCTGGGCACGGTCCACGCCCAGGCCTGGCCCAAGGTGCCGGGGGCGAAGGTTGTCGCCGTCGCCGACCCGTGGGTCGAGCGCGCGCAGGCCCTCGGCGAGAAGATGGGCTGCCCGTGGTTCGCCAGCGCCGCAGAGGCCCTGCAGGTTGAGGGCGTCAACACGGCCTCGGTCGCGGT
>CAZZDO010000533.1:0-3514 GCA_964653205.1 uncultured Armatimonadia bacterium | reverse complement strand
TCCATCAACCCGCTGGAGATCCCGCCGATGGGCGACTGCGACCTGGCGCTGCTCAAGCGCGAGTACGGCCACAAGCTCAGCCTGATGGGCAACCTGCACACCACCGACGTGATGCTCAAGGGCAGTGTGCAGACGGTGATCGACGCCGCGAAGCAGGCCATCGACGATGCTGCCGCGGGAGGCGGGTTCATTCTCTCCACCGGCGACCAGTGTGGCCGCGACACGCCCGATGAGAACCTCAGGGCGCTGATTGACACGGCGCGGACCTACGGGAAGTACTGAAACAGCGCTGCGAACCCCCAGCAGGAGCAGACCGAGTCTGCGCAGAGGGAGTATCCACGATGAAGACCATGCTGCTGACTGACTGGCGAATCGCCGGCCAGGACCCGCAAGCAGATGGAGCACAGTCTCCCCGCTTTCCCGATGTTGACGGGGGCGACTGGCTGCCGTGCCGCGTGCCGGGTGACGTCAACGCCACGCTCGTCGAGCATGGCAAGATGCCGAACCCGCACTACGACACCCAGGCCCGGCAGTGCTACTGGGTGACGGCGAAGGAGTGGTGGTACCGCTGCGAGTTCGACGCGCCGCGCGGCAGTTGCGGCAGTGCCGCGGTCGAGCTCTGCTTCGACAGCGCGGATGGCACGGCCGACGTGTTCCTCAACCGCGAGTACGTGGGGCAGATGCAGAATGCGTTCCGGCTGCAGCGGTTCAACATCGCCGGCAAGCTGAGGGAATCCGGGAACGAACTCCTCATCCGTTTCAAGTCCATCGACCAGCTTCTGGGCGGGCCGCGGCTGGACGAACTGGCGGGCTGGAAGAACCGCCGCGCCTGGCTGCGCAAACCGCAGTTCAACTTCGGCTGGGACTGGGCGCTGCCGCTGCCCTCCCTCGGCCTCGCCGGCCCGGTTTGGATCGAGCATGACCACGACCGACGTCTCCTGGACGTGAGCCTGCAGACGTTCGTCTCCGGCCGGGTGGACTTCTTCTTCGAGGTAACGCCGGCGGCCAGGGAAGCCGGACACGAGATCCGGCTCAGCGTGTCAGGGCACGGAGTGGACATCTCGCGCATCATCACCCGCGACACGTACCGCTCCTACGCCAGCATCGTGATCGAGAACCCGGCCCTGTGGTGGCCGAACGGCTATGGCGACCAGCCGCTGTACGACTACTCCGTGGAGCTCCTGTGCGCCGGCGAGGTGGTGGACAGGCGCTCCGGCCGGTTTGGCATCCGTGAGGTGCAGATCCAGGAAGAGCCCTTCACGGACGACGCCGGACCGGGGTTCTCTTTTGGCTTGAAAGTCAACGGTCAGCCCGTGTTCTGCAAGGGCGGCAACTGGGAGATACCTGAACTCTGGCCGGGCACCGTGACGGATGAGCAGATCGACTACTACCTGCACAAGGCGGTCGAGGCCAACTTCAACATGATCCGGGTCATCGGCGTGGGACGCTACGAGCCGGACGGCTTCTATGAGCTGTGCGACCGGCTCGGGATCATGGTCTGGCAGGATTTCATGTTCGCGAGCACGGGCTACCCGCTGACCAGGCTCCGCGGCGAGATCATCGCCGAGGCCGACTACCAGATCCGGCGCCTGCGCAACCACCCCTGCCTTGCCATCTGGTGTGGGTGCAACGAGGACGTCTACTCCTGGTCGCACCCCTTCGACCACGGCCAGAGCCCCGGCGTGATGATGGACACCGGCGTCTACTCCGAGGTAGACACGGCCGATGAATGGGTGGTCAACCCCTACGCGGACGATCCCCAGCTGTACACCATGCTCCTACGCGGCCTGGTCAGCCGGTTTGGGCTGGGAGTGCCCTACACGGAATCGAGCCCTCAGTCCCGGGATGACAACGGCAACATGCCCAACTCGGGCAACAGCCACATCTCCAGTTGGAAGTACGCCCTGTTTGAGACGGACCAGCAGTATGAGAAGTGGCGCGGCCACTTCGAGCAGGTCTGCTCGTTCGACTCGGAGTTCTGCATCCAGGGGCCATGCGCGGTGGCCACGCTCAAGCGTTTCATGGCGCCGGAGAACCACTGGCCGCCCAACGACAGTTGGATCTACCACATCCAGCGCGGGCACGCCAACCTCCCGCACCACGAGCAGCATCTGATGGTAGCCGGCGGGACTTTCGGCGAGATCAACGATCTGCAGACCTATGTCAAGTACGGCCAGGCTGTCCATGCCGAGATGATGCGCGCGGAGTTCGACTCCGCCCGGCGCGACCGCCCGAACAACGGCGGCACCATGATGTGGAGCTACAACGACTGCTGGCCTACCTCCAACTGGTCGATCATCGACTACTACCGCACGCCCAAGCCGGCATATTTCGCCGCCAAGCGCGCCTGCGCGCCGCTCACCCCAATCCTCTTCGAGCGACACGGCATCTTCGAGTTCCTCATCGGCAACGACACGCTCCACCCCGCGCGGCTGAGGGTGCGGTTTGGGCTCAAGCGGCTGGATGGCAGCGTGCTGTGGCAAGAGACCCGGACGGTGAAAGCCGCTGCCAACCGCACGACCTGCTTCCACGCCAGCCCGCGGGCGGACCGGGAGTTCGCCCCCGGCGACCACTTCTTCCTGGCCGCCGAACTGGAGGGGGTGGCCATGCGCGAGATCATGTACTTCCCCGACGGCTGGAAGCACGTGCCCTGGCCTCGGGAGCCGGAGCTTCAGGTCAAGGTGTCGGGTGTGCGGGAGGATGGCGCCCGGGTGGTCACGGCCCTGACCGTCACCACTGCCGAGTTCGCACGATTCTGCCACCTGCGCTATGGTGACGACAGCGTCCGGGTCGAGTTCTCCGACAACTTCTTTGACCTGCCGGCGGGAGGGACGACCGAGCTCACCGCGGTCAGTACCGCCCCCTTGGACCCCGCTCAACTGCGGGTCGGCCACTGGTGGACCGAGTGGCCATGACGCCACAGGGCGACAGGCGTCAACGACACGTCAACCACACGGAGGATGACATGACGACCATTTCGCTGAACGGGCTCTGGTCAGTGCGAGCGGAGGCCTTTGACTGCCTCGGCACGGACGGGCTGGCTGTGGTACAGCAGGCGACCGAGGGCTGGCTGCCGGCGCAGGTCCCGGGCGAGATCCACCTCGACCTGATGCGCGCCGGGCAGATGCCCGAGCCCACCGTCGGCGCCAACATGCCCGACTGCCGCTGGCCCGAGACCAAGTCGTGGTGGTTCCGCACCAGCTTCGAGGTCGACGTGGACTTCCTGCAGCACGAGCGCCAGCAGTTGGTGTGCGAGGGGTTGGACCTCTACGCGCAGGTCTTCGTGAACGGCCAACTGGTGGGCGAAGCCGCCAACGCCTTCGTGCCAGCGGTCTTCGACATGAAGCCGTTCCTGGTGGAGGGGGCGAACGAACTGGTCGTGCGGCTGACCGCCGGCAGCGAACTCGCACAGGATGCTACCCCACCCGGGCAGGGGCAACCCCCCCGGCCCAACCCCGCCGCCGACGGCAGCATCCCCAATCCCGTGCCCGAGGGCGACCCGAGGCGGGGCCGG
>CAZZDO010000532.1:0-3515 GCA_964653205.1 uncultured Armatimonadia bacterium | reverse complement strand
ACGCGTGTGGATCAGATTCGCCGGCACCCCGAATGGGGCGATCGTGCTGAAACGGGTCAGCGTGGCGTTGACGTACCAGGGCGCGCCGGCCAGGGGTGGGTTTGGCGCCGGTGACGGCGCGCAGGCCCCAGCAAGCTCGGGCGGCGATCAGGCCCTCGGCAGCGGCGACGGCTGGACGGTCCTCACCGTCGCGCCCCAGCCCTTCGGGGCTGCCTCAATGGGGGGCGTGCTCAACGGCGTCCCGATGTGGTCTTACCCGAGTCCCTGGCCGGGGCTGCACGCCTCGCACGAGTCGCCGCCGCCGCACCGTCCCGGCGAGCTGATCGGGACCACGCGGCTGCTTGGCGGCTTCGTGACGCCGCCTGGCAGCGACGCCGGCCCGTGGTCCCCCGGACTCTGGAGCCCGTGCCCTTCAGCAGCCCGTGGCGCACAGTGCAGATTGACCGTGTAGACGACATCAGCGACCAGGTCACGCTGGCCGGCGCCGAGCGGAACCACGAGCTGTCCGTGCCGGTGACGACCCTCGGCCTCCGGGTGGACCCGGGCCTGGCCCTCAAGGGCGACATCGGCATTCTGCGCGGCAATGTGTTCCAGATCATGCAGCGAGTCTACTGGAGCAACAAGGCGACCGGCATCACCGCCGACGTCCTCTCCGAGGCGGAGTTGACCCCGCAGCTCTGGGGGCGTTGGGAGTTCACGGCCGGGCCGTAGTCAGGTGGCGATCAGGCCAAGCGGGCCGTCGCCATCCAGGTCGACGAGCCCCTCCGTGTCTGACGCCGGGTAGAGGAAACCCAGGTACAGGCAATGTACGAGATGGCCAAGCCCAGCCGTAGGAGGAGGAAGTGGATGCTCCACCGGATCACCTGTGTCACCGGCATCATCGCATGTCTACTCGCGTGCATCGGCGCGCCGCAGGCGCAGCAGACCAGCAACCACGACTTCCGCGTGGTCCCGGTGCCGGGCCCGGTCGTCATTGACGGCCGCCTCGACGACTGGGACCTCTCCGGCGAGGCCTGGTGCTACGCCGACGCCTCCCTGCGCGGCCGCCACAGCGTGAAAGCCGCCGGGATGTGGACGCCGGAGGCCCTGTACCTGTCAGCTCGCTGGAAAGACCCCACGCCGATGGTCAGCAACATAGACCCGGACTTCGAGCCGGATCGCGGCTGGGTTTCCGACTCCTGGCAGGTTCGCCTGCTCACCGACCAAGTGCTGCACGTCACCACCTGGTACCATACGCCCCGCCAGGAGCCGGTCATTCACATCGCCTACGCCGACTACGCAAACCAGCAGACCGACCGGACCTTGCTGCTGCGCCGCACCGAGGGCTGGAAGCTCACCCACGGGGCCGAGATGGCCTATCGCAAGGACGACGACGGGCAGGGCTATGTGCAGGAGATCGAGCTGCCGTGGGAGCTGCTGTATCGCAGGACGCCGGACGTTCAGGCCGGGCTGTCGTGGACGATGGGGTGGGAGTTCCTGTGGGGCGACGCCAGCGGCAAGCAGTGGCCGATGCACCGCTATGCCGACCTCGTAAACCCGGACCACGAGCAGCGCGAGTTCTTCTGGTCGAACAAGGAAGCATGGGGCAAGGCGACGCTGGTGGGGCAGGGGCACCTGGCGGCAAGGGCCGGCGCGCCCGCCGCGGCCCCGGCGGAGGGGCCCATCCCGGTGTGCGTCACCGTCCCCGCGAAGGCCGCGCGCTTCACGCTGGCCATAGATGGCCCCCAGGGGCAGCGCGTGCGCAACCTCATCGCCGACGTTGACCCCAAGCAGCACGCGACCTCGACCGCGGAGCAATTGGTTGAGGTGCGCTGGGACGGCACCGATGACACCGGGCATCTCGTTCCGCCGGGCCGCTACACGGTCCGCGGCCTGTGGCACGAGGGCCTTCACGCCCGCTACATGATGTCCTACTACAACCCCGGCAAGCCGCCATGGGACAATGCCGCCGGCACCGGGAACTGGGGCGCGGATCACACCAACCCGCGGGCGGTGTGCGCGGCGGGGGGGCGCGTGTTCGTCGGCTGGCCTCTGGCCGAGGGCGGCTGGTCCCTCATCGCCCTCAACCCGACGGGGGACAAGCTGTGGAGCTTCAAGCGCGGTTGGGGCGGCGCAACGTGCCTCACCGCAGATGACGAGTACCTGTACGTCGGCCTGGAGGAGGGGCAAATCTACCGCCTGCGCGCCGACAACGGCTCCTTCGCGCCGTTCGCGATGGCCGACGGAACCACTCGCACCGACCTGTTCATCCACAAGGACGGCGTCGCCGAGAGCCTGCTGTCGAACATGGTGGGGACGCTCAGCAGCCTCGCCGTGCACGAGGAGCGCCTCGTCGCGTCGCTGCCCGGCATGGACCGCCTCCTGCTTCTCAACGCCCAGACCGGAGAGAAGACGGGCGAATTGACGGTGCGCCGCCCGGTCGCCGTTGCGTTCGCGCCTGACGGGCGGCTGTACGCGATCAGCGAGAGGGCTGTCGTCGAGGTCAGCCTTATGGGCGGCCTTTCCCGCGAGGTCGTCGCCCGCCAGCCGCTGTGGCGGCCCGCGGCCCTCGCCACCGACGCGCAAGGCAACCTAAGCGTTGCCGACGTCGGCCCCGACATGCAGGTGAAGGTCTTCTCGCCGCAGGGGCAACTCGTGCGCCGTCTCGGCCTGCGCGGCGGGCGACCGGCGATGGGCGCCTTCCAGCCGGAAGGGATGCGCTTCATGTCCGCCCTCGCGGTGGACGACCGCAGACGAACGTGGGTGGTCGAGAGCGACGACCGCCCCCGGCGCATCAGCGTCTGGGGCCGCGACGGCGGGCTGGTGCGCGACTACATCGGGAACACGAACTACTCCGCGACCGGCGCGTTCCTCGACCCCCGTGACCCGAGCCGCGCCTTCTTCAACTGGCTGGAGTTCCGCCTCGATTACCGCTCGCAACGCTGGCAGGTCGTGCGCACGCTATGGCGACCGCTGGGCAAACAGAGCTACCTCGACGTCGGCGGCACCGGGGGCGAACTCATCCCGTCGCGGGCCTCGGGGCAAGCCCATGAGTACATCGCCTTCAGCCTCGATCAGCGCGAGTACATGGCCATCGGAGTGTCGCTGTTCATGCCCGTGGGCGATCGCTGGCAGCCCGTCGCGGCGGTCGGCGGGATATACCGCCGGAAACAGTACGTCCCCGGCGACAAGGCTCCCGGCACGCCCTTCGAGAGCCACCAGGGACAGAGCTTCGTGTGGGTGGATCGCAGCGGCGACGGGCGTCAGCAGGACGATGAGTTCCAGTTCACCGAGAAGTTTGGCCAGCTCTCGTGCGGCTGGACCCCGCAGATCAGCCGCGATCTGAGCATCTACCTCAGCGGGCAGAGCGGCATCGTGCGCTTCAAGCCGGTGAGCTGGCTCCCGAGCGGGGCACCCGTCTACGACGTGGACACAGCCGACCGTCTGCAGCCTGGCGACGACGGCAATACCTTCCCGATGCCCGACGACACATTCGTGAACCTCAGCTTCCGCAACTACCCGGCGGCGACTAAGGG
>CAZZDO010000531.1:2478-3542 GCA_964653205.1 uncultured Armatimonadia bacterium | reverse complement strand
ATATCCGGCCCCTCCAACGACCACGGCACGTCCCCTACTTCAGCTTCACGTCGAGCACCGACCAGATGTGCAGTGACGGCAGTGCGAGGATGCTGAGGCCCTCGCGTTCCAGTACGGCCACCGGCTGCGGCTCGGCGGGCTCGTTGCTGTACGCCGTGGCCGAGACAATGCTCCGCCCCTGCGGCAGCCGCAACGTGAACCGCACGTCGTTCATGTCGGTGACGATGCCCGCCTTCGTGACGCCGTAGTTGACGAGATAGATGCGCCAGCGGTCGGGCGCCACGCTGTACAGGCGGATCTCGCACGGCAGCGGCGGGGCGAGGGCCAGCAGCAGCTGATCGTCGGCTTCGTAGGGACGAACTGCTCGCCCGATGTCCAGCACCGTCTTCGCCGGCAACGCCGTTCGCGCGAAGGTGGGCACGCCCTCCAGGTCCTTGAGGTTGAAGCGCGAGACGCGCCCCGACATCGGGCTCCCCGGCTTGGGCATGTACCCCAGCGCCCATTCGAAGCTTCCGTCCTGATCCGTCGCTAGCTGCCGCGGCAGGGCGTTCTCGTCCATCGTCCCCGTCGGCCCGATGGCAACGACGCCCCCGCCGCTTTGCATGAAGTCCGCCAGCGTCCGCAACTGCCCGTCGCTCATGGCCGCGGCGCCCGGCACGATGAGGCAGTGCAAGCCCTGCAGCCCCGCCGCCGTGAGGTCGCCATCGGTCAGCACGCGGCTGGCGATGCCGGCATCGGCCAGCAACCGCGGCATCGCCATGCCATAGGTCGGGCTGCCGACGAGGGCCTGCTGCAGCGACACCCACACGCCCACATCGGCCAGCGGCTGCGCCGGGGCGAACAGGTCGGGGTGCTTGACCTGGAACTCCCCCGCCTGCGTGAAGGCGTCCACAATGGGCTGGACGCGGAAGGTCTGCTGCATCTTGCCGCACTGGCTGGCCCACGACTCGGCGATCTCCAGCCACGCCAGGTTGTGCTTCGCCTCGTCCGGCACGTCCTTCAGACCCAGGAAGGTGCACACCGCGGGTGGGGCCGGCTGAAGCGCGGCCCCTCCACGGGCCGGC
>CAZZDO010000531.1:0-2378 GCA_964653205.1 uncultured Armatimonadia bacterium | reverse complement strand
GGGCCGGCTGAAGCGCGGCCCCTCCACGGGCCGGCAGGTTGCCGGCCCCTCCGGCCGCCGCGACGAGATAGTCGTAGTGGAAGCTGTTGGAGAAACGCGTGGCGTCGTCTTGCATGAACGACCCGCCGCCGTAGGCCGCCTCGTCGAAGAGGATGTCCACTTCGCGCGCGTACATCTCGGGGTGCTCGCCGATGCCCACCATGCCCATCGGGTCACCGGCCCACATGCAGTAGTTGTTGGTCAGGAGGAAGTCCGGGCACAGGCTGCGTCCCCACGCGCGCATGTCGTGCAGGAACCGCGCCAGCGACTCGCAGCGGAAGCGCCGGAAGGCCGCCCACAGCGGCAGGTTCGTCTTGTCCGTCGGCAACCTCACCTCATCGAGCTTCGCGCCGCCCAGGAGGCGCTCGCGGACGGCGTCGGGATATTGCGCGCGCAGGAACTCGCGGAACTGCTTCTGGCACTCGCCGCAATAGCACCCGTGGTTGCACGGCCCGTCAAAGAACACGCCGTGCGAGCCGTACTGCACGTGCATCTTGATGACGCCCTGCACGTAGGTGCGGCAGGCGGGCTGGTTCGTACACCAGTAGAAGCCCTTCTGTTCGCGATAGACATACGGGATCGGCGTGCCGTCGGGCTTGAGTTGCGCCCAGGCGAGCGGGTCGGCGGGGCGCGGCCCCAGGTAGTCCTCGTAGTCGCTCCATCGCTTGTCGTAGAAGTCGAAGATGAGCGTGCGCTTCTCCGGGTCGCCGTACCACATGTCCGGGGCGATGTACGTGATGGGGTGGACGCCGGCTTGCTGCAGGGCGTCGGCGCCCTGCTGGAAGCTCTTCATCTGGCGCTCGAACTCCGCGCGCTCGGGCAGGCCGTTGTATGCCCCGCCGCTGGCCGGGCAGTGCAGATGCGCGAGGTTGATGTGATTGCGGAGGATGATCTCCTTGTCGCCCGTGCCGCAGATGGCGTAGCGGAGCTTGCCGAAACGCAGGTCGAGGGGCTGGGCGTGGAGCGAGGCGGCGAGCAGGAGGAGAGTGATGAGCATCAGGATGCGCATGGGATGTCTCCTGTCTTGTGGCGAACGGGGCCGCCGGCGTGTGCTGGCGGCCCCGAGGTGACGGCTCTAACGGCGTGCCAGCTGGAAGCTGGCGCTCCTACGGCAACGGCGTCCCACCCCCTGCCCCCTCCCTGAAGGGAGGGGGAACGGCGTACGGCACCGCTCTGCAACTCCCTACTACACCTTGACTTCCTTCCCCTGCTCGGCGGACTTGTAGATGCCGTCGAGGATGCGCTGGGTGAGGAGCGCCTGCTCGCCCGGGACCGGCGAGGGGAGGTTCTTGCGGATGGCCTCGACGAACCGCCGGATCTCCTCGCTGTGGGACTTGATACCCGCATCGGGGTTGACCTGCACCGTCGAGTTGGTCAGCATCCCGGCCTCCTCGCGCACCAGCGTCAGCGGGCTGTTCTGCATGCCGCCCTTGTCGCCGGCCAGGAAGACGTTGTACGTGCCCTCCGGGGCGTTGACGGCCCAGCTCGTCTCGAGGATCAGGCAGGCGCCGTTGGCGAAGCGCACGAAGCCGGCGGCCAGCTCATCGGGCACCGTGTAGCGCGCCGGGTCGTGCTTCATGACGGAGGGCTTGTTGGACAGCTCGAGCCAGTAGTTGGCCGACACGGCCACGGGCTCGGGATGGCCCATCAGGGAGAGGGCGAGGTCGAGGATGTGGACGGCCAGGTCATAGCACGGGCCGCCGGCGGACATCTCCTTGACGATGAACGCGCCCCAGGAGGGGACGCCGCGTGGGCGCAGGAGGCTCAGCCGACCGTAGTAGATCTGGCCGACGAGGCCCTCGTCCACCCAGCGCCGCATGGCCAGATGCTCGGGCGAGAAGCGCAGCGACTGGGCGACCATGAACTTCTTCTTGGCCTGCTTGCCGGCGGCGATCATCTTCTTGACTTCCGCCACGGAGGTCGCGCAGGGCTTCTCGACGATGACATGGGCGCCGGCCTTGAAGGCGGCGATCGTCGGGGCGCAGTGGAAGCAGTTGGGGGTGCAGACATCCACCACGTCCAGCTTCTCGGCCTTCAGCATCTCATTGTAGTCTTCGTAGCTCGCCAGCTTGGGGTTGCCAATCGCCTCGGCCGCGCTCTTGCGGGACGCCTCCTGGATGTCGGCGATGGCGACGATCTCAACGTCGTCCAGCGCCTTCCAGCCGGGCAGATGGGCGCCGGTGAAGATTGCACCGGAACCGATGACACCAACACGTAGCTTCTTGGCCATACGATGGCCCTCCTCATCATGGCCGCCAGGGCGGCGGTAGGATCCAATGGGACGTCATTCGCCGTGAGTGGGGGGATACCTCCAGGGGCACGACAATACCCCTTAGTGA
>CAZZDO010000530.1:0-3549 GCA_964653205.1 uncultured Armatimonadia bacterium | reverse complement strand
CGTCCTGCGCCCAGGCCGACGTAACACACAGCACCAGAAGAGCAAGGTAGAGGTAGCGAAGCATGGCGTCCTCCGTTGGGAAGGGGCTATTGAGGTATTGACGGAAGGGGACCCCGACTCCTGCCGGAGACTCAGCGGGCCTTGCCATTCAGGGCCGGCAATCTATACTCCGCCAAACGTGTTGTCGGGAGGCCGATCATGGTCAGGGGAGAGAGAGTCGTGTTGCGGGCGCTGGAGCAGACCGATCTGGAGGTGCTGCACCGGTGGATCAACGACGCAGAGGTCATCCATGCGCTGGCGATGGCGTTCCCCAAGTCGCTGCTGGACGAGCAGCGCTGGCTGGAGCGCGAGCAGGACCCGAAAAGGGACCTCGTGCTCGGCATCCAGACGATCGAGGGCGAACTCATCGGCACGTGTGGCCTGCATCGCATTGACCCCATCAACCACAACGCCGCGCTCGGGATCATGATCGGCGACAAGGCGCGCTGGAGCCAGGGCTACGGCACGGACGCCATGGTGACGCTCTGCCTGTTCGGGTTCAGCGAGATGAACCTGCACCGCCTCTGCCTGCACGTGTACGACTTCAACCCGCGTGCGGTGGCCTGCTACGAGAAGGTCGGCTTCGTACACGAGGGCCGCTACCGTGAGGCGGCGTACAAGCACGGCGCCTATCACGACATCCTGGAGATGGGCCTGCTGCGCGATGAATTCCGCGCGAAGTGGCCGCAGCGCTGGCCCACGGCAGGGGCCTGAACAGCCCGCCTTCCTTGTAAGTCGGGGCGTTTTGTGTTACAACCGTTGTGACGGAACCACGGGCCGAATGGGGAAATCCTCATTCGGCCCCTTGGTCGCGACTCGTGGCCGCGCCGCGTGGCCTGTGTTCACCGGAGATGGCAAATGGCAAAGGACCTTGTCTGTCAGTGCGTCCGCCGCATCACTCCCTACTCCCCCGGGAAGTTCTCCAAGGAAGTCATGGAGGAGTACGGGATCACCGAAGTCATCAAGCTGGCCTCGAACGAGAACCCGCTGGGGCCGTCGCCGAAGGCCGTGGCCGCCATCCGCGAGGCCGCGGGCGACGTGCACGTCTATCCCGACCCCGTCTGCCGCGAACTGACGGCCAAGCTGGCCGCCCGGCTGAACGTCTGCGAGGACAGCATTCTGATCGGGCGCGGCTCAGACGAACTCATCCACATGCTCGGCCTGGGCTTCCTCAACCCCGGCGAGGAGATCATCTACTCCGAGTTCCCCTTCGCGCTGTACCCGATGACGGCCCACATCTGCGACGCCGTCGGCATCGAGATCCCGGGCCGGGGCTTCGACCACGACCTCGACGCCATGCTGGCCGCCGTCACCGACCAGACGAAGATCATCATCATCGGCAACCCGTGCAACCCGACCGGCACGATCATCACCCAGCAGCAGGCCGACGACTTCATGGCCCGCGTGCCGGACGACATCATCGTGATGTTCGACGAGGCGTACTTTGAGTACGCCGACGACCCGGCGTTCCCCGACTGCCTGGAGTACGTGCGCCAGGGCCGCAACGTCGTCGTGATGCGGACCTTCAGCAAGATCTACGGGCTGGCGGGGCTGCGCATCGGCTACTGCAGCGCCGGGCCGTGCGTGGCCGAGGGGCTCAAGCTGGTGCGGCCGCCGTTCAACGTCAGCACGGTGGCGCAGGCCGCGGCCCTCGCCGCGCTCGATGATGAGGACCACGTGCGCAACACCCAGGAGCAGGGCCGCGAGGCGCGGGCGTACTGGGCCGCGGAGTTCGAGCGCATGGGCCTGCCGTACGTCCCGACGCAGGCCAACTTCGTGCTGGTGGATGTGAAGCAGGACTGCCGCCGCGTGTTCGAGGAACTGATGAAGCGGGGCATCACGGTTCGCACCGGCGACATCTGGGGTCTGGACACCATGATCCGCGTGTCGTACGGGACCATGGACCAGAACCGGAAGTTCATCGGTGCGCTGAAGGAGATACTGGCGTAGGCGCATGGAGGGGCCGAATGGACGCAGCCGTCCGCGTCCATCCGGCCCCAGGGCCGGATACCGGCGATGAGGCTGCCGGTATTCGGCCCCTCCCGCCGCCTCTCACTGCCGTTGCAGGAGGAAGCCGCGTGATCATCGTCATGGCCCCCGGGGCCACCGAGAAGCAGATCCAGGAGGTCATCAAGCGCCTGGAGGCCCGGGGGTACGGCCACCATCTGTCGGCCGGGGTCGAGCGCACCATCATCGGCGCCATTGGGGCCAACGAGCGCGAGAAGCAGGTCGTCGCCGAGCAGCTCTCGCAGATCCCCGGCGTCGAGCGGGTCGCGCCCATCCTCAAGGCCTTCAAGCTCGTCAGCCGCGACCACCATACGGAGGGGACGGTGGTGCACATCGGCGGGGCCAAGTTCGGCTCCGGGCATGTCGGCATCATCGCCGGCCCGTGCACCATCGAGACCGAGAAGCAGATGCGCGAGGCCGCCAAGGCCGTCAAAGCCGCCGGGGCCCACGTCCTGCGCGGGGGCGCCTTCAAGCCCCGCAGCAGCCCGTACGACTTCCAGGGCCTGCGCGACGAGGGCGTCAAGCTGCTGGCGGACGTGGGGCAGGAGATCGGGCTGCCGACCATCACCGAGGCGATGGACGCGCGGCAGGTGGCGTTGGTCGCGGAGACGTGCGACGCCATCCAGATCGGCACGCGCAACATGTCGAACTTCGACCTGCTGCGCGAGGCCGGCGCCACGGGCAAGCCGGTCATGCTCAAGCGCGGCTTTGCGGCCACCGTCGAGGAGTGGCTCAAGGCCGCCGAGTACATCGCCACCACGGGCAGCCTGAACATCATCCTGTGCGAGCGCGGGATCCGGTCGTTCGATACCGTCACGCGGTTCACGCTCGACCTGGCGGGCATGGCGGCAGCGAAGCTGGAGACCCACCTGCCGATCATCGTGGACCCCAGCCACGCCACGGGCACCCACCGGCTGGTCGGGCCGATGTCGCTGGCGGCGCTGGCCGCCGGCGCCGACGGCCTGATGATCGAGGTGCACCCGCACCCCGACCAGGCCCGCTGCGACGGCCCGCAGTCCCTGACCCCCAAGCGTTTCAGCGTCCTGATGGACCAGATCCGTCAGGTGAGCCATGTCGTCGGAGCGGAGATGTAGATGCCAGTACTCTACGAGCGTCTCGCGATTGTGGGCATGGGGTTGATCGGCGGCTCGATCGGCCTCGCCGCCCGCAAGCGCCACCTGGCGGGCGAGATCGTCGGCTACAGCCGGTCGGAGAGTTCCCGGCAGGGCGCTCTCACGACGGGGGCCGTGGACCAGGTCAGCGACGACCTGCTCGCGGTAGTGCGGGGGGCGGACCTCGTCTACGTGGCCACGCCCGTCGGGACCATCGCCGATCTGCTCGAACAGATCGCCCCGGTGCTGCGCATCGGCTGCGCGGTCACGGACGCCGGCAGCGTCAAGGCCCAGATCTGCCGCGATGGCGCCCGCTTCCTGCCCGCCAGCTTCATCGGCGGGCACCCCATGGCCGGGTCGGAGAGGAGCGGTGTGCTGGCCGCGACCGCCG
>CAZZDO010000529.1:0-3562 GCA_964653205.1 uncultured Armatimonadia bacterium | reverse complement strand
ATCCCTAATGCCCAATCCCTGATCCCTATTATGCCCATCATCGGAGACATAGACCGCAAATCAGCCAAGGGCCGCGCCGTGACGGCGTGGATCTACGTCACGCTGATTCTCGGCGGCATGACCATGGTCTTCCCGTTCGCCGTGATGCTGACCGGGTCGGTCAGCAACGGCTTCGACTACGACCGCCGCGACCCGGCGCCGCGCTACCTGTGGTCGCAGAACGACCGCTTCATGCACATGCTGTGCGCCTACTTCCCGCCGGCGCACCGGGCCTCGCTGCGGCAACTGCGACAGTACTTCCCCGACCTGCCGGAAGACTGGTCGCTGTGGAGCGCCATCGGCGATGACACGAAGGGTAGCGACGCCTGGGCCCGCACGCAACTCGCACGTCTGCGTGACCCGGCGGGGCGCAAGTGCCTGGAAGCGGCCGCGCGCGACTACGGCGACTTCATGGCCAACTGGGATGTCACCGAGACCATCCTGGCCTACGACAACCGCTACATCGCGCCCTTCTTGCGGGAGCGCTACAAGACCCTCGAGGCGCTCAACAAGGCCTGGCAGATGTCCATTGACGACTTCGCCAAGGTCAACGCCAGCGAGTGGGGCGGCGAGCCGGTTGACCAGGCCACGTACATCCCCGAGGTGGATGTCCGCTACCAGGACCTGCTGGAGTTCCGCAAGGCCTACCGCGAGAACGAATTCACCCCGTATCTGAAAGGCGACCCCTCCGCGGCGGGCTATTTGCGCCCGGCGGCCCTGCGCTTCATTTGGGAGGACTACGCCGCCAAGCAGGACGACAAGCAGAAGCCCGAGCAGTTGGCGGCGCTGCCGTTTCCGGTGCCGCCCACAGCGCCCGCTGCTCAGCGTGAACTCTGGCAGAAGTTCCTCCTCTCCGAATTCCCGATGCGCCACGTCGAGATCACGGTCGGCGATCGCCAGCCGCAGTTCGAGCGCTTCCTGCAGCATCGTTTCCCGAGCGTGGACTACCTCAACCGCGTGTTGGTGGGGATGGGGCAGGCGTGGCAGCCGGTGGCGCGCTGGCAGGATGTGAAGCTCACGCCGACCGCGCCCTTCGGGCCGCTGGGGCGCGTCTGGATGGACTTCGTGCGCGAGACGGTGCCGGTGGAGCAGTGGCGCCTGCGCGATACGTTGCCCGAGCAGGCCTTCCAGAAGTTCGCCCTGGCCAAGTATGGGAGCCTCGACGGCATCAACGCGGCTTACGGGTCAAAGCTGCAGTCCCTGCAGCAACTCGGCGTGCCCTTCGGCCAGGCGCTGCTGGTCACGTTCGCCCACAAGCAGTGGGGCTTCTTCGCCGACAACCTCATCGGCAACTATGTGGCCGTGTTCGACTACCTGATCCACCGCGGGCTGGCGGTGCGCAACACCCTCATCCTCGTCATTCTTGCGATCTGCATCACGCTCACGGTGAACCCGCTGGCGGCCTACGCGCTCAGCCGCTTCCGCCTGCGGCAGACAGAGAAGATCGTGGTGTTCTGCCTGGCGACGATGGCTTTCCCGGCGGCGGTCGCGGCCATCCCGGGCTTCCTGCTCCTGCGCGACCTGGGGCTGCTGAACACCTTCGCGGCGCTCGTTCTCCCCGGTGCGGCCAACGGCATGACGATCTTCCTGCTCAAGGGCTTCTTCGACTCGTTGCCCCAGGAGCTGTACGAAGCGGCGACGATTGACGGCGCGCCGGAGTGGACCGTCTTCTGGCGCATCTCCCTGCCGCTGGTCCAGCCCATCCTGGCCGTCGGGATGCTGAATGCCTTCATCGGCGCCTACAACGGCTGGGAATGGGCCATCATCGTGGCTCAGGACCCGAAGATCTGGACGATCGCGGTGTGGACCTACCAGTTCAGCCAGACGCTCACCGGCGCGCCGTACATGGTCATGGCCGCCTTCATCATCAACTCGATCCCGGTGCTGCTGGTGTTCCTGTTCTGCCAGAAGATCATCCTGCGGGGCATCATCCTGCCGCAGATGAAGTGATCGAGGAGCGCCGTTGCCGTACGAGCGCCAGCTTCCAGCTGGCACGCATGTCGGCAACCTACGGCAACGGCTGCCAGCTGGAAGCTGGCGCTCCTACGGATACGGCAACGGCTGCCAGCTGGAAGCTGGCGCTCCTACGGCAACGGCACCCCCAGGGCGAGGCCTCGCCGATGAACATCCTCTTCATCCTCGAAGATGCCGTCCGGCCGCCGCACATGGGCTGCTACGGCTACCCCAAGCCCACCACGCCCCACTGCGACCGCCTCGCCGCCGAGGGCGTGCTCTTCCGCCAGTGCCTCTCCGTCTCGTCGCACACCCTGCCCCCGGTCGTCTCGCTCATCACGGGGCAAGACGTGGCCTCCCACGGCATCCAGAGCCCGTACGACTTCGCCAACTGGGCGGAGCTGCCGGCATGGCGGAACCGGCGCACGCCGCTGCACCTGCTGCGTGAGGCGGGGCTGGAGGTTGACGGGGAACTCGTCACGCGCTGGGGGCCGCTGGGCTTCGACCGCGACGAGAACGATCTGATGGCATATCTGGATGCCCACCGCCCCGTGCCGGCAGGATGCCGGCGCTCCCAGGGGGGCTGGTTCTACCTCGCGATGCCCTACCCGACCCATCTGCCATACAATCCGCCGCCGGAGTACTACGACCTGTTCGTCCCGCCCGACTACCATCCGGATGCCGCCACGCAAGCGCGCCTGGACATCGTCCGCACGCGCATGATCCTGCACCCGCCCGATGTCATCTCGGCGATGGAAGCCGGCCGCCAGGACCCCATCGGCGACGGCGACGAAGCCCACAAGCGCAGCGTGGCCGTCGTGGAGTTTGACCCGGAGAAGGACAAGCCGGGCGTGCATGCCCTCTACGACGGCGAACTGCGCGTCTTTGACGATCTCGTGGGGACGTGGATCGCCAGGCTCGAGGAACTCGGCCAGCTCGAGGACACGCTGATCGTCATCACGTCCGATCACGGCGAGGAGCTGCTGGAGCGCGGCCACATCGGCCACACCTCGTGCAACCTCAAGGGCACGCTCTACGACGAATGCGTCCACGTGCCGCTCATCATGCGCTACCCGAAGGGGCTGCCGCAGGGCGTCGTCGTCGAGCGGCAGGTCTCGCAGATTGATGTCATGCCGACGATCCTGGACTTGATGGGCGTGCCGTTCGACCTGACGCACGACGGGCAGTCGGCGCTGGCCCTCACCCCCGGCCCCTCTCCCAGGGGGAGAGGGGAGCAAGAAGGCCGGAACGGAGTCCGTCACCCCTCTCCCCCTGGGAGAGGGGCCGGGGGTGAGGGCGCCTTCCGCCCGCAGGCCTTCGCCGAGACCATGCCTGCCGGTTGGCAGGCGCTCGAAGGTGACAACCGCCGCATCTGGATGGTCCGCGAAGAGGGCTGGAAGCTCATCCTGAACTGGGACCCGGACACCCGGGAGAAGACCTGGGAGCTGTACGACCTGCGGCGCGACCCCGGCGAGACGCGGAATGTGGTCGAGCAGGAGCGGGCGCAGGCGTCGCGTCTGAGAGATGCCCTGCTGGCCCACATGTCGCACCGGATGGCGTAGCGGTCGCG
>CAZZDO010000528.1:0-3579 GCA_964653205.1 uncultured Armatimonadia bacterium | reverse complement strand
TGTTCGACCAGGCCAAGCAGCACCTGCCGGCCATCATCTTCATTGACGAGCTGGATGCCGTCGGGCGGCTGCGCGGGGCGGGCCTCGGCGGCGGCCACGACGAGCGCGAGCAGACCCTCAACGCCCTGCTCGTGGAGATGGACGGCTTCGACCCCAACGCCGACGTGATCCTCCTGGCGGCCACCAATCGCCCGGACATCCTCGACCCGGCACTGCTGCGCCCCGGCCGCTTCGACCGCCACGTCGTCGTGCCCAACCCGGATGTCAAAGAGCGCGAGGCCATCCTGCGCATCTACTGCAAGAACAAGCCGCTGGGCGAGGATGTGGACCTCAAAGTGCTGGCACGGCGCAGCCCGGGCTTCTCCGGCGCGGACATCGAGAACCTCGTCAACGAAGCGGCGTTGCTGGCGGCCCGGCGCAACAAGAAGATCATTAACATGCCCGAGTTCGACGAGGCCATCGAGCGCGTCGTCGCCGGCCCGGAGCGCAAGAGCCGCGTGATTCGCGACACCGAGCGCAAGGTGCTGGCCTACCATGAGGCCGGCCACGCCCTCGTCGGCAGCATGTTGCCGGACTTCGATGCCACCTACAAGGTCACGATCCTCCCGCGCGGCATGGCCCTGGGCTACACCATCAGCCTCCCCGAAGACGATCGCTACCTGATGACCAAGTCCGAGCTGCTCAATCGCATGACCCAGGCGCTCGGCGGGCGCAGCGCCGAGGAACTCGTCATCGGCGATATCACGACGGGCGCGGCCAACGACCTCGAGCGCGTCACGAAGATCGCCCGCGAGATGGTGACCGAGTTCGGCATGAGCGAGGAGCTGGGCCCGGTCACGTACGGCCATAAGCATGGCCCGGTGTTCCTGGCCAAGGAGTTCTCCGAGGAACGCAACTACTCCGAGGACATCGCCCGGCGGATTGACGCGGAGGTGCGGCGCATCGTGGACACCTGCTATGCCCGCTCCCGTGACATCATCCTCGACCACCGCGAGAAGCTCGAACGCCTGGCTGAGGTCCTGCTCGAGCAGGAGACGCTGGATCAGGACGAGGTGGCGGCGATCATGGCCGGTGAGGAGATGCCGGTGAAGCCGGTGACCACGGGCACGCCAACCCCCAAGCCGCCATCCGAGCCGGCCGACCGGCGCGGGCCGGTGGTGCCCAAGCCCCTGACCGAGGCGCCGGGGTCGTGAACGGCGGGATGAGGGGATGGCGAGATAGTGAGATGGCGAGAACGACAAGGGCCGGCTCAAACGAGCCGGCCCGTTGCGTTTGTGGGAGTTAGGCTTCGAGCGTGTCGAGAACGTCGGGGAGTTGCTCCACGAAGGCCCTGATCTCGTCGCGCACGCGGCGGTAGTGCCCCAGCGCCTCCTCCTCCGTCTGCGCGCCCTTCGCCAGCCGCGGCGGGTCCTCAAAGCCCACGTGCACGAGCTTCGTCGCGCCGGGAAAGAACGGGCAGGCCTCCCGCGCGTTATCGCACACCGTCACCACGTAGTCGAACTCGATGTCCGGCAGATCGTCCACGAGCTTGGACTTGTGCCCCGAGATGTCCACGCCGGCCTCGGCCATCACCTGCACGGCCCGAGGGTTCAGGCCGTGGGTCTCGACGCCAGCCGAGTAGGCCTCGATGGTGTCGCCCTTGAGGGCGCGCGCGAAGCCCTCGGCCATCTGGCTGCGGCAGGAGTTGCCGGTACACAGAAACAGGATGCGTAGCTTGTCAGGCATGGGGGACTCCTTCATCCTTAACATGCGCAGCATCACACGACACGGGGCGAGACGTCAAGTTAAGGGTCCTTAACCTGCGCGTCTCGCCCCGTGGTCTCTGCGATGGTCACCTGCGCGGCTAGTTCAGCCCCATCGCCTTCATGTTGTCGAAGCTGATCTTGACGCTGTCGAGGCTGTCGCCGGGGCACACGTCCTGCTCGACGATGCAGTACTTCACATCGTGCGCGCGGCAGGCTGCGACGATGGCGGGCCAGTCCAGGTTCCCCTCCCCGACCTCGGCGAAGAACTGCTTCATGTCCGGCGTGATGCCCATGTCCTTGAAGTGCACCAACGGCGTGCGGTCGGCCAGCTTGGTGATGTACGCCACCGGGCTGCCGCCGCCGTGCTGCACCCAGTACACGTCCAGCTCGTTGTGCACGAAGCGCGGGTCGGAGTTCTCACACAGGATGTCCAGGCCGGTCTTGCCATCGAACTTCGCCAGCTCGAAGCTGTGATTGTGGTAGCAGAAGCTCATGCCGGCGGCGGCGAGCTTCTCCCCTACCTCGTTGGCCAGCTTGGCGAAGGTCGCGAAGCCCTCGCCGGACGAGCGGTACTCGCCGGGCATCCCGCCGATGCCAGGGAACTTGCACCCCAGCGTCTCGTGGTCGGCGATGACCTGGGCGATGTCATTCTGCATGTCGGTGAAGCTGCAGTGGGTCGAGCACGCGGTCAGCCCGTTGTCATCCAGCAACTGCTTCATCTTCTCGACGCCGGTGACGCCCCAGCCACAGACTTCGACGTTCTGGTAGCCGATCTTGGCGACGGCTTCGAGCGTCTTGGCGACGTCCTCGGCGGTCTGCATGTGGTCGCGGACGGTATAGAGCTGTAGGGCGATGCGGCAACTCATGGGAAACCCTCTTTTCGTGTGAATGGCGAGTCGCGCAGCCCGGAGGCTGCGCGACTCATTTCGCGATCGGGCGACGGAACCCTTCGTCAGTTAGTGGCGGCGACGTTGTCGTCGCGGACCGTCCACATCCCCGGTTCGGTGTCCTTTAGCCACTTGCAGTGGCCGTCGCAGAACGTGTAGTTGTTGCCGTCGTTGTGCACGTTGGGGGTGCGCGGCGAGGCCCCGACCTCGGTGAAGACAAGCGGATCGCTGCTGCCGCTCCACGGCCCGAAGATCTCCGGCGAGGTGGCATCACAGGCCGCAAGCGTCTCGGCCGGGCGGGCGATGTCGCCGATGGCGCAGCGCGACAGTGAGGTGCTGGCGAAGCCGCCGCGGTTGGTCGTAATGTTGAAGACGATCGCGTACGACCCCTCCAGCGGGTTGGGATGGCCTGGCGGGCGCACATGCGGATAGCCGCCCGACCACTTGTAGCTCGGGCAGATGTTGACCTGCCAGTTCTTGATGTACGGCTGCAACACATCCATCGGCCAGTACAGCCCCGTGTTGCCGGCCGCGTAGAAGTACGTCGCCGGCAGGCGCTCGTCGTAGTCCTGCAGGTAGCTCATCAGCGCGACACCGATCTGCTTGAGGTTCGACAGACAGCTCGCCTGCCGGGCCTTCTCCCGGGCCTTGGCGAACACCGGGAAGAGAATGGCGGCCAGGATGGCGATGATCGCGATCACGACCAACAACTCAATGAGTGTGAAACCCCTGCGCATGGTCTGCTCCTCCACAACGTAAGTGAGTGCCCTACCGAGATGGGCGGGCGGGTGAACGGCGGCGGACGTTCCATCCCCCTCTTCGACGTATGGAGCCCGGACTCCTGCCGCGCCAGGGCGCCGGGCTCCATGGCCTTCTCTGGAACGCGGCCTAATCCACCCCCATCGCCTTCAGGTTGTCGAAGCTGATCTTCAGGCTGTCGAACGGGT
>CAZZDO010000527.1:0-3580 GCA_964653205.1 uncultured Armatimonadia bacterium | reverse complement strand
TTCTCCAGGTTGGCGGAGTTCCTTCAGACCCGGCGGGGCAGGACCTTTGCCATCAGGCCGTGGAACCACGTCTGCACCCGCGCCACCAGATCAGCCGCCTCGTGCCCGCGCAGATGGATGCCGTCCAGCCCGGCTTGCACCGCCAGACCTACGCCCGTCGCGTGGACGGGGCTGCCGACGGCCTTGACCATCCCGGTGAGGCCGCGGGGCTTGCCGACGCGCGCGGACATGTCGCCCATGACCGCTCCCGCCAGGCGCGGCGTGTCCGGCAGTTGCGAGCCGCCGCCGGAGATGACCACGCCCCCGCTGCACCGCTCCCCCACGCCGGCCCGCTTCACATCCGCCCAGACCATCTCGAAGATCTCTTCGAGGCGCGCCTGGATCACCTCGGCCACCAGCCGCTGCTTGACGCGCTCGTGATGCTCGCCGTCGGCGCTGTTGATCTGGATCTCGTCGTCGGCCGGCACGGCCGAGGCCAGGGCCCGCCCGTAGCGGCACTTGATGCTCTCGGCCTCCTCCATGCTGACGCGTAGCAGCTTTGCCAGGTCGCGGGTGATCTGGTTCCCCGCGACCGGGATGGCGGAGGTGTGGTAGATGGCGTTGTCGAGGAAAACCGCGATGTCGGTGGTCCCGCCGCCAATGTCCACGAGGATGACCCCGAGGTCGCGCTCGGCTTCGGTGAGCACGGCCAGGGAAGTCGCCAGCGGCTCGAGCACCTGGGCCTGCACGGCGACCCCGGCTTCCTCCACGCAGCGCTCCAGGTTGGTGATGATGCTCCCCATGCCGGTCACGACATGGACCTCAACATCAAGGCGGCGGCCGCTCATGCCGAGCGGACGCGCCACGCCCTGCTGGCCGTCCACGGCGAAATCGCGTACCACGGTGTGGATGATCTGGCGGTCGGAGGGGAGCGTCACGCTGTCCCGGGCGCTCTGCACAGCCTTCTCGATGTCCTCGGGCTCGACTTCCTGCCGCGGGCCCGTGTGCACCCGACCGGTGACGTTGGTGGAGGCGATGTGGTCGCCGGAGATGCCCACATAGGCGCCCCGGATCTCGACGCCGGCCATGCGCTCAGCCTGCAGGACCGACTGCCTGACCGAGTCGATGGTCATCTGGCGGTCCACCACAATGCCGCGCTTGAGCCCGGTCGAGGGGTGAAGGCCCACGCCAATGATCTCCAGGCCGCTCTCCGCCGGGCGCGCGACTACCGTACATATCTTCGTGGTCCCGATGTCGAGACCGACCAGAAGGCCATCTTGTGACACGGCGTCGTTCCTATGCTTGGCGCGCTAGATCGTGGTCCAGCGCGGCGATTCGGGGATGCTGACATCAATCACGCGCGGGGTCTGCCCCTCGCGCCGCAACTGCTCGGCCAGCTCCCCCATGATGGTCACTTTGCGGGTGAGGCTGTTGACATTGCCCAGGGCGCCGCGCCAGCCCGCCCGGGTCTTCACGCTGATCTGGTACAGCTCGGTGAAGTCCGTCTCGATCCCGTCGCGGACCCCCACCTTCGTGGCCCCGGCGAGCAACTCGAGGGCCCAGCGCCAGTGGTCGCGGTCCACGGCGGACCCGAGCGGCAGGCGGGAGTTCGCCAGGCCGCGCAGCAGCGGCAGGTCCGGCCGGCTTTCGCGGCGGTACAGACAGATCCCTTCGCGGCTGACCAGCGTATAGCCTTCCGGGTCGCACAGCGCGGCGATCGGTTCGCGCGCTGTGACCCGGACCAACAGCCCGTGGGGCAGTTGCCGGCGAACCGAGCAGTCCTCGACGCGATAGCACGTCCGGGCCTGTGCACAGACGTGGCACAACGGGTATAGCAGCGCGGACGCGTCGGGCGGCAGGTGGATCTGACGGCCCACCTCGGCCGCCAGCTCCGGCGTCGGGGCGACGATGGTCACCTGCTCGATACGCAGCAGCGGCGAGGCCAGCAGGCCCAGACCCGCGCCCAGCAGTGGCGCGACTACCAGCGTCAGCGTCCCCATCCGGTGGTGGTGTTTCATCGCGAGCTGCAGCCTGTTCCTGTGAATGGCGTCCGGCTGAACACGCCGCCCAGCCGGTGATGTGTGATGCCTGTCAGGCTCCCCCACAAAGTTGTCGGGCCAACGCCTCACCGGCCTGGCGGATGTCCCCGGCGCCGATGGTCAAGATCAGGTCTCCGGGCTGAGCCAGCTCCGCCACGCGCCGCACGAGTTCAGCGCGCACCGGGAGGTACTCCACGGGCTTGTCGCCGGAGACCTCGCGGACGCGGTCTGCCAGCAACTCGCCGGTGACTCCGGGCACGGGGTCCTCGCGCGCCGCGTAGATGTCGTCAATGATGACCACGTCGGCCTGGCCGAAGGCGTGCGCGAAATCCTCCAGCAGGTTCAGCGTGCGGCTGTACAGGTGCGGCTGGAAGATGGCGATCACCCGCTCGGCCCCGAAGCATCGGGCCGTGTCCAGCGTCGCCCGGATCTCAGTCGGGTGGTGGGCGTAGTCGTCATAGATCGCCAGACCGTTGCATCGCCCCAGCAACTCAAAGCGCCGGCCCGTGCCCCGGAAATCAGCCAGGGCGCCGGCGATGCAGCCGAACTCCAGCCCGAGCGCCTCGGCGGTGGCGATGGCCCCCAGGCTGTTCAGGACGTTGTGGTGGCCCGGTACCCGCAGCGTGACCGTCTCGGCCGCCTGGCCGCCCCGCACGAGCCGATAGCGCGTCTCCGAGCCGTCCTGCTGGATGTCACAGGCAGCGTACGCGGCACCATCAGTCTCGCCATAGCGGATCGGGCGTGCCGAGGTGCACCCCATGAGCCGCTCGAGTCGGGCACAGTCACCGTACCAGGTGACGAACCCGTCCGGGTCGGCGCTGGCCAGGAAGTCGGCAAAGGCCTGGTCCAGCGCGGCGGACGACTTGTGCTGGTCGAGGTGGTCGTCCTCAATGCCGGTAACGAGCTGGTTGGCGCCCTGGTAGCGCAGGAAACTGCCATCGCTCTCGCAGGCCTCGAAGACGATGTGCGGCCCCCGCCCGAGGCGGTAGTTGCAGCCCCAGTTGTTGACCAGTCCGCCAACGAACACCGTGGGGTCCAGGCCGGCCTGCTCCAGGATGACACCGAGCATCGCGGTGCAGGTGGTCTTCCCATGCGTGCCGGTCACCGCGATGGCCTGCTTGTCGCGCATCAGCCAGGCCAGCAGTTCGGAGCGGTGGAAGACCTTCTTGCCCAGCGCCCGGGCCGCGAGGATCTCGGGGTTCTCACCGGCGATGGCGGTGGTGTAGACCACGACATCGCTGTCGGCGACGTGTTCGGCGGCGTGCCCCACGTGGGCGGTGACGCCGGCCTGCCGCAACTGGGCCAGCACGGGGCCGTCGCTACGGTCCGAGCCGCTGACGCGGTAGCCGAGGTCGGCCAGCGCGTGCGCCAGTGCGCTCATGCTTACTCCACCGATGCCGATGAAGTGGATGCGGTCGGTCGGCTGCAATTCCATAGTGCTCTCATTGAATCGGCAAGGGCGCCCTGCGCGGTGCAAAGACACGGCCGTGAGGCAGGCGGCCTTCCCTCCCCGCGCTATTGTAGGTGCTGGCCCCGGCTTTGGCAAGTCTGGGCGGCCGCGA
>CAZZDO010000526.1:0-3580 GCA_964653205.1 uncultured Armatimonadia bacterium | reverse complement strand
TGACACGGCTGCGCGGCTTCACCCTCATCGAGCTGCTTGTTGTCATCGCCATCATCGCGATTCTGGCGGCCATCCTCTTCCCTGTGTTCGCCAAGGCCCGGGAGAAGGCACGCCAGGCCTCGTGCACCAGCAACCTCAAGCAGCTCGGCGCGGCGCTCGCTATGTACCTGCAGGACTACGACGAATGCTGGCCGGCCAACAATACGCCGGGCTATGATGCCACCATTGAGATCTGGTTCCCCGGCTGGATCGCCAACGGCCTCGCCCCTTACTGCAAGAACTGGCAGATCTTCTACTGCCCCTCGGCTCACGATCAGGGAGGCTGGCAGAACCCGCACGACGGCAACAAGCGGGTGAGTTACTGCTACAACTACTTCGCCACGGGCGTCGCCGGCGGCATCCCCGATGCCGAACTCACCAACTGCTATGCTGGCGCGACACGCGTCGTCATCATGTGGGACAACCTGGGGGCCTGGGCCGATGCGCCCCACGGCACCTGGTACGCTGATTGGAGCAACTACCTGGCAGGCAATGCAAGCAGCACGCTGTGTCCGCACAACGGTCTCAAGAACTGGCTTTTCGCTGACGGCCACGTGAAGGCCGGGAAGTACGACCAGATCACCTGGGACCAGTTCTTCGGCACCCACTACTTGGCTGCAACCTATCAGGACATCCCCATGACACAGGCGCGACCCTTCTGAGAGCGCCTCCTGCTCAGGGCCTCGCACTGCGCCAGAACAGCAACGCGGGACAGGCACCTTGCCTGTCCCGCGGTCGTTTCGGCTACAAGGGCGCGATGAATCGCGCCGCTACTCCACCCCGCACTTCCTCTTCAGCAGTTCCCACTTGGCGTCCACGTGCTCCTGGATCTGGGCGCGCACGCCCTCGCCCTCGGGGCCCTTGAAGAGGTGGCGGAAGCGGCCCTGGAGCTTGAGGTACTCGTCCACCGGCACCTTCTTGTCCTTGGGGTTGTACGTCAGCTTCCACTCGCCGTTCTCGACCTCGTACAGCGGCCAGACGCAGCAATCCGCCGCCATCTGGGCGATGGCGACTATGTCCGAGGCGTCGGAGATCCAGCCGAGCGGGCAGGGGGTCAGGACGTTGATGAAGGCCGGGCCGCCGCACTCGAAGGCCTTCTCGGCCTTGGCGGTCAGGTCGCGCCAGCGGCCGGAGATGCTCTGGGCCACGTACGGGATGTCGTGGGCCGCCATGATCTGCGTCAGGTCCTTCGGGAAGGCCTTCTTCCCCGAGGACGCCGTGCCGGACGGGCTGGTGGTCGTGTGCGCGCCGAAGGGGCTGGCGCTGGACCGCTGCACGCCGGTGTTCATGTACGCCTCGTTGTTGAGGCACACGTACAGGAACTGGTGGCCGCGCTCGGCCGCGCCGGACAGGGCCTGCAAGCCGATGTCATACGTGCCGCCGTCGCCGGCGAAGGCCACGAAGCGATAGTCCGCATCGGCGGGAATGTTGCCCTGCGCCTTCAGCGAGTTGTACATCGCCTCGATGCCGGACGCGGTGGCCGCGGCGTTCTCGAAGGCGATGTGCATCCAGGGGATGTTCCACGCGGTGTACGGGAAGATCGTGGTGGACACTTCCAGGCAGCCGGTGGCATTGGCGGCGACGACGGGCTTGTCGGTGGCCATCAGGACCTGCCGGACAGCCGTGGGCTCGCCACAGCCGGGGCAGAGGCGGTGGCCGCCGGTCAGCCGGGTCGGCGCCTGGGCATATTGCTTGAGGTTCTTAGGCATGTTCTGCCTCCCTGTTGGTTCTTCGGGTCGCGCGTAGGCGGGTGCGTCCTCGCACCCGCGGCGTGTGGGTTCGAGGACGAACCCACCTACGCGACACGGCTACTCCCTCACGCCCAGCCACTGCACGACCGACGCGGGCTTCTGGCCGTCTACCAGCTTGCCCAGGTCGGCGTAGACCTGGCTGATCTGGTCGGGCGGCAACTCCCGGCCCCCGAGCCCGTAGATGTAGTTGAGCATCGGCACTTGCGCCCCGGCCAGCATCAGCGCGGCCGCGACTTCGGGGAAGAGCGGGCCGCTGCCGCCGCCGTAGCTGCCCGCGCGGTCCATCACGGCCACGGCCTTGCACCCCTGCAGCGCCGCGGCGATCTCTTCGGCCGGGAACGGGCGGAAGCAGCGGAGCTTGAGCAGCCCGGCCTTCACGCCCTGCGCCCGCAGGCCCGCCACGACGTCCTTGCACGTCCCGGCGGCCGACCCGAGCGCCAGCACGGCGATCTCGGCGTCGTCCATGTCCACCAGTTCCATCAGGCCGTACTCCCGCCCGAACATCTCGCCGAAGCGCTGGCCCTCTTCGATGACCGCCTGCTTGGCCGCGGGGTAGGCTTCCCACTGGCTGCGCTTGTGCTCGATGTAGTAGTCCTGCAAGTCCAGCGGGCCGATGGTGTAGGGGTTCTCGATGTCGAGGAGCGGCTTGACGGGCTTGTAGGGCCCGACGAACTCCTGCACGGCCTCATCGGTCTCGACCTCGACCAACTCGTAGCTGTGGCTGACGAGGAAGCCGTCCAGGCAGTTCATGACCGGCAGGCGCACATCGAGGCGCTCGCCAATGGCCACGCACTGGATCAGGTTGTCATAGGCTTCCTGGCAGTTCTCGCCGTAGAGTTGGATCCAGCCGGCGTCGCGGGCGCCCATGCCGTCGGAATGGTCGCAGTGGATGTTGATGTTGCCCGACAGCGCGCGGTTGACCAGCGTGAGAATGACGGGCTGGCGCAGCGAGGAGGCGATGTAGAGGATCTCCCACATCAAGGCCAGGCCGTTGGCGCTGGTGGCGTTCATGACGCGCCCGCCGGCGGCCGCGGCCGCCACACACGCGGTCATGGCCGAGTGCTCGCTCTCCACGGCGACGAAGTTGGTCTTCACCTGCCCGTCGGCGACGAACTTGGCGAAGGTCTGCACGACTTCCGTGGACGGCGTAATGGGATAGGCCGCCACGACATCAGGGTTGATCTGCCGCATGGCTTCGGCGACGGCCATGTTGCCCTCAAGCGGCATCACTTTGCCCATGGAAAACCTCCAGGGAATAGGTTGTGGGTAATAGGTGATAGGGGCGACTTCCGTCGCGGTCTCGGCTACTCCGAGAGCGAGCGGATTAGCCCATTGAGCATCCGCCTGATTCCGTGCGTCTGCTCAATCAGGTTGCTGAAGGTCTGCTCGGTGAGATAGCCGACCTTGCGAGCGATGATCAGTTGCGTCTCCAACTCCGCAGACGAGCCGCGAGCGTTGATGACAAAGTGACGATAGTCGGCCCTGGTGCCGCGCCCCTGCCCCTCCGCGATGTTGCACGGGATACTACTCGCGGCACGGCACATCTGGCGGGCCAGGGCCCAAAGCTCGAACTTCGGGAACGACTGGATGGTCTGGCATATGGCTTCCGTCAACGCCATACTCTTCTGCCAGACCTGCAGTTCCTTGAAATCCTGCACCGGCAACACCCCCGTGGCGATAGACGATGCTTTGCTGCGCCGCCGTCCCTATCCCCTATTCCCCATCCCCTGCCGCTCGCGCTTCCACTTCCGAGATCATCGTGATGCACTGCTTGGGGCAGACCTTGGCGC
>CAZZDO010000525.1:0-3590 GCA_964653205.1 uncultured Armatimonadia bacterium | reverse complement strand
CTCCCATGAACATCAACTGCTGGCTGTCCACGTCGCTCAAGCGCTGGTTCCCGCGCAGTGCGCCGGTGACGGCGTCGCGCCTGAAGCTGCAGGCGCTGCGCGGAGAGCAGGTGTCGCTGCAGGTCTGCGTCCGCGTCGGTGAGGTCGAGAGCGTGACCCCGGTGAGCGTGGCACTCGGCGATGACGCCGGGCTGGCCGTGCGCGTGCGGCGCGTGGGTTGCGTCCCGGTGCCGCACCACAACACCGCGACGCCGGTGGACGAACTCGACGGCGTCGGGCACATTCCGGGCTATGTGCCGGATGTGCTGTTCGACGATGCAGCGACGCAGGTGGCGCCCCATGAAGTGCAGGTGTTCTGGGTGACGGTGCGCGTGCCCGAGAAGGCGGCGCCGGGGAAGCACGAGTTGCCTCTGGCGGTGCAGGTCGGCGAGCAGACGCGCAAGCTGACCGCTACCGTCGAGGTGCTGCCGGCGGTGTTGCAGCCGCGCCAGGGCTTCCCGGTGACGCAGTGGTTCTATGCGGACGCGCTGTGCGACTGGTACAAGATAGAGCCGTGGTCACTGGACTTCTGGCCGCTCTTGCGGCGCTATCTGGAGAGCTTCCGCGGGCACGGCTTCGACACGCTGCTCACGCCGCTGATCACGCCGTCACTCGATGGCGTCAAGCGCCCGACGCAACTGTTGCGCATCCGCAAGCAGGGGCGGCGCTACAGCTTCAACTGGGCGGATGTGGAGCGGTGGGTCAAGCTGGCCCGGTCGTGTGGGATCGAGCAGTTCGAGTGGTCGCATTTCTTCACGCAGTGGGGCGTGAAGTACGCGCCGCGCGTGTATCACGAGCAGGGGTTGGAGGAGAAGCTGCTGTGGCCGGCGGAGCGCGGGGCGACGTCGCCGACGTACCGGACGTTCCTGAGCCAACTGCTGCCGGAGCTGCACAACTTCCTGCGCCACAGGCGCCTGCTGGGCAAGTCGTTCTTCCACGTGTCGGACGAGCCGCACGGCGAGGAGCACAAGGCGAACTACGTGGCGGCCCGGGCGCTGCTGCTAGAGCTGGCGCCATGGATGAAGACGATGGACGCCCTGAGCGAGGTGGACTACGGGCGGGAGGGGCTGACCGACATGCCTGTCCCGTCCATCCGCGTGACGAAGCAGTACTGGGAAGAGGGCATCCCGAGCTGGACGTACTTCTGCTGCGGGCCGCGGGGGCGGTACCTGAACCGGCTGCTCGACACGCCGCTGCCGAAGCTGCGCATGGCCGGCTGGCTGTTCCACCGTTTCGCGCGGCTGGGCTTTCTGCACTGGGGCTTCAACTACTGGTACAAGTCGCAGACGCGGCAGCTCATTGACCCGTTCACGGTGACGGACGGGCTGGCGTGGCCGGGCTGGGCGTATGGGGACACGTGCCTGGTCTACCCCGGGCCACGCGGGCCCCTCGAGTCCATCCGCGGCCAGGTGTTTGCCGAGTCGTTGCAGGACCTTCAATTGCTCCAGAACGCCGCTGTAGAGCCATCTGACGCCATTCTTGAGCCACTCCGAGACTTCGACGACTACCCCAAGGACGAGGCGTGGCACGCCCAAGCCCGAGCCCGAGTGCTCAAGCGATTGGTTCGGCCCTGACACCGCCGGGGGCACTTCCGGCGGGTGTGCCGGAGGTCGGCGGGATGGGAACAATAGTTACAGACAGTCTTTATAAGTGGAACGCGAGGCACCGCCGAGCGATGTCCCCACGGAAGAAGAGCGAACCGACGCTACCGGACCCCCGCGACGTGCCGTCGGCGGAAGACGACCCGTTGACGAAGCAGCAACGGGAGGAACTAGCCCGTCGCCGCCCGGAGGCCTCGAAGCAGAAGCTCTCGGGCGAGGGCGGCACCGCTTCGCCGCGGCGGCGGTCCGAAGCGTCCGAGACCCTCGAGCGTTCCCGACGGGGTCGCCGGGCGGCAGGAATCCCCCGCCGATTCCCGGTCGGACTGGCGACCGACGAGCTGTTCAGTCCGACGGTGGCGGAGGCGTGGAATGACTTCATCCGGTCGCAGGAAGTGCGGGGTCTGTCCGACTCAAGTATAGAGCAGATGGGTCGGGTCGCCCGGCACTTCGTCGAAGTCGTTGGCGAAGCGGTCAGACTGTGCGAACTGTCGATCACGGATGTCGAAGACTATGTCGTCTGGATGAGACGCAAGGGCAACAATCCCTCGACGGTGAACACGAACCTGAATTGGGTCAAGGCTTGGCTCAACTGGTGCGTCGGCAAGGGCAAGGAGCCCGAGGGACTCGAAGCCCCGAGATTCCTGCTGGCATTCGACCCCGACGACGTGAAGTCTGTCAAACAACCGAAGACCGTGAAGCGAATCGCCGACCCTGATGCGGTTCGGCGTCTCGTCGAGTCTCTGGACAGTTCGACCTTCGACGGGCTCCGTTTCAAGACGACCGTGCTTCTCATCTTGGATACCGGAGTCCGGGCGGGCGAGGTGTGCCTGATGAACGTCGCCGACGTGGCGGCGGACTGCTCGTCGGTTCGAGTCTACGGGAAGGGGAGCAAGGAGAGGACGGTCTATCTGAGCCGTGAGATGACCGAACACCTGCGGGCCTGGCTCGCGTGTCGGCGGCGAGCGATGGAGTTCGCCGGAATGGAAGACAACCCCGTCCTGTTTCCGTCGCTCACAGGCAATCGACAGATCTCGGGGCAGATAGGCGACCTGTTCCGGTCACGGTGCAAGTTGGCGGGCATCACGCCCGCCGTCACGGCCCACGGGCTTCGCCACCTGTGGGCGACAAATCACGTGAGGGCGGGCACCAGTGCGTTCTTGCTCAAGCAACTGGGGGGCTGGGCGACGATGCAGATAGTGACCACGTACATTTCCGAGGTAGGCGGAGACGAAGCGGCACTTGCCAATCAGAACGCCTCACTCGTTGGGAACATCGTGGGTAAGCGAGTCCCCCGACGGCAGGCAAACAAGGGCAACTGAAGAGCGGCGAGACGCACGAGCAAGAAATCCCGCCGACGTCGGCGGGATTTCTTCGTTCTCGGCGGTCGCGGGGCTCCTCGAGGTGGTGAGCCGCCAGCCATCACGGAAGAGGCCACGGTCGTCCGCCGGCTTCACGGTCACGTTCGCGAGGCCGCACGCCTGCAACCGCTGAGTGCCCTTGACGACATGACCCAACTCGCGGGATCACGGTTCGCGGGGCAATGTCTGGCGAAGTCGTTGCTCATCGCCACGACGCCGCAGCAGGGCTTGGCCGGGTCACCTCCCTCCCACGAGCCGCCTCCAGCCGTCACCCCGCCAGAGCGGCCGAGCTACAGCCGACCGCCCAATGAGGCGATCGCGGCCGTCAGGGGAGGTCGAGACCCAGTGTCGCACCCGGTGACGGCCAACGATGTCCGCCAATACGCCCTCTGCCCCTGTGCCCTCTACCTCGGCCACCACGGCCAGCAGGAGGAGCGGGCGAAGGCCCACGCCTTCGTCGAACACCTCAGAGAACTGGGACGCCGGCACGAACAGGTGGTCGTCGCCACCCTCCCACACACCGCTGTCCCGGCCGGGTCACTACAATTCAGAGCCCAAGTCACTCTCCACCTGCTCCACGAGGGCGAGCAAC
>CAZZDO010000524.1:0-3592 GCA_964653205.1 uncultured Armatimonadia bacterium | reverse complement strand
CTAGCCGTTTGCATGGCCCCCCTGTGTGCCGCACCGCCGGTGATTCAGACCGTCCTCGAGGTGGGGAAGAGCGGCCTGCCGGCGCAGATCACGGCCCCCTCCCTCAAGACACCCCCGCTGTTGGCCGGGCCGATGACGCTGGCCCTGACCGAAGGCAAGGACGCGCTGGCGCTGCCGCCCCTGGCCGCGGCGGAGCCGAATGTGTTCGAACTGCCCCAACCGGTCGCGGGCCTGGCGCTCAGTCTCCGCTACGGTGGCGACCGCTATCCGTTCGTGGAGATCACTGTTGGGGACACCCGCGCGCCGGGGACCGGCGCGCCTACGCGGCGTGTGACGGTCTCCCTGACGATGCCTCTGCCCCCGCAGGCCGACCAGGTCTTCTTCCCCGCCACCGACCGCGCCCATGAGCCGCTGACGCCTGGCGACAAGCCGCGCGAGTACGGCTACGCGCACGGCGGCATCCAGACGGCACTCCCGCTCGGACAGCTCTACAGCGCCAAGCAGGACTGGGGGCTGGCGTTCTTCCAGGAGTTGGGGCTGCTGGTCGAGCCGTGGCGGGTGACCCTCAGTCGCGCTCAGGTGAGCGCTCCTACAGAGGTCACCATTGCCTTGCCCCTGACGGTCGCGTCCGGGCAGGGCGCTCGCCGCCGCGTGTATTTCGCCGCCACGCAGGGCGACTGGCGCCCGGCGCTGGGGGCGGTGCTGGCGCAGTTCCCCCAGGCCTTCGTCCCCCCGCATCCTGAGGCCGTCGGCCTCGACGGCCCGTTCGTCTGCAGCGGTGGCACGCCGCCCGACGAGCGCCTCGCCGACTGGCGCGGCCAGGGCTGCAGGGTCGTCGAAATCCATGCCACGTTCCCCTTCTACGGTGACTACGTGCCCACGCGGGAGGCGTGGACGCCGCTGATTGACGACACCTGGCACAACCTGCGCGCGACCATTCCCGAGGGCGAGCGCCCCGCGGAGAGTGACTGGCGGGGCATCGTCGCCGCAGTCGAGCAGAAGCACCCGCCGGCCATGACCGCGGCGAAGGTGCGGGACTACATCGAGCGCCTCCACGCCCACGGCATGAAGGGGCTGATCTACTACAACCCCACCGAAGCCTGGATCCCGTGGGCGGAGGAACATTTCCATGGTGACATGCGCTTCGACGCCCAGGGCAAGCCGCTGCCGACCTGGTATGAGAGCAGTTGCATGGTCCCCGACGTGACCCGTCCGTGGGGCAAGCACATGATCGAGCAGATCAAGGGGGAATTGGCTGCCTATCCGAAGCTCGATGGTGTGTTCTTCGACCAGTCGGCCTCCGGCGGGCACGACCTGACGGTGCTGTGCCACGAGGCCAGCGAGATCGTCCGCGCGCGCGGCGGGCTGTGCTGGTGGAACGGGCCGTACAACATGGAGTTGGCGGCCCTGGCCGACGGCATGATGACCGAAGGCGGCGGCAGCTCCACCTATCGGTCGCTGACGGACATCAGTCAGTACTACGGGCTCGCAGGGAAGTCGTGCGTGTCGCTGGGCGCGGCGACCCCGGCGGGCTACGCCGAGATGCTCAGCCGCGGCGTGCAGCCTCAGCCGGTCGGCGGCTCGTACGACGACCTCAAGCAGCGCTGGTCGCCGCTATTCCGCACCCTGCGCGGGCGGCAGTGGGTGCTCGAGGCCCACGCCCTCGATCCGGTGCCTGGCTTCGAGAGCAACATCTACCGCGTCACCGACGGGAATGTCGCCGTGACGCTCGTGCCCGAACGCGTCTGGCAGGAGGAGCCGGCGGTCGCGTACGACGTGCCGGTGACGGTGCGCCTGCCGGAGGCCAGCGCCATCAAGGCGGCGTACCTGCTCGCGCCCGACTGGCGCGGGTACCACAAGCTGGCCCTGCTGCGTAGGGGCAATGTGCTGACCTTCACCGTGCCGCGCGTGAAGTGGGCCGGCCTGGTCGTGCTGGCGAAGACCGGCGTCTTCCCGGCGGTGGAGGGCCCGCTGCACGTCGTACGTGGGCAGAAGACGCAGGCACGATACATCGTGGACAACTGGACGGCGCAGCCCGTGTCCGCGGACCTGCTCGTGAAGTCGGGCGCGGTGGAGACGCGCGTGCAGGGGCAGGCGAGGCCCGGCGCGTCCGTGGGCGCCGCGCTGGAGCTTCCCGCCTCGGAGGCCGCAACGTTGGTCCTCGACGCGACCGGGAAGCTGTCGTCAGGTGACCTGCCCCCCGTCGCCGAACTGGCCGTGGAGCCGCCGGTAGCGTTGATGCTGTCAGCCCCGGAGCGCGTGCTGGATGATGAGACGGCGGACCTACGCATCGCGGTGCTGAGCCACCTGCCGGCCGGCACGAAGCTCGCGTTGTCCCTGCAGTCGCGGGTGGTGCGTCTGGGCGGCCGGGACCACGAGCGCAGTCTGTCGGCCTTCACGCCGCGCGCGGAGTCGCTGACGCTGTGCGACGTGCCGCTGGAGGCCATCCGCGCCGGGGAGGGCCTCATCGCGGTCACGGCGCGCCGGGGCGAGGATGTCGTGGCGCGAGCCGAGCGCCCGTTGCGGGTCGTGGCCACGGCCCTCGGGCCTGAGGCCCTGGGGCACATCCAGAGCGCGGTCCTCGAGTTCGAGATCTTCGGCGCCGACGGCGGAGGCTATGCGCACAAGCCGGTCAGCCTCAATGGCGTGGTTATCGGCGACCCGCCGACCGGGTCCGGAGATTCCTGGCATCCCGCTACGCTGGCTCTGCCGGCGGACGCCCTGAAGGCCATCGCGGAACACAACGAGATCACCATTGACAACAAGGTGGGCGACGCCTTCAAGGTGCGCAACTTCAGGCTGCTGCTGACGATGCGCGGGGGCATCCTGGCGGTGTCGCAGACCGACGCTGGCACGTACACCGGCTGGACGGACTGGCTCTACGGCGAGGGCAAGCAGTTCGCCGCTGGCGAGCCCATGGCGGGCATTCGCGTGGACCTGAGGATTGACCCGTCGCGCCGCGAGAAGTACGAGTGGTTCTTCGGCACACCCCAGAGTGGGAAGCTCGTGCTGGAGGCCTTCGGCGTGGACGGCGGCGTCTATGCCCACAAACCGATCAGTGTCAACGGGGCCGTCATCGGCGATCTGCCTTCGGCGGGGAGCCCGTGGACGGAGATCAGCCTGCCGCTGACCGCCGACGCGCTGGCGCAGTTGCAGACACGCAACGCGGTGCGGATCGAGAACTCCAAGCCCATAGACGCCTTCAAGGTGCGGCGGCTGCGGCTGGAGATCGTCAACACCGCAGGGAAGGCCTGGACCACGGAGACCGACGAGGGCCCTTACACCAGTTGCGGCTGGGATTTTGCCGAGGGCAAGGTCGGCAGTCCCATCAGCAGTGACCTCGTGTTCAGAGAAGGGATCGAGTAAGCGTGGCCGACCTGCTCCCCACCGTAGCCCTGGGCGAACACCGCATCACCCGCCTCATCATCGGCGGCAATCCGTTCTCGGGCGGCTCGCACACTTCGCCCGAGATGGACGCGGCGTTCCTGGACTACTACACGACTGACAACATCAAGGCCGCGCTCTTCGAGGCGGAGCAACAGGGCCTCAACACGGCGCAGATGCGCGCCGACCGGCACATCATGCGGATGCT
>CAZZDO010000523.1:0-3597 GCA_964653205.1 uncultured Armatimonadia bacterium | reverse complement strand
CTCCTACACATCATAACCGCGAGGGTCCTGCTACACTATAGTAGTTCGACGAGCGGTGCATGCTTGCGGGCGTGTTCATCCCGGCGATCGCCGTGCCCGGCGCCGGCGGCGATGCCGCGGGCGCGAACGTCAACTGGTGGCGCTACGAGTTGCAGCCGTATGTGAAGAACTGGCAGATCTTCCTCTGCCCATCGGCCCCGAGTGTCGGAGACCCGTCGTACGCCGGCAACCAGCTCACGCGGCAGTATGGTTTCAACACGTCCATCACCGGGGTGGCCATGGGCACGATCCAGTACCCGGCGGAGACCATCGCTCTGGGTGATTGCTCACACTGGGTGGCGAGCGCGGGTGGCTGCTACCTGAAGGCGTTCGCGTGGGCGGCGCAGGAGAAGCGCAACACCAGCGTCCCGTGCAACGCCAACCAGGCGCTCAACCAGACCGAGGCCCAGACGCGACACAACGGCGGGTCGAACCTGTGCTTCTGCGACGGGCACGCCAAGTGGATGGCGGCGACGGCCATCGGTGGCGGGATGGGCGTGCGCATCAGCCCGTAAGCAGGCCCCGGGCCCCGACGCGGCGAACGTCTGCGCCGATTCTCCATGGAACCGGGCTCGGCGCGGCGCGCCTCAAGCATTCTCCTAACCCCGCAAGCGACCCCGGCGGCTGAACGCATCAGTCGCCGGGCCGTGCTGATCGGCCTCCTGCTGATTCCCCTCAACGCCTGGTGGTTCGCGCAGATCGAGTATGTCCGCTACTCGGACAACTGCACCACTTCGGCGCTGTTCTTCAACTGCCTGGCGGTGCTGCTGCTGCTCATCGGGCTGAACCGGCTGCTGGTGCGCTACTTGCCGCGGCATGCCTTCTCGCGCGGCGAATTGCTGACGATCTATGTGATCCTCGTGGTCGCCAGCGCGCTCAACGGGCATGACCAACTGCAGATCCTGTTCACGACCATCGTCTGGGTTGTGCCCAACGCGACGCCGGAGAATGGGTGGGAGCGGGACCTCTTCCCCCACCTGCCCAAGCACCTGGTCGTGACCGACCCGGCAGTGCTGAACCCGCTGTTCTCGGGCGACGCCAGCCTGTATTCGTGGGAGCACCTCCGGCCGTGGCTGGTGCCGCTGGGCTGGTGGGCGCTGTTCGCGATGATGCTGGTGTGGACGCTGTATTGCTTCATGGCGATCTTCCGCAAGCAGTGGGACCGGGAGCGGCTGAACTACCCGATCGCGGGCGTGCCGCTGGACATGACGGCGCCGAACACCGTGATCTACCGGTCGTGGCTGTTCTGGGGGGCGTTCGGCCTGGCCGCGGGGATGCAACTGCTGCGGCTGGCGCACAACCTCTGGTCGGGCGTGCCGACGGTCAACATCGGCGTGTACAACTACTCGTTCAAGGGGATGCCGCTGTCGGCGGCCGGGACGATCCCGATCTCCTCGTATCCCTTCAGCTACGGGCTGGCCTATCTGCTGCCCCTGCAACTGGCGTTCTCGGTGTGGTTCTTCATGTGGCTGGCGCGGCTGGAGATGGTGGCCTCGGCGATGCTGGGGTTCACGCAGTTCCGGCGGTTCCCGTACATCGGGCAGCAGGGCGTGGGGGCGTACTTCGGGGTGGCGCTGTTTGTGGTGTATGCGGCGCGGCACCATCTGCGAGACGTGTGGGAGGCGGCCATCGGCCGGGCGGAGGGGCCGAATACTGGCGGCCCCATCGCCAGTATCCGGCCCGAGGGCCGGATGGCCGCAAACGGCGCGGCCATTCGGCCCCTCCAGGAGCCTCTCCCCTATCCGCTGGCCTTCTGGGGGTTTGTGGCCGGGGCGGCGGGGATGATCAGCTTCGCCACGATGTCGGGGATGGCGCTGGGGACCGCGCTGGCTTACTTCGGGATCTTCCTGACGATTGTGCTGACGCTGACGCGGCTGCGGTCGGAGCTGGGGCTGCCGACCATCGAGCTGTACCAGGTCGGGGCCGATGACATCCTGCAGAACCTCGTGGGCGGGCGGGCGTTTTCGGCGCGCGACCTGACGATGATGACGCTGTTCTTCTGGCTGCACCGCACGCACCGGCAGTTGCCCATGCCCGTGGATGCCGACATGATGCGCATCGGGCGACAGTCGCCGCTGGACATGCGGGGGCTGAGCAAGGTCGTGCTGCTGGCCGCCGCCGTGGCGATCATCTGCGCCTTCTGGGGCTTTCTGCATGTGACGTACAACACGGGGTATGACTCGGCGAAGTTCGTCGGCGTCATCAAGTGGGCGTTCGGCGATGACCCGTGGCGGAAGCTGGCGACATGGCTGCACAGCCCGCGGCGGCCGGACTATGGCGCTAGCGGCGCCTACGCCTTCGGCATGGGCTTCACGGTGCTGCTGGCGTACCTGCGGTCGCAGTTCGTGTGGTGGCCGTTCCACCCGGTGGGGTATCTCGTGGCCGGGAGCTTCGGCCTGTTCCGGCTGTGGCTGCCGATCTTCCTGACGTGGCTGGTCAAGAGCCTGCTACTGCGGTACGGGGGGCTGGAGGCGTATCGGAAGGCGTGGCCGTTCTTCATCGGGCTGATCCTGGGGGAGTTCTCGGCGGCCTTCCTGCGGACCGTGGTGGACCTGGCGTTTACGTTGTACCTGCCGGCGAGTTCGGGGGTGGGGGGGCTCTGAACATGCCGTCGTGGTTCTTCATATTGACTGGCCGGGTTCGTCGTGCTACGCTTATAGCGTAGCACGACGAACCCGGCTGACAATAATGGGGCTATGTGCCTGCGAGGGGGATCGCCCTCTGCCTTACCCCCATCTTCCACCACTACTGACTGAATTCACCGCAGCCTGTGACAGCGAGAACAACTGCAGGCGGGAACTGCGGAGTCTCTTCGCCTACTACTATGGCAAGGGCCACTGGTACGCGTACCCCGGGAGAGGACACAGGTGGCTGGACGTTAGATTCGGCCCGGACAGCTTCGACCACGTCTGCTTCAAAGAGCCCGATACTACCACCAGCGCAAGGACGGTGTGGAAACCTCCGAGGGTCGAACGGATGCTGTGGATTGGGTACCTGTTGGACGGCCAGGAGCACTGCAAGACACGGTTTTGCAGCCCCAAGAGATACATCCTGTACTGTCCAACAGGCGACCTGGACTTCCCAGTTTATGTCGTTGCACTAGACCTTGTGGACGACCACTTTGACTTTGTCACCGGTTACCCGGGTACTCCGGACAAGGAGGAGTCGCTGAAGTTTGAGGGGAAGATTGTCAGGAGTTCTCCATACCAGTCCCGCAAGTGAAAGGGACCGCCTCAAGATGAGGCGGTCCCTTTGCTGAACAACTCTCCACCGAACTTGGCCTACGCTCCTTCCCCTCAGGCTGCTAGCAGCGGATGGAGGAAGGTACACGTCCTCTTTTGGAGGTTGAAGGCCTGCTCACTGAATTACTCAGTATTCGGCCTGAGCAAACAACACTATAGTATACACTCCAAAACAGGGATGTCAAGACATATCTTTTCGTGCTTCCTATGCCTGCTACGCTTTTAGCGTAGCAGGCATAACCGGCACTGTCAAGCATCATCTTCCGCCTGGACGGCTGCCGGCAGGATGCCGGCGCTCCCAGGGCGAACGGAACGG
>CAZZDO010000522.1:0-3603 GCA_964653205.1 uncultured Armatimonadia bacterium | reverse complement strand
GTGCTCACGATGGGCAGCCCCGCCGCCAACCCCTCCAGCAGCACCATCCCCAGCCCTTCCCATTCGCTCGGGTGGAGCATCACGTCCGCCGCCGCCAGGGCCAGCCCGATGTCGTCATGGCTGAGCACCGTGCGCACCGCGTCCACGCCCCAGTTCAGCCCGATCTGCCGCCCCAGGTCCAGCCAGTACTCCTCCCAGCCGGACATGATCGTGCCGACCATCAGGAGTTGCAGGTCGGGCCGCTCCTCGCGCGCCCGCACGAACGCCCGCATCGCGTCCTCCGGCCGCTTCTCGCCGCTGAAGCGCCCGCAATACAGCACCACCGGCGCGTCCGGCCGCAGCCCCAGCCGCGCCCGTGCCGCGGCCCCCTGCTCGCGCACATGCGCATACCGGTCCGCGTCCACCGCGTTGCGGATCACCGTCGCCGGCGCATGGTGCGGCCGGATGGCCTCGATCTGCCCCAGGGTGGTATTGCTGACGGCCACCACCGCCTGGCTGGGCATGTCCCAGCCATTCCACAGCCCGAACCCGTGCCAGTACTCGATGATTGGGATGCCGTGCATGTGCACCACCCACATCGGCGCCCAGCAGCACGACATGATGAACAGGTCGTACTGCCGCTCCATCAGGAACCGTTGGAACGTCGCGCACCGCTCAACGGGCGTGAAGGGCCCCACCCGCTCGTCGCCTACCGGCTCAAACGGCTGGTCCAGAACCACCAGTTCATCGAACGAGTCGGCCAGCCCCAGGAACGTCGGCTCCGCCTGCCACACGAACGCATCCACGATGTACTGGTCCCGCCGCAAGCTCCCGGCGATGTCCCGGTTCACGGTCTCCACGCCGCCGCCGCACAGGTACGACCAGAAGATCCCGATCCGCCGCCCCTCCCCGCCGCGCCTACCCGGAATGATGCGTGGGCCGTTCCCCCTCTCCCCCTGGGAGAGGGCCGGGGTGAGGGCCGAACGCCACCGCGTCACCGGCGCCGGCCGGGCCTCCCCGGTTGCCGTCCGGTGCACCAGGCTCCTCATCGCAAGCCTCCGCGTCGCGTCCACTCATACTCCAGGTCCGCCGCGGCCGGCCCGGTCCACCCGCCGCCCACGTCATCGGTCCGCATCGCCCACACACGGAACCGGCTGCCGTTGGTGTAGCCGGCGTCCAGCAGAAACGCCACGCCCGGCGCGTCCGCCATCCGCGGCGGCTCCGCCCATTGGAACGCACCCTCGGCCGCATGCTCGACCTCGATCAGCGCCATCTCGCCTTCGCTCAGCCCATAGAACCCCTCCAGCACCCCGCTGCCGCCGATCTCACTGACTTCCAGGCTGAAGCAGTTCCGGTCCACCCCATCCGCGTCGTTATCCACGACCGTGACCACACCGCCCGCATCCACCTCAACCGTCCCGAGATACACCGCGCCCTCGGGCTTCTCCGCGGTGAGCAGCGCCACGAACTCTACCGTCCCGTCCGGCGCCGACCCACTGTTCGTCCGCGCGAAGACATGGTTCGTCGCGCTGGTGGTCAGCCCGCTGATGGCCGCCGCCTCCGTCGTCCGGCACCAGCACCCGGCCACCAGCCCCTCACCGGCCGTCACGTCGCCGTTCAGAGCCAGCAGCCACCCCTCATGCGCCCCGTCGGCCATCAAGTTCCGGATGACTCCACCCAGCACGCGGTCCAGCGTCGCCGCCACCCGGTTGTGATGGTCCGGTTCCACGATGTCATCGGTCACCACGCCGACCGCCAACCCGTAATTCTCCGTCGTTCCCGCCATGACTCACCTCGCCGTTCCTGGGAGCGCCGGCTTCCAGCCGGCAGCCGTGTGCCGTAGGAGCACCAGCTTCTCTTGAGGCTGAGCTTGTCGAAGCCCTGCTGGCAAGCCGTACGCCGTTACTGGGACCGCGGGCTTCCAGCCCGCAGCCGTTCAGCCTCTCAGATACCTCTCCACCCCATACCGCCCGCGCCCATACAACCCCCGCCTCATCACGGTCCCATCCGCCGCCATCCGCATCAGAAAGCGGTTCCCGCCGCCCTTCGCCGCCGCCTCACTGCGCCCGCTGTCCATCGTCGCCTTGCCGCCCTCGGCGGGTCGCACCTGCCGGTCCACCACCCGCCGCACAATCTGCACCAACTCCACGTGCCTCCTCCTTCCCAACCACTCAACCACTCAACCCCCCAACCACTTCCCCTCGACCGTCGTCACCGCCACCTGCCGCGGTCGCCGCCGCACCTCATGCCGCACCGCCTGCACGCGGTACAACTCCCCGCCGACGCCCACTGTCTCGCCGCCGTGAATCCGCATGACCTGCCCGATCCGCACTTCGGGCAGGAGCGGCGTGACGACCGCCACATGCTCAGGCTTTGCCGACAGCTCCTGCAGTCGGTCCATCGCCAGCCGGTTGACCGCGTCCGGGGTCATGTACCCCGGCACCGTCGTCACGTCCATCTTCCGCCAGCCGACGTACCGCTCCGACTCCGGGTCATACAGCGACGCCGCGTCGAACGCCGTCGCCCGCACCGGCCGCCCCTCCTCGTCCACGCCGCACACGACCACATAGTTGCTGTACTCCTCGGGCGCCAGACTCCGCCGCGTCCGCCGGATGCCGAGCACCTCGCCCGGCGCCTGGCTGTCGGGCGCAACGTTCCCCCGCGTGTACAGCTCCCACCGCACGGTGTTGTCGCACGCCCCGCTCAGCGTCCCGTCATGGCTCGTCACGTCCGCCGCCGTCCGCTTCTGCCGGCAATAGGGGCACGTCTTCCGGAACGCCCCGACCTCGTCGAAGTAGACCGCCGCGCCGTAGTCGAACTCCGCCACCTGCGCCAGGAACTCCACCCATGTCCGCCCTGGCTCCACCTGCCACGCCGGCTCCTCGACCGTCCCGGTGCTCATCACCGTCCCCGTGTCCTCGAGGTCCTGCTCGCTCTCGGGCACGCCGCACCGCCCCAGCACCCACCGAAACACGTCCCGCACCAGCCACCCGTCGAACACCGGCGTGCGCCCATCGGCCTTCTCATCGCGCAGCCGTAGCATCGGGTCGAGCACATTGATGACCGCCTCGCTCATGCCCCCGGCCGCCACTCGCACCGGCGGCTCCACCAGGTGCCCATCCACGATCTCCGCGAGCGCCTCCGACCCATCGCTCATCCGCCACCCGAGTGCCAGGCTCGTTCGCCGGTTCTCGTGAAGCGCGCTGTGCTGCCCCTGCTGGTTGTCCAGCGCCACCCGATACTTCGCTGTCGGCTTGTCCGCCGCGTGCTCGCCCTCGACGGCCAACGCGTCCGCCGACAAGTCCGTGTACACCGGCTCCCCGGCCTCGGTCAACTCCGCCGCCTGTGCCACCTGCGCCGACAGCCACTCCGGCGACAGCCACGTCTCGAAGTCCACGGGCTCCTGCGTCTCCGGGTCGGTGCCGACGCCCTCCTGCCGGTACCGGAACGGGTTGATCTGCACCTTCCACGACCGCTCGGTCTCGCTGAGGCCCTCGCGCGTCGCCGTGTCATCAATGATGATCGGCGTAGACAGGATCTGCAGGTCGTTGTCAAACACGGGGATCATCCGCCCCTCGACCAGCACCTCCCCGCCCGACTCCCCCGTCAGGAACCCCGTCTCAA
>CAZZDO010000521.1:0-3603 GCA_964653205.1 uncultured Armatimonadia bacterium | reverse complement strand
CTAGGCGACTTCGCCGCTCCAGCCGGCCTGCATCACGCGCATGTTCGCCGCCGGCTGGCACATCAGGAGGTAGTCGGCGATGTACAGCGAGTACAGCTTCTGTTCGGTGATGGAGTCGCCGCACACGGCCACGAAGTCCTTGGCCTGCAGCGCCGGCGCCTGCGCCAGGGCGCAGCCGATGGTGAACAGCAGTACGGCGAACATCACGACGAAGCGCGTCTTCATGTTCCTTCTCCTTCGGTTCCGAAACCAATGGCCCAGCTCTTCAAGCGGACAGCCGTTCCTTCAGCGCCGCCAACAACCCGTCGGGCGGGTCGAACGGCAAGTCCACCGGCCGTGCCTCGAGAGCACTGGCATAGATCCCCAGGATGACGTTGAACTGATCCAGGGAGCGTTCCAGACGCGTCGGATGGGGCTGGTTGTCGTCGAGCAGCCAGTCGAACACGGCCTCGGTCAGCCTTCCCTGCGCCAGATCGTCCTCGGTGCCGTAGTCGTGCGTCCCGCTCTCATAGCCGCCGGCCAGCGTCCGGCGCTCCCAGCCGCCCATCGTCCAGTGCACGAAGCCATCGTTGCCGTACACGGCGATGCGCTTGTGGGCGTAGCGCACGTCCACGCGGTCGGTCGCGTACGGCGCGCACGCCCCGCACACCAGCATCCCGTGTGAGCCGTTGGCGAAGTTGAGCGACGCGGTGCACATGCCCGGCGCGGGCTGGCGCGACTCGATCTCGCCGCCGTCGGCGACCTGCCCGAAGACGCGCGTGAAGGCGTCGAAGCCGTTGTAGCTGTGGGCCAACTCCAGCACGTGCACGCCCTGGTCCAGCGGCGTGGAGCGCGCGCTGGCGTCCACGAAGCGCACCTTCCCGATGCGCCCCTCGGCCACGTCCCGCTTCAGTTCGAGATTGCGCGCGTGGAAGTGGAGCTGCGTGTTGACGCAAAAGCGCGTGCTGGAGGAGGCATTGAGCGCCCGCAACGCCCGGTAGTCCTCGCCCTGCAGCGCGATGGGCTTCTCGACAATGACCGCCGGGACGTTGTGGTCCGCGGCCAGCGTCATCAGCGGCACCCGCAACTCGGGCAGCGTCACGATGTGCAGGACATCTGGCTGCACTTGGTCGAGCATCTCGTGGATGTCGCTGTAACGGTCGCTGATGCCGAACTCGTCGCCGAAGTCGTTGCGGCGCTTCTCGTCCAGATCGCACAGGGCGACCATCTCCCCGCGGGTAACGGTCGCGTAGCCCCGCGCATGGCCGCGCGCCCGTGGCCCACAGCCTAAGAACGCACACTTGAACATGCTGCACATCCTCTCTCGGTTAACGGCCTTCGCTACCAATCGAACAGCGGCACGTCGCGCCAGTTGCCGTCGCCCATGGACGACTCGTGGGCGATGATGCCGGGGACCGTGAAGTCCATCGAGCGCATCACATCAATCGGCGGCTGGACGTTGCTCTCCAGCGCATCGAGGAAGTCTCGGATCATGTAGTACTCGGAGGTCCCGTGGCCACCGTGCCTGGCCTCTTCGGGGGCGTCGGGGTCCACGACATTGCACTCGATCACATCCGCCTTGCGGTGGCCGTTCGGGTCGTCGCGCGTCTCGCCCTCGATCCACAGGTAGCCGTTGGTGTTGCTGCCGTCGCGCCCGTTCTCGACATAGCCCTTCGTGCCGTAGAGCGAGTAGTAGACCATGTGCGGGTAGCGCGGGGCGACCTGGCTGCGGGCGATCTTGATGATCGCGCCCTTCTGGGTGCGGAACAGACCGACCTGCATGTCCAGGAAGCCGAGATGGTCGGCCTGCTCGGGGCGCTTGTGGAAGCCCGCGGCGCTGCCCGAAGCGGCGATGATGCGGTCCTCCATGAGGGTGAGCAGCGGCCCCAACGTGTGGGCGCAATACCAGATCGGCGGCCGCTCGTGGCGCCAGTAGTACGCGCCCGTCTCCTGGTTGATGAGCAGGTCCTCGATCTCGTGGACGTACTCTGCCTCGGCGTAGAAGATCGGCCCGAGCTTGCCCTGACGGACGATCTTCTGCCACTGGCGGACATAGTGGAAGTAGCAGTAGTTCTCGGCCATCATGTACTTGTTGCCCGTCTGCTTGACGGCGTCCACGATGGCGGCGCAGTCCTCGACGGTGTACGCCGCGGTCTGCTCGCACATGACGTGCCGGCCCGACTGCAGGGCGGCAATGGTCTGCGGGGCATGGAAGCGAATGGGCGTGGCGATCATGACGATGTCCATGTCGCTGCCCAGGAACGCTTCGTAGTCGGTGTGCAGGGCGGAGTCCGGGAGGCTGAAAGCCCCGCCGAGGTCGGCGAGCGTGTCTTCGTTGAGATCGCACAGCGCCGTCACGTTCATGCGCGGGTGGGCCGCGAAGAGCGAGACAAAACCGCGCCCGCGGCGCAGCCCGGCGATGCCGACATTCCAGGTCTTCATGATGCTATCGCCTCTCCTTGTTCGCTAGAGCTGAACGATCGCCGGCTTGTTGCCGACGCTGAGCGCCGCGGCCGCGATGCGCGTGGCCTCGAGACCCTCCTTCGCGCCCGCGATGGGCTGCGCGCCGTTCAGGCAGCAGTCCAGGAAACTCTCCATCTGCTTGCGGAACCACTCGCTGCCGCCGTCGGCCTCAAACTCCACCTCGTGCTCACCGTCCTCCAGGTTCACCTGCAGCTTGTTGCCGCCCGGGAAGGTGATCGAGCCCAGCGGCCCGAGCACATCGTGCGCGCCATCAGCCTTGACCTTGCCGCCGAAGCCCGGCAGCCCCCACGACCAGATGATGAGCTGCTGGTCGCCGCTGGCGAAGTTGACGATGACGGTGCCCGTGTCCCACGCGGTCGTGTCGGCCTTCAGCTTGCGGATGTCGGTGACAACGTTGGTGGCCTCGCCGAAGATGTAGCGCGCCCAGTCGTAGCTGTGGACGGCACCGTCAATGAACGGGCCGCCGCCCAGTTCCTTGTCAAAGAACCACGGGGTCGGCGCGCCCGAACTGCCGCTGACCGAGCGCCACTGCACCGGCCGGCCGATGACGCCCTCCTGGATGATCTCCCGCAGCTTCAGCCACTCGTTGCAGAAGTGCCGCACAAAGCCGATCTGCAGCACGACGCCGGCGGCCTGGCAGGCCGCGTCCATGGCCTCGCAGTCGGCCACGTTCATCGCCATGGGTTTCTCGCAGAAGATCTGCTTGCCGGCGGCGGCGGCCTTGAGCACGCTGTCCTTGTGCAAGCCGGTCGGCGTGCAGATCACGACGGCGTCCACGTCGTCCCGCGCGAGCAGCTCATCCTGATCGGTCGTCCAGTTGGTGGTGCCGTACTTCTCGCAGTGGGCCTTGCAGGCATCCGGATTCACGTCCATCGCACAGGCGATGTAGGCCCGGTCATTGTTGGCCAGATGCGGCGCGTGGGCATTGTGGATGCCGCCGCAGCCGATGAAACCGATTCCCAGCTTCGACATGGTCAGAGTTCCTTTCTGATTGGGGGAGGTACAACAGCGGGCAACGTTCGCCGCGGGGGCCGCGATCCCTCCCGTCGCATGGAGGTGTTGTGCTGGCTGAGGCGAATGCAGGGACGCTAGCGTCGGACTGTAGGGCGGGGGCTTGTACCCCGCCCCGTATGGTGCCGG
>CAZZDO010000520.1:0-3616 GCA_964653205.1 uncultured Armatimonadia bacterium | reverse complement strand
CGTTTCCATGAGACCTTCCGTTACGGCAAGCCGGACCGGGTGTTCATGCACCCGCAGTGGACCTTTGGCGAGACGCGCGAGCGCTGGCACAACGAGGGCCTGCCGCGCGACGTGCACTTCAACACCTACTTTGGCTTCGACCGCTTCGAGATCGCGCCGATCAACAAGGAGCCGTGGCCGATCCTCAAGACGTGGGTCGCGGAGAGGACCGACGAGTACAACGTCTACGAGGACGAGTTCGGCGGGGTCTTCAGGCGCTGGCATGACCGCGAGATCGGGATGTCACAGTGGGTCACGTACCCGATCCGCGGGCGGGAGCAGTGGGAGCTGATGAAGCAGCGGCTCAACGCCGGCGACCCCGTTCGCTACCCGGAGTACTGGGAGAGCTACAAGCAGTCCGTGCGCGACCGCGACTACCCGCTGGGCATCCACGCCGGGTCGTACTACGGCTGGATCCGCAACTGGGTCGGCATGGAGCACCTGGCGCTGTGGTACATGGACTGCCCGGACCTCATCCACGAGATGACCGAGTTCATCGCCGACTTCATGCTCAAGCTGCTGGACCGGGCGCTGAGCGAAATCCCCGACTTCGACTACGCGCTGCTGTGGGAGGACATGTGCTACAAGGCCGGGCCGCTGATCTCCCCGCAGGCGTTCCGCGACTTCATGCTCGAACCGATGAAGCGCGTGACGGCGCGGCTGCACGAGGCCGGCATTGACATCATCATGGTGGACTGCGACGGCCAGATTGATGCGCTGCTGCCGCTGTGGCTGGAGGCGGGGGTGAACCTGCACTACCCGCTGGAGGTCGCGTCGGATTGTGACCCGCTCAAGTACCGCGAGCTGTACGGCAAAGACCTCCTGCTCATCGGCGCGATAGACAAGCGAGCCTTGCGGGATTGCTGCACGAAGGCGGACGTGGAGCGGGAGGTCATGGCGAAGGTGCCCGCGCTGTGGGAGCAGGGCGGGTACGGGCCGTTCGTGGACCACGCCGTGCCGCCGGATGTGAGCTTCGAGAACTTCAAGTATTACGTGGACCTGGTGAATGAGATTTGCCGGAGTTGAGGCGGCCCGGCTCGCCGGCCCCTTCGGGGCGGAGGAGGAGGGAGCCCAAGGAGGGAGGGGGAGCGGGCTTCGGAGTCCACGAGCTTACGCTCGTGGCAAGGTACGCTGGCCCCTTCGGGGCATACGACACACGCACCAAGCCACAACCGGGCACCCCGAAGGGCAGACGAAAGAACCACACCGGGCGCGTGACGTGCGCCCCGCAGGGGCCGACGTGCCTAGCCACCAGCGTGAGCTGGTGGGTTCAGCGTGCGCCTCTCTCCCTTCAGGATGGTCCTTTCATCCCCGCCCCGCAGGGGCCGGCCAGACCACGCACCCGGAGGCTACACATGCGTCGCACCATCATCTTCGCAGTGCTCATCGCCCTCGCCGCGCCGCTGGCGGCGCAGGAGTTGCCAAACCTCCTGGTCAACCCGGGCCTTGAGGCTGTGGACGACGCGGGGTGGGCCCAAGGCTGGAATATCTGGCCGACCAAACTCCCCGAGGCCGGGGCCGTCAGCGTGGACAGCACCGTGGCCCATGCCGGGACGCGGTCCCTGCGCCTGCGGCACAAGAGCCTCAACAGCTACACCCGCGGGCAGCAGGCCATCACCGTCGAGCCGAACCAGCGCTATGCCTTCAGCGTGTGGATCAAGTCCGAGGACGTCGTGGGCGGCGGGGGGAGCATGGGGGCGCGGCTGTATGTCGAGGGCATCGGCGGGCGGGACCATGCCACCCAGGCGGTCTTCGGCACGACCGACTGGCAGCAGTTCCTCATCGGCCCGTTCAACTCCGGCCAAGGCGGGCGCATCACCGTCATGTGCTACCTGCACATGGCCACCGGCAGCGTGTGGTTCGACGACCTGCAGGCCTTCAAGGTGACGCCCGAGTGGGACCGGATGATGGAACAGAAGCGGCTGCAGGCGGGGCTGGAGGCGCAGGTGCGGCTGGCCGAGGACGCCGCGCGGCGGGCGGGCGACCAGACGGCGCTGGGGGAGCTGACGGCGCTGCGGGAGAAGGCGGGGGGCGTGGCGCTGGCGCCGGCGACGGACTTCCGCCACGGCCCGCCGTACAATGAGCTGGATGCGGAAGTCTACGCCATCGCGGCGCGGATGAACGCGCGGCGGCTGCCGCGGAGCGGAGCCGTCGTGGCGTGGGCCGTGGACCCCATGGCGGGAGTGCCGCCGCTGGGGCTCGTGCCCGAGAAGCGCGAGCTGGCGGTGTCGCTGGCGGCGCTCACGGGGGAGCGGGAGCCGGCAGCGATCAACCTGTGCAACCTGAGCGACAAGACGTTGCGGGCGCGGGTCGCGTGCACCGGGCTCGAGGGCGCGGGGACGCCGCGGCTGACGCTGCGCGAGGCGGTGCACGTCGAGACGCGCGACGGGCGGCTGCTCGCCGACCCGCTGCCGCGCCTGCGCAACGACCGCATGGAGTTGCCGCCCGGCGTGTTCCGGCAGCTCTGGTGCGACTTCGACACGACGGGCTGCACGGCCGGGACGTACCGCGCGCAGGTGCAGATCAGCCTCGTGGGCCAGCCGGAGATCATGTGCCCGGTCAGCCTGCGCGTGCTGCCGGTGCCGTTCCCGGAGATGGCGCCCATCGCCACGTGGGGGTACTCGTACCAGACGTGGCCGATCCTGCAGGGGCGCTGGGAGCAGGCGCGCGATGATCTCGTCGCCCACCACATCAGTTCGTACTGCTGGCCGTCGGATACGCTGCCGTGGCCGACGTTCGACGCCGATGGAAAGCTGCAGCCGCTGGACTGGACGGCGTTCGACGCGGCCGTCGCCAGCCATGGGCCGGTGAAGTGGCTGCTGCTGTGGCCGGGGTTCGACTGGCCCAAGAACGTGGCGCTGCGGCAGGAGGGGCTGGAGCCGGGAACGGCGGTGTGGGAGGAGCGGTTCATCGCGTGGTTCCGCGCGATGATCGCGGGCCTGAAGGAGCGCGGCTTCGGGTATGACCGCGTGGCATGGTACTTGCGGGACGAGCCGACGAGCATGAGCGTGGCACAGGTGGTGGCGTTGACCGGGGCGGCCGTCCACAAGGCCGACCCGAAGGCGCTCATCGTCGAGAACCCCTTCCACGCCGCCACCCAGCCGATGCTCGACCTCATGGCCCCGGTCGTGGACATCTGGTGCCCGATGCTGTCCTGGCCGAAGGGCGAGCTGCTGCAGTGGTTCCAGGACCAGTCGCGCAAGAGCGGCATTCTGTGGACGTACCAGGTGCTGAGCAAGGATGCGGACGCCTTCGCGGCCTACCGGCTGTCGTTCTGGGATTGCTGGCGCAAGGGGATGACGGGGCAGGGGTTCTGGGACTACGCCGACACGGGCGGCACGACGGATAACTGGACGCCCTATCCGCCGGGCCGCACGTTCTATTCGGTGGTGTACAACGGCGACGCGGAGGAGTTGATCCCGAGCCGGCGCTGGGAGGCGTGGCGGGAGGGGACGGAGGACTACACGCTCCTGGGGCTGCTCAAGGAGAAGCGTCCGGGGTCCAGGCTGCTGACGGATGGGGTGGAGGGACTCATGGGCGAGCCGTCGGCGGAGGCGCTGGCGGCGCTGCGGGGGCG
>CAZZDO010000519.1:0-3617 GCA_964653205.1 uncultured Armatimonadia bacterium | reverse complement strand
GCCGAATACTCCAGTACAGTGGACTTCGCAGGCGGTGTGGCTTCCCCCTCGGCTGAGCGCGGTTCCCCGACTCCGAGTCTGATGCTCCATGGCAGTCAACGACCCGAAAGAGGAGATCAAGCGGCGCCTCGACGTGGTCGAGGTCGTCTCGCAGTACGTACCGCTGCAGCGAGCCGGCCGCCGCTTCAGCGCCCGCTGCCCGTTCCACCAGGAGAAGACGCCGTCGTTCTTCGTAGATCCTGAGCGCGGCTTCTGGAAGTGCTTCGGCTGCGGGGCCTCCGGCGACATCTTCTCCTTCGTCATGCAGATCGAGGGGCTGACTTTCCCGGAAGCGGCCGAACGTCTCGCCCAACGCGCGGGGGTGCAGTGGCGCACTTCGGCCGGCGGCGAGCGCGTCACCCAGGAGCGCCAGGCCGTCCTGCAGGTTAACAACGCCGCCGCCAACTGGTTCCGCCACCAGCTCTTTGAGCCGGTAGGGAAGCCCGGGCTGGACTACCTGCGCGGGCGCGGCCTGAGCGAGGAGATCATCCGGGAGTTCATGCTCGGCTACGCGCCGGAGGGCTGGGACCATCTCTCGACCTTCCTGACCGGCCGCGGGACCAGTGAGCGCCTGCTGGCCACGGCGGGCCTGGCCAAGCCCCGGCAGAGCGGCGGGGGCTCCTACGACTTCTTCCGCCACCGGGTGATGTTCCCGGTGGTGGATGTCACGAACCGCGTGGTGGCCTTCGGCGGGCGGGCGCTGGACCCCGAGGAGAAGGCCAAGTACATCAACAGCCCCGACACGCCGGTCTTCCGCAAGGGCGCGATGGTGTACGGGCTGAACCTGGCCCGCGAGCACATCGCCCAGGCCAAGCAGGCGATTGTCGTCGAGGGCTACATGGATGTCATCGCGCTGGTGCAGGCGGGCATCCGCAACGTCGTGGCGTGTCTGGGGACGGCGACGACGGAAGAGCATCTGAAGCTGCTGGGGCGCTACGCCGAGAGCATCATCTTCGTCTACGACGCGGACGCGGCCGGGATGCGAGCGGCGCTGCGGAACATCGGGACCTTCGAGGCCTCGGGCGTCACGGCCCGTCTGGCGGTGCTCCCGCCGGGGCAGGACCCCGACGAATGCGTGCGGCAGGGCGGCCCCGGGGTCTTCCGCAAGTGCCTGGCGGAGGCGATGAGCTTCCCCGAGTACGAGATCAAGATGGCCTTCGACCAGTTCGACATGAGCGACGCCGACGGGCGCATGCGCGCGGCGCGTGAGGCGGTCACCAGCCTGCTCAAGGTTCACGACCGCGCGCGGCGGGAGGAACTCCTGGATCGCGTGGCGGCCCGCTGGGCGCAGGGCGACCTGAGCCGCTCGGAGCAGTTGGCCCGGGTCTTGCGCCTGGAACTGGGGCGGCGCTTCTCCGAGCAGCGCGGGCAACGCCGCGGCCGCGACTCGCGCTACGATCGCGGGCACATCGCCGAAACGCTGGCTCGCAGCGCGGGCGAGGTCGAGCCGCGCGTCGCGCGGCTGGAGGCGGGCCTCCTGACCGCGGCGCTGCACGAGCCCGAGTGGGCCCGGCAGGCGGCCGCGCAGATCAGCGAAGAGGATTTCCAGGACCCGCACCACCGGCGCATTGCCGCGGTGCTGTGGCCGCTGGCCCTCGGCGAGTCGTTCGTGCCGGCCGAAGTCGTGGACGCCTTCGCCGAAGGCGACGAGACGCGCGAGCGCGCCATCGAGCTGCTTGTTGGCGACACGGTGTGGACGGAGGAGGAATTCGGCGAGGCGATCGCGAAGATGGCGTACAACAAGTCCACGCACGGGTTGCGCCCCAAGTATGAGATCCGGCCGGCGGAGGCCGAAGAGTCCACAACACTCGAGGCGGCGGGGGAGGACTTCGAGGCGTGGCGGCGAAGAGTCGCTGCGGCCATAGACAGTGGCGAGCTTACGCCGGACGATCCGGACTTCATCCGGTTCATGAGTCTGGGAAGGAAATTCCAGGGCGCCGGCCAACAGGGCTTTGTCGAGCATGGCGGCCTGACGACGTTCTCGTCCAAGCAGGAGTCGTCGTCATCCGAGGATGACGTGGCGGAGACTGATGAGCAGTCCCCCGACCCTGACGAGGGGAGTTGAATTGATTGGCTGAGGGGAAGGACGCTGAGATCCACGAACTGGAGGAAGTCCGTGCGCTGATGCGCAAGGGGCAGCGGCAAGGCTACTTGACGTATGCCGAAATCCAGGATGGGCTCAGCGAAAACGAAGAACTGGAGACGGAGGACATTGACGAGGTCTACCGGTTCCTGACCGACGCCGGCATCCGCATCGTGGATGAAGACGAGGCGGAGGAGGAGGCGCTGGCCGGGGACGAACTGGAAGAACTCGACGAGGTGCCCATTGACGACTCGGTGCGCATGTACCTGCGCGACATCGGGCGCGTGGCGCTGCTTTCGGCCCCGCAAGAGGTCGAGCTGGCGCGGCGCATCCAGAAGGGCGAGGGCGCCATCGAGTTCGACGCCAGCTCCAATACGCTGTGCTTCACGCCCCTCGAGCGGCTGGAGCCGCAGACCGTCTACAAGATCTCGGTCCGGGCCGGCGAGGGAGGCCTGCACGACACCGCCGGTCACTACCTGGAGAAGGATGAAGTCTGGACCATTCGCACCGGCTCCCCGGACGCCCGGCTACGCGTCGTCGAATGCTTCCCGCCGCACAAGGCCAAGGGCCTGGGCGTCCAGCCCCTGATCAGCGTCCACTTCAACGACGCGCTGATGCCCGACAGCGTCACGCCGGAAACGGTCTACCTGACCGACAAGGCCGGCAGGGCCATCCCCGGCACGCCGGAAGTGCAGGAGCGGCCGTACATCCTGCGGTTCGAGTTGGAGGACCGGCTACGCTACCGCAACGTCTACCAACTTGTCATCAAGGGCGGGCCGCAGGGCGTGCGGAGCGTGGGCAACGGGAAGCTGGAGAAGGACGTCAAGTGCAGCTTTGAGACGGTGGCGGGGAAGGCCGCCCCGCGAGTGGTCAGCACCGACCCGCCGCAGGGCGCCCCGGCCGCGCCGAGGGCCCGTGCCGTGACCGTCTGCTTCGACCAGCGCCTCGTCGCGACGACGGTGAATGAGAAGACCGTCGTGCTGCAGGACGTCATGGACATCGCGGTGCCCGGCGCCGTGTACTACGACGACGAGCGGCGCCTCGTGCGCTTCGTGCCCGACCGCGCGCTGATGTCCGACATGGCCTACACCCTGACTCTCAAGGCCGGCAAGAACGGGCTCAAGGGCCTGTCCGGCTACAACCTGTCCGAGCCCTCCCAACTCACCTTTACCACCGGCGAGGACATCGAGCCCCCGACGATCACGACGCGCAACCCCGAGCCCGACAGCAAGGGCTCGCCGCTGCTCGGCGTCATCCGCGTCGGCTTCGGCAATCAGATTGACCCCGCCACCGTGGACGCGGGCTCGCTCGTGCTCAAGGACGAGGAGGCCGTCCAGGCGCTCGCCGAAGCCAACCTGCGGCTGGTGGTCAGCATTGCCCGCAAGTACACCGGCCGCTCCTCGATGAGCTTCCTGGACCTGATCCAGGAAGGCAACATGGGGCTCATGCGCGCGGTCGAGAAGTTCGACTACCGCAAGGGCTACAAGTTCAGCAC
>CAZZDO010000518.1:0-3632 GCA_964653205.1 uncultured Armatimonadia bacterium | reverse complement strand
GGGGGCCGGGGCGCGTGCCGGCAAGAGCGGCATGTGCGACCTGCTCGCCGGCCGGATAGCGGTTGAGCCCTCGGGGACAACCGCCCTCGTCTCGGCATCTCCCCTGGGAACCCCGGCCCCGACCTGCGTGTACGGGCCCCAGGGCGAAGCCGATACCTTCGCGCGGCTGGCCGGGGAGTATCGCTCCGAAGCGGTCGAAGCCACGCACTCAGTGCGCTGCCTGTGGCGCGACATGAAGAGCGTGCAGCCGGAGGCCGCGTTCGAGGTCGAACTGGCGGTGCGCCCGCTGCGGGTGGTGAAGGCGGTGCGCGCGGACCTCGACCTGACCACTTTCGCGGTGGCGCCAATCAACTTCAGCGACTTCCAGTTCGCCGAGTACCTGGCACAGGCACGGGTGGCAACCGCGACAGGACGGCCTGTAACCTATACCGGTGGCGCGCTGGCGCAGCCGGTGTCGGGCGTGCGGCTTTTGGAGGCGGTTCTGCGTCCTGAGGAAGCAACGGATGCGTACTATGCGGCGGTGCGCGCGACGGTGGAACCGGTGGCCTGCGGCTCGGCCCGCATCGTGGAGACGCCGGACGCTTTCCTGCGCCTGGAGATGACGCCCGAAGGGTCCACGGGCGGGAGCCTGAAGGCCGGCCAGACCTATCGCCTCAAGTACCGTGTCCGCCTGGGGCTGCTCACGGCGGAGGATGCCGGGCCGATCCAGGTGATGCATCCCGGCCGGCGCTGCCCGTTCTTCACGCTCCCCGAGCCGGCCAGGCTGGAACTGCGCATTCCGCAGGGGGCCGGGAAGCTGACCGTTACCGCGCGCCAGGATGAGGCCGGGACACCGAACCGGGCCCTGCAGGGCGCCCTCGAGCGCCGGGGCGTGGCGCAGGCTCCTTTCGGCACCGAGGAGGTCTGGGCCTGGACGCTTAAGCGTCAGGACCCCGGCGTCACGGCAGTGACGATCCAGCTCAGGGATGCCGCCGGCAGGGTGACGGCCGAACGCAACCTCGAAGTGGTGCATGTCGGGAAGATCCCGCAGCCGGAGCTTGCCGATCCGGCCGTGCCCGACGAACAGGCCATGCAACTGGAACTCGTGGACGAAGTCAACTGCGCGGACGAGAACGATCCGCATCCGCGGCTGGACTTCCCTGGCCAGAGCCGGATCGTGGACACCCCCATCGGCAAGTGCCGGAGCATCGTCAGCGAGCGCAACGCCTCGATGATGTTCGAGATCAAAGTGAAGAACCGGCACCGCGCGCACCTGGTGGTGGCCGAGTTCCCCGACGACGCCTTCCGCCACATGAGCATGGGGGTGGTCGAGCCCTGTGATCTCGCTGCCAGCCCGGATTTCAAGGACGGCGTGTCTGAGGGGAGAGGCCTGCGGCCGGGGCCGGTGACCGGCGTACAGATGGGTTGGCCGTATCCGCTGAGCGGCCAGAGACGCAAGATGAGCCTGGTCTATTGGCCCGGTCGTCGCACCGCCTACATTGGTGTGTCCGGCGTCAGCCATACGCCGGACTGGAATCCTGAATCGCTCGGTGTGGCCACGGTGCAGCGCCTCCGCGTCTACGAGGTGAAAGGGACCCTCCCCGCGCTGCGTCTGCCCCATCAGGTGCCGGGACGTCTGCTCGGGCCATATTCGGAAAGCCCCTTGCACTACTCGACCTTCGGCTCCGACTTCGAAGAGGATGAAGGGCCTGCGTTCGGCACAGCCCACGGGATTGGCACGTCAATGAACACCGGCGCCAACCGCCGGTTCTACGCCAAGCTCTACAACGCCTGTCGGCACTACGTCGAGTACCTGCGCTTCACCGGTCAGAATGTCTCGGTGGACGGCATGCACCGCTACGCCAAGAGCATCTACCCTGGGCTGCACGCCGGCGGCACGGATCTTCGCGAGAACTACGAACTGCTGGCACGCATGTGCGCGGCCAACGGTGTCGCTGTCATGCCGACGGTCCAGGCTTCGCACATGATATCTCCCCACCTGTCAAGGCTTCTGGACGCCGAGAGCCAGCGCCTTGAGAGGGATCCGTCAGCCCTCGAACCGACAATCGCCTTCATCGACAAGGACGGCAAGCGCCGGGCCAGCGGGCTGCAGGGCGCCGGCCAGCCCAACTTCGCCGCGCCGGAGGTGTGGGGCGATCTCGTGTGCACCGTCGAGGACATGGCGCGGCATTACGAGGGGATCCCCGGCGTTGCCGGCATCACCGTGCTGGCCGGCACCTGGCTGCGACCCGGCTGGGATTCATCCGGCGGATTCTCCGGCATGCCCAACGGCGACGCGAGCCTGGATGTAAGCTACGACGACCGTACCGTCGCCCGCTTCGAGGCGGAAACGGGGACGAAGATCCCCGTAGCGGTTGACGATCCCGGCCGCTACGCCAAACGCTACCAATGGCTCATGGCGAACGCCAAAGAGAAGTGGATCGCCTGGCGTTGCCAGATGCTCTACAACCTCGTGGCCGACATGCGGCGCGCCGCGGCCGCCCACGGCCTCAAGCTCAACTTCGTCTGGAACACGCATCCGTACGAGAACGACTGGTGGCTGCGCGAGGCACTCAACAATCCGGCCCAAGCCCTGTCCGACCTGCGCAAGACCGGCTATGACCCGGCTCTGTTCAACCGGCCGGGCGAGTCCGTCGGCTGCGGCTGGTGGGACGGTCTGCGCTCACGCAATGACTGGCCGGTCTCGTACATCGGCAGTGGCGTGCATGCCTCCGCGCTGGAGAGCCCGTCTGTGCGCGCGCTGTTTGATAACGGCCCGGACTCCGCGGCGTTCCTGTTCAACGCCTTCCGTGAGAGCCGTTGGCCGTTCAAGAAATACCTCGAGCCTTTCACCTGGCGCAACCTGCGGATTTCCGCGGGTCACGGATCCGACATGCGGTTCGGTGTGCTCTACGCCTGGCCCGGGCCGGAATACGGCGCGCACGACTTCCTGCGCCTGGCCGCCTTTGCCACGCCACCGGCGTTCATCACCCACACCTGGCAGGACGTCAACGCCAGCGAGAGCCCGGCGCGCGACATGCGTCGCTTCGCGGCCGCGTTTCGGAGCCTGCCCCTGTGCCGCTACGAGCGCCTGCGCGGCAACGGGCTGGACACGAACCTGGTCGTCAGCAAGGGTGTGGTGGACGGCAACACCTATCTCCTGGTCGCCAATCCGACATGGAGCGACCTGGATGCCAAACTCCTCTTTCCCATCGCCGGCGTCGTCCGGGATCTGGTCAGTGATGTCGCGGTCCAGGTGGCGCCCGAGCGGCCGCTCGCACTGCGGCTGCTGCCGTACGACCTCAAAGCGCTGCGCCTGGAGAGCGGCGCCATCCTGTCGGCCGCGGCGGCCACCGCGCCCCCGGCGGCCCGGGAGCAGTGCGAGGCCCAACTCAGCAAGGGCGAGGCCCTGCTCGCGGCCTGGGGGAGCAACCTGCCGGCCAACCACCCCGACCGGGTCGCGGCTACCAGGGAGACCGCCGCCGCCCGCCAGACCCTGGCGAAGGGCGATCTGTACGGGGCGCTGCAGATCAAGGACGGCTGGCGGCTGCGCGGCGCGCTGCAGCATCTGATCCAGCCGCCCGGCTTCGCCGCAGCCGCGCCGCCCGCCGCGGATGCGGACACCGCGCTGCTGTTCCAGTTTGATGAGGGGG
>CAZZDO010000517.1:0-3642 GCA_964653205.1 uncultured Armatimonadia bacterium | reverse complement strand
GCGGGGCGGGGTACGAGCCCCCGCCCTACAGACGGCACGACCCTTCCCGCCCGCTGCAGGTCCTCACGGTTTCCCGGCGAACTCCCGGTGGTTGCGTGTCGTTGCCAGCGCTGTGACAGGAGCAGCCCATGCCCCTCAAGCCGCTCAGCCCCCGCCACTGGGAAGTCGTTGTCTTCGAGGACCACCCCCTCCACGACACGCTCTGGACCATCACGCTCGGCACCGACGGGCACGTCTACCTCGGCCTGTGCCTGGAGGGCAAGGGCGGGCAGGTGGCCCACCTGTACCGCTACCACACCGGCGAGCGGCGCCTGCAGCACCTCGCCGACATGGGCGACGTGACCGGCGAGCCGGCCGACAGCGGCCACGCCACCCAGGGCAAGATCCACTTCTCGCTCTGCCAGGCCAGCGACGGGATGATCTACGGGGCCACGCACTGCACGACCCCGCCGGTCGGCCACACCATCTGGAGCCCGCTCGCGATGTGGGGCGACCCACAGATGAGCTTCCCCGGCGGGCACGTCTTCCGCTACGACCCCCATGCCGGCCAGGCCGTGGACTTCGGTGTCATCACCCCGCATGACGGCATCCCCTACCTCATGCTCGACGAACAACGGGGCTTCCTGTACGGGGCCACCTACCCCAAGGCCCATTTCTTCCGCACGAACCTGCAGGGCCGGGACTTCAAGGACTACGGCCGCCTCGGCGCGCAGTACCCCATCTCGATGGTGTTCGACGAGGCGGGCAACCTCTACACGTCCGACACCAGCGCCCAGCTCATCAAGTACGACGTTGCGGCCGACGAACTGGTGTTCCTGAAGACCAAGCCGTACACGCACCCGTGGAACACCGACACCCGGTACGAGTGGATCACGGACATGGTGCTGGCCGAGGATGGGTGGGTCTACGGCGTCACGTACTCGAGCGACCATCTGTTCCGCTTCGACCCGCGGCAGGAGCGACCCGTCATCGAGGACCTCGGGCCGGGTCTGGACGAGCCGTGCAGCATGTTGCGGTGCGTCGTGCCCGACCGGCGCGGCGGCCTGTGCTATCTCGCCACGCCGACCGGCCGCCAGCGCACCGGCTCCGTGTTGGCGCGGTATGATCTGGCTAACGGCGCCCGCGAGGCCCTCTCGATCATGGAGTTCAAGAAGCAGCAGTACTTCACGTGGCGGGGCGTGTGTGGCCTCGAGGGGACGATGTACTTCGCCACGGTCGGCCGCGTGCCGTGCTGCCTGCTCGTCTATCGCCCGTAGTCTCGGAGCCAACCATGCCCAGCAAAGATGACCCCGAGCCCCTCCCGCAACTCGCCGCCCCTGCGGCCAGTGAGCACTCGCGCCTGTACCGCACCAAGGCCTTCCCCTTTGTGAGCGAGGGCAGCGTCTATTGCTTCCCGCTGCGCGAGAACCTCGTCGCGCCGACCATCGAGCGCGGCGAGTCGGCGCTCTGCGCCTTGCTGCCGATTCCGGCCGGCAACGTCTACGGGCTGACGATGGGCCGGCGCGCGCACCTGTGCTACTTCCACCCGGCCTTCGGTGTGGCCGACGTCGGGCTCGTGAGCGAGCAGCCGGTGTGCGGTGGCGCGCTGGCGCATGCTGGCGACAACGTCCTGCTGGGCGGCTGGTGGAGCGACACGGGCGGGGGTTTCTTCCGCCACGACGCCGCCGGCGAGACGGGCCAGGGCATGGAGCAGTTCCGCGGGTCCAAGACGGCCCTCGAGCCGCTGGCCCTGCCGGAGGGCGTGGGCGGGATCGCGGCCTTCGCCGGCCCTGACGAGGACGGCTTCCTCTACGGTCTCGCCATGCCCGAGGGCACGCTGCTGAAGATTAGCGCCCCGTCCGGCGAGGCGGAGCCGCTGGCGCGCATCGAGGGCGCTGCGCCGCTGCTGTTGCTGCTGGACGACGGGCGGCTGCTGGGGGCCTGCGCCGAGGGGCGGCTGTGGGAGTACAACTTCATCTACACCAACGGCCTGCAGGCCCTCGATGCCCACGCGCCGTGCCAGAAGGGCAAGCGCTACGTCGCCGGGGTGCAGAGCCTGCTACAGGCGGACGATGGGCTCGTCTACGGTGGCACGTCGGTGGACGGCTACCTGTTCTGCTACGACCCGTTCGTGGGCACGGTCACGAACCTGGGTAAGCCGAACCGGCAGTCGAACATCCGGGCGCTCTGCGAGGGGCGCGACGGTCGGCTGTACGGCATCGTCGAGGAGCCCGGCGGCATGGCCCACCTGTTCGCCTATGACGTGCGCGGGCGCGACTTCACCGACCTCGGCGTCCTCGCCTCGGCCTTCCCGGAGTACTGGATCGGCCACTCCTTCGGCGCGCTGGCTACGGGGCCCAACGGCGAGCTGTTCATCGGCGAGACCGACGACATCTCGCACCTGTTCATCTACTACCCGCCGCACCGCTGAGCCGCCCCCCTTTGACGAATCCCCGTCGGACTGCGATAATTGCCCTGTCAGTCTTCAAATGAAGGGAGGAGCAGACGCATGACGCGGATCGCCTTCATCGTGGGAGCCTGTCTGCTCGCCGTTGCCCTCTTGCCGGCATACGGTCAGCCGCCTCCGGCGGATATCAAGGTGACTCTGGAAGCCACCGACCAGCCGACCGCCACGGTCATCGCCGAGATCAGCAAGCAGATCGGGGCGCAAGTGGGCCTCGTCGGCCCGGGGCCGGAGCAAGTCACCCTGAGCCTCAAGGACGCCAGACCCGACGAGGCGGTGGCGGCTCTGGCCGAGGCGCTGGAGGCCTCCTGGGTGCGCTCGTACGTCCTCGAGTCGGCCCCTCCGCCCGTTCCCTTCACGCCCGACCAGCTCATGGGCGGCTTCACCCACCAGCGGGACGGTTGGTTCGAGAGTCTCACCGACGAGCAGCGCCAGACGATCATGGCCATGGCGATGCTGTCGCTGCAGCCCGGCGCCAAGCCGCCGCCCATCGCGGGTGCGGGGTTGGCCAAGCCACCGCCGACGGGGGCGATGCCGGGAGCGCCCTTCCAGGGCCGCTTTGATGCCGTGCGCCAGATCATCCTCCCGCTGCGCACCGAGACGGTAACGCTGAAGTTGGACAACGTCCCACTGGCGCAGGCCCTCTTCGCGCTCATGGGCGCCAGCAAGTTCATCGTCGCGGCGGGCGGTGATCTGACCGGCGACATCACGCTCCAGGTCGACCAGCAGCCCCTCGAACAGGTCGTGGCCGAGATCGCGACAGCCGTACAGGCGCAGTGGCGCCCCATCTACCTGCTGTCCGTCCCGCGCGCGCTGTCCGACGCGGAGATGGACGAGAAGATTGACGAGGCGCTGCAGAGCCGGCTGGCGCAGTTCTGGGCCATGCCCCGCGAGCGGCGGACGGAGGAAGTGGGCAAGTGGGTGGACCGGCTGGGCCAGTGGGGGCACATGGCCCGGCAGACGACCCCCGAGGGACAGCCGAGCATGATGAACCGGGCGCTCAAGACGGTGGGGCCCAAAGCCCTGCAGTGGATGGCGCAGTACGCCGCGGGTCTGCCCCAGGACCTGCGCGCGGAACTGAAGCCCATCATCCAGGCGCTGGCCGAGGCGATCCCGAAGTAGCTTGCGCCCCTCCAGTGCCGTTGCCGGCAGGATGCCGGCGCTCCTACGGCTTGACCCGGTAGACGTGCCGCGCCATG
>CAZZDO010000516.1:0-3650 GCA_964653205.1 uncultured Armatimonadia bacterium | reverse complement strand
TACCGCAATGCGCTGCGACTGGACGCCAAGCACGCGTCGTCCATGGTCGCTCTGGCCCGCATCCTGGCCGACGACAAGCGCAACCTTGACGAGGCCCGGAAGCTGGCCGTCCAGGCCAGCCAGGTAGAGTCCGAGCGCGCCGAAGCCGCCATTCTCGCCGCCTGGATTCTCCATCTGCAGGGCAACGACGAGCAAGCCGGCAACGAGCTGATCAAGGTCGCCAACACCATGCCCCAGGACCCGGACGGTTGGGAGAAGCTCGCGATCGTGATGCGCAAGCTGGGGCACACCGAACAGGCCGAGCGCGCCGAAGAGATGGCCAAGCAATTCCTGCCCCCGTCGCGCTCGCCGGAGATGGAAATGCTCGAGGGGCGCTAGCCCCCAAGTCGCCCTCGCCACGCCGCATACCCCGCCCCCATGAGGTGACCCATGAAGCGCCTCCTCCTGCCCGCCGTGGTTCTCCTCGGGTGCGCCGCCCTGGCGGCTGCGCCACTGCAGACCACGCCCCTGGACGACTTCGAGGACGCCACCCCGTGGCTCAAGGGCGACCCCAACACCGACATGACCCAGGCCGAGGTCGGCGTCCGCCCCGAAACGCAGGTCGTCCACGAGGGCAAGCAGGCCCTCGCCTTCATGGTGCGCGTGGACTGGACCCCCAAGCCCGGGGAGAAGTACCCCAAGGGCTGGCCGATGATGACCCGCACCTTCCAGGAGCCCCAGGACTGGTCGCAGTACGACCAGATCGAGTTCTGGCTCTATCTCCAGACAACGAGCGCCCTGCCCAAGGGCCGCGTGATCGGCGTCGGGGCGTTCGCCGCCGGCCAGGGCGACGAAGGATGGGAATTCCCGCAGGGCCTCGTGGCCAACCGGTGGCAGAAGGTCACGGTACCCCTGCACCCGGAGCGCGACCTGACGCACGTCACGAAGCTGAGCTTCTACGTCGCCGAGGGCTGGTGGCAGGACAGGGACCGCATCAATTTCCTGATTGACGACATGCGCCTGGCGAAGCACACGGCGGCGGAGCTCAAGACGCTGTCGGTAAGCCCGGGCTTCGGCGGCCGGGGGAAGACCATCGAGGTTCGCGCCACGTTGGCGGGGCCGACCGAGGGCGTCACGCTCCAGGGCGCGCTGCTCGCGGGCCGCAAGACCGAGACGAAGTTCGAGCTGCCCCTGACGGGCAAGTCGCTCAGCGAGTCGGTCCCCACGCCCAACCTCAGCGGGGGCAACTACCGCGCACAGGTCAAGCTCGTGGACGCCGCGGGGAAGCAACTGGACCGCCGCGAGCAGTTCCTGCGCCTGCCCCTCCCCGGCAAGCGCACCTACCTGAGCCTCATCACCTTCTACACGCCCAACATCATGGACGCCACGGCCGACAAGCTGGCGGTGCTCAACGACTCGGCCTACGCCGGGGTGGCCATCCCGATCTTTCCCGGCTACAATGCCGATCCCATCCCCGAGTACGAATCGTTCGCCCCACAGATGAAGATGGTCCGCGAGACGCTGAAGATTGATCCGTGGCCCTGGGTGTTTGGCAACCGCCTCATCGGGCGCCCGCCCGACGCCCGGGGCCACTCCTCGGGGCCCAAGACCGACGCCGAGTACTTCAAGGCCATCAACATCATGGCTCTCGACGACCAGACGCCGGCGCGGGCCGACTACCTCAAGCAGTTCCGCATTGCCGTACGGATGGCCCGGGAGTGGAAGTCGCCGGGCATCGTGCTGGATCTGGAGGCCTACCACAACTACCAGGCCTATGACGTGGCCTACGTGGCCGAGAAGCGCGGGGAGACGGTGGCGCAAGTGATCCGCGGCTGCGAGAGGATCGGCGAGGACATGGCGAAGATCTGCGAGACGGAGTACCCGGAGTGCGTCGTCTGGAGTTTGTTCTCGCACATGCTGAACCCCAGGCACATCTCCGGCTACGACGGGCTGGTGTACTACACGCCCAGCCACATCATCCTGGGGTTCCTGGAGTACTGCAAGCAGCACCAGCTCCCGACGAAGTACCTCTGCGGCGGCGAGGACTCGCCGGGTTACTACAACAAGAACGTGGCGGCGCTGCAGGACCGCATCGCCGCTCGCTACGGCACCATGGCGCCGATCATGGAGCGCTACCCGGACCACTACTTCATGGCCGGCACGATCTCGCCCTATCACGACCACAAGATCCTCACGAGCTGGATCCAGAACAGCGCGGGCGCGGACCCGGAACTCAAGACCATCCAGGACTTCGAGCCGATGTTCCGGACGCTCTTCGAGGCGTACGACTGGGTGTGGGTTTATGCGGCCAGCGCCAGCCGCACCGAGCCGTACAAGCCGGAAAACAGCGCGCTGTACAGCGGGGTGTTGAAGCAGGCGCTGGACGAGGCGGCCGGAGGGGCCGAATAGCGGCAGCCGATCCGCCGCTATCCGGCCCAGGGCTGCCACCGGACCAGGGCCGGATACGTCTCCGGCCTGCGGCCTCCGACGCATTCGGCCCTTCCAACGCGTCGGCCCCCCTACAGCGGCACGTCCTCCCCGAACGCCACCCCCGCCGCGCGCAGCTTCGCCTGCAGGTCCGGCACACTCACCTCACGCGGCTGGATGCCCTGCGCGACCGCCATCGCCGCCGCCAGCCCTGCCCCCTCCCCGCTCACCCAGCAGACGTGGATCTCGCGGATCGGCTCCAGCGCCTCGTGCGTGCACGAGAGGCACCGCCCGCACGTCAGCAGCCCGTCGAGCTTCTCGGGGACCAGCGTCCCGTACGGGATGTCGTAGGACAGGTCGCGCTTGCGGAAGTCGTTGCCCCGGCCGATGGCGTCGGGGTGGCGGAAGTCAATCTGCGAAGTCTCGCTCTCCTGGAGCTGGTACAGCCCCTTGAGCCGCCGCGAGCGCCGCACGCCAAGCTGGCAGGCCGTGTCAATCAGCCACGCCTTCTCCCAGCCGGGGAGCTTGCTCTTCAGCAGTTGCAGGGCGTCCCAAATCTTCAGCCGGGCCTCGACCTCGATCTGTGACAGGATAAGCGGGTCCAGCGCATCGGCTTCCAGGTAGAAGTTGTTCCCCCAACCCGTGCCGCGCTCTTCGTGCATGCCGGCGATGTAGAACACGCCATTCGGCCAGCCGACCTCGTCCTTGACACCATTCCAGATCGCGGCGGACTCCTCCTGGTGCTCGCCGGTCCAGGCCATCCAGCGCTTGATGTCCAGCCCGCCCACGCGGAAGGGCAGGCCAATGGCCTGGTTGGACTTCTCAAACTCCGCCCCGGCCCACGCGAAGATGTCCCCATCGCCGGTCGCGTCCACGATGACCTTCCCCAGCGCCGCCATGCGCCCGCCCTTGCTCTCAAAGATCACGCCGCTAACAGGTTCGTCGTAGTGGCGCGATTCATCGCGCCCGCCGTCCGTTTCGGCGCGATGAATCGCGCCGCTACCAAGGACCACCCCACTCAGCCAGCAGTGATGCAGAATCTGCACCCCGGCGTCGCGGCAGAGCTTCAGGCTGAGCCACTTGAGGGCCTCGGGCTCGAAGTAGACTGAGTCGTCCTGCACGACATGGCGGTTGTGCCCCCAGGCCTCCCCCACCTCGCGCATGCGCTCGCGCTGCTCGAGCCCCAGCCCGCCGATGGTCTGGCGGCCGTTGTCCACGAAATGCGGGAGCACGAGCACCAGCCC
>CAZZDO010000515.1:0-3653 GCA_964653205.1 uncultured Armatimonadia bacterium | reverse complement strand
TCCCGGGCTCGGCAAAGCCCAGGTCGAGCTGGAACTGGGCCAGCAGGTCGGGGTGCTCGCTGGTGGGGCTGAGCAGCACGCGCTGGGGCCGGGGGCCGATTTCCAGCACGCGGATGCCGACGACGCGGTGAGGCGGATGCAGCTCCTGCACGCCGATGCGGATCTGCGTGGGGCGGCTCGCGGCGAGCGTGGCGACGAGCCGCAGTTGTGCGCCCGTGGCGACCTTCACCGGCTGGGTCAGGCGCACGTGGTAGGGCACGCCGTCGCTGGCGTTGATCTTCAGGTGGGCGCCAACGGCGCCGTCGAGAGTCGGGACGGGTCCGGTGGTGAAGTCCAGCGCCGTCGCCGGGAGGGGGGTGAAGACAACGGGTTGCCAGCCGGTCTGGCCCTGGCTGAAGTCGCTGTTGACCAGCAGGTCCTGCCACGGATCGCCGGGCAGGGGGAGATGGCTCAGCACGGCGACGGAGGAGGCTTCCCCGGCGCGATAACAGCGGGCGCGGAAGTCCTTGAGGCCCTGGACAGGGAGTGGCGCCTTGAGCACGGGCGACCCAGGCCCCGGGTCGGTGGCGTCGGTCGCATAGCGCACGGTGGCGCCGGAACTGAGGGCCTCGGCGGCGACGGCGTCTTCGCCCTTGACTTCGGCCCGGGTCAGGCGGGGCGGCCAGAGCGCCTTCGTCTCGGGGAGGGGGCTGATGACGAGCAGCCCCCACGGCTGCAGGGCCGGGACCTCGCAGGCCGTGACGGGGCCGCTGGCGAGCGTGACGCGCTGCACGAGCGGGCTGAAGTCGCCGCCGTCGGCGGCGGTCTCGTGGGCCGCTCTCTCATACGGCCGGGGGGTGATAAGCTCGATCTTCAGGGGCTTACCCGCAAACAACACCCGGGGGTTGAGGGCGACGGTGCAGGGCTTGGGGTCGTTGGACCAGTCCACGAGATGGACGACGACCGAGGCCTCGGGCTTGCCGGGGAGCGCGCGGGTGAAGGCGTAGACCTCGTCGTGCGGCGACCAGACCGTCACCGGGCGCGTGTCGGGCATCCAGAGGCCTTCGGCGAGGTCCCCGCCGGTCACGGCGGCCTCTTCATAGTCGTCGAGCAGTTCCGGGCAGGCCCGGACGAGGGCGAACAGGTCGGCGCACTCCTCGGCCTTGCCGAAGTACCGGGCGGGGCTTTCGTTGACGATCGGCAGGTACGTGTCCCAGGGGGCCTCGATGTGCATGCCGAGGGCGTAGCAGGTGGCGATGGCCTGGCGGGTGCGCCGGGTCCATTCGGGGGTAGGCGTGGGGTCGCGCTGCAAGGGCATGGTGACGTTCTGGCTCTTGCCCAGCTCCCGCGCCCGGGTCTGTCCCTCGTAGAGGCCCTCCGGGGTGGCGTGGCTGTAGCTGAGTTCGCCGATGTAGAAGTCAAAGAGCTGGTGCACCGAGCCGAAGTCCACCATGCCATTGTTAGAAGACACGGGGACGTAGCGACCGGCGTACTGGTTCAGCTCGCCCCGCCACCAGCGGTGGAAGGCGATGGTCGAGGCCTCCTGGAAGGCAATGAACTGCGACTTCAAGTAGTCGCGGGGGTACTTGGCGAACTCATCGCCCACCGGCGCCTTCCGCTCGCGCAGGTAAGCGGCGTAGTCGAAGTGCGCCAGGTCGGTCGCGCCTAGCTCCGCCAGCTTCGCGGGGTCGGCATGCTGCTGGAGGTAGTCCCGGAAGCCCGCCAGGCAGTACGGGCAGAAGCACGCGCCCCAGTTGACGGCATTGAGGTTCATCGTCGGGTCATCGCGCTGGATGTCCCGCACGCCGAGGTCCACCAGGCCCTTGACGTATTGCAGGTAGCCCGCGCGTGACTTGGGGTTGTTGGCGCAGTCCCACAGCGTGTGCCCCGGCCAGGGGCGCATCCAGGGGGCCTCGACGCCCTCGCCGTTGAGGTTGAGAATGCTGTAGGGCAGGAACCAGTCGGGTTGCTTGCGGTCCAGGCCGACGATGCTACCGTTGGCGACCGCGCCGGAGACCGTGCAGCCGAGAGCCTTCGCCTTCGCCACGAAGTCCGCGTTGAGGCTGTAGGTCCACTCCAGGCGCGTGACGTGGAAGTCGCGCAGGGCCTGGAGGGTGTCGTAGGGGCTCTTGGCGTTGGCCGTCCGAGGGACGAGGCTGCGCATGGAGACTTCGGAGGCGCGGAGCATCCCCGGGTATTGGGGCGAGCGCTTCACGCAGTCGGACAGGTGCGACGGGGCCGACGGCGCGGCCTGGGCCACTGTCAGAGCGGCGAGCAGGAGTCCGAGGGCAAAAGGCCACTTGTCCATGAGACACTCCCCGGGGCAAAGGGTTTGGCGCCGCGCGGTGCGAAGGGTGTTGGCAACGCTTCCCCCGGAGACCGCGCATGACCTTCCGCGAACGCCATTTGGCCATCTTCCGCCGCGAGCCTGTGGACCGCGTGCTGTGGCAGCCGCGCCTGGAGCACTGGATCAACATGAACCGCCAGGCCGGCACGCTGCCCGAGCGCTGCCGCGACTTTGGGCACTTCGACTTCTACGACGACCTGCACTGTTCGCCGCGGGGGTACTTCTGGTTCAACGCCTGCCTGAAGCCCGAGCAGACCGGCGAGGTGGAAGTGACGCGCGAGCAGCAGCCCGACGGCGTACGCACCACAACCCGCACGCCGGTGGGGACCGTGACGCAGTTCGACTACATCACCCACAGCGCCCACCAGACGCGGGAGTTCCCGGTCAAGACCGTCGCCGACATGAGGGTCATCGAGTACCTGCTGCGACACACGCGGTGGTCGTGGGACGCGGCGCTGTTCGCCGAGCGCGATGCCGCCATGGGCGACCGCGCCGCCCCGACCATCTACGTCCCCCGCGTCGCCATCCAGCGCCTCATCATCCAGTACACGGGGTTCGAGACCTTCCACTACCTGTACCACGACCACCTGGCGGAGATGGAGAGGCTCATTGAGACGATCAACGAGACCGATGACCTGATCTATGACGTGGTGTGCGCGTGTCCGGTGGAGATCATCAACTTCGGGGACAACCTGGCGGCGGAGTTCGTCAGCCCGGCGCTGTTCGAGCGCTGGTACTTGCCGGTCTACCAGCGGCGGTCGGCGCAACTGCACGCGGTCGGGAAGGCCTGCCATTCGCACTGGGACGGGGCGTGCAAGATGCTGCTGCCGTATGCGCGGGAGACGGGGATGGACGGGCTGGAGGCGCTCACGCCGGTGCCGCAGGGGGATGTGACGCTGCAGGAGATCCGCGACGCGCTGGGCGAGGACCAGATCCTCGTTGACGGCATCCCGTGCACGCACTTCATGCCCCAGCACAGCTACGACGAGGTGGCGGACATCACGCGGGAGCTGATTGACCTTTTCGGGTCGCGACTGGTGCTGGGTATCTCGGACGAGATCTCGCCCCCGGGTGACATCGAGAAGGTGCGGCTGGTGTCGGAGGTGGTGGAGGGCTGCCCGCTGTAGGGCGGCGCGGCGAAATGCCCAAAATGCCGCATTTCCGCGAAGGTCCCGGAAGGAAAAGGCACGGGACTGTCGAAGGACATCCCTGTTGGTGCGTGTTGATCATCCCTACGCCTGAGAGGTGAGTTCGATGCGCCGTGGCTTCACACTGATTGAGTTGCTGGTCGTCATCGCGATCATTGCCATCCTGGCAGCGATCCTCT
>CAZZDO010000514.1:0-3658 GCA_964653205.1 uncultured Armatimonadia bacterium | reverse complement strand
GCACGAACATGCCGTGCTCCCTCATCCTGAGCGAGACGGCCGGGGCCCTGGCCGTGGGCAAGCAGACGCCTGACGCCTCGCCGCACGTGAATGACGGTTGGCTGCTGCAGCTGAAGACGAGGGTGGGCGCGGTGCAGGACTCGGCGACCTACCTGGGGTGGTCGCGCGACGCGACCGACGGCTGCGACTTCGCGCTGGATCAGCTCAAGCCGCCGACCCCGGCCATGGGTTCGTATGTCTACACCGCCATTGACAACCGGGACTGGGCGCAGAACGGTGGCGACTACGCCGTGGATGTGCGCCCCTCCGACGTGTCCGCCACGTGGAACCTGACCGTCTACACGAACCAGGCGGGTCAGCGCGTGACCGTATCGTGGGATGACCTGTCGCGGCTGCCACGTGATGTGCAGCCCTACCTGGTGGACGTACAGACGGGGCGTCGGGTCTACGTGCGGACGACCACAGGGTACACGTTTGAGGCCGGCGACCAGCCGCGCCGCCTGCAGGTGGTTGTCGGGGCCGCGGGCGTCGGGCAACTGGCGATCAGCCCGCAGGCTGCCGCCCAGACGAACGCGGGGTTCGCGATCAGCTACACGCTGTCGCGCGCGGCGGAGGTCCAGGCGGTCATCACGAACATCGCCGGGCGTCCAGTGCAGCAACTGGGCGGCTCAATGCAGGCGGCGGGCCTGAACACGCTGCTGTGGGATGGCCGGGACGGCCGCGGCCTGCGCGCGCCGAATGGACGCTATCTGGTGACGGTCGTGGGACGCACCGAGACGGGTCAAGAGTGTCGGGCCATCCTGCCGCTGGACATCCGCAGCCGGTAGGTCCGCGCGCGGCCGGGCTGGGACGGTCGCCGCGCTTTTGCAGCCTGCGGTCGGTGTGTGTTATACTGCGCTCAGCCCGCAGCCCCCAGCGGACGGGCGCACGAGAACTGTCGGAGGGAGAGCAGCGCCAATGCAGCAGCTACGACGTAACACGGTGAGCCGAGGCGTATCCTACCTATTGGTGATGGTCTTGCTCGCCCCGCAGAGTCTGTTCCTCCTGCCTGCCGCCGCGCAGACAGCGGGACAGAACGTGCCGGCCGTTGTGGTCGTGCCGTTCCAGGATCAGACGGGGAAGGCCGGCTCGGCTCTGATGCGCGAAGCCACCGCCGCATCGGCGCTGGCCCTCGAGGACTCCAAGGAGTACGTCGTCATCTCCACCACTGACCTGGACCGGGAGATGGCCGCGCTGCACATCAACCCGCCGCTGTCCACGGCCCAGCAGGTGCGCCTCGGCGAACGGCTGCATGCCGACAAGGTGTTGGTGGGGACTCTGGCCGCCCTGGCGGTGGATGCGAGCAGCGGTCGGGCGCGCGCGGAACTGCGCCTGATGCTCCTGGATGTGGCCATCGGCGAGTACCTCGATGGTTCCGTTGCCGCCATTGAGACCCGCGCGGTGCCGGGCTTTGCCGGGGATGTAGCCGCGGTAACCCACGAGGCGTTGCGCGAGGTGTCGGAGGCTGCGGTCACCAAGATGCTGAGTTCCACCATCCGGCGCGGCACCGTCGAGATGGTGGATGACCAGGGCAATGTGAACATCAACCTGGGCACCGACGACGGGCTGTCGGTAGGCAGCGAGCTGCTGGTCGTGCGGCCCACGTGGCAGCCGGACGTCGAGCAGGTCATCATGCGGCGGATCGGGGTCATCCGGCTCATGGAAGCCGGGTCGAACCTCGGCGTAGCCCGGCGGGTGGAGGGGGCCATGCCGACGACCGGCGACCGGCTCTATCGCATGTACAAGCCGGTGTCCGCTCAGCAGATCGTGGCCCGGCAGAAGAAGGTCAAGTCGGGTCTGCAGTTGGTCGCCGCCGGCCTGCTGCTCCTGGGACTGGTGGGCGTGGCCACAGGTTCCACGACGGCCAGCGGCTCGACGGTGCAGTGCGGCCTGGCCCAGGCCTCGCCCGGCTCTGACCCGGTGGTGCGGTTGGACGTCAACACCAGCAACACCGCCCTGGACAAGACGCACGGCTGGCTGGTCTTCAGGGCCTCTAACAACCCGGACTTCCCGGCGACCGCACCGTATCTGATTGACGCGATCCCCGGGCAGAGGATGACGGTCTATTCGGACGAGCCGTTCGAGTACCGGGTCATCGAGGACTACGAGATCACCTTCCAGTTCCTGGAGGAGGGCGATCTCGAGGACGGCAGTGTGACCGTCGCGTTCAACGACGCACCGCTGGTGCGCGGGATGCGCTACTTCTACCGGGTGCGCCGCATCATCGAGCCGCTGAACCGACCGGGCGAGAACCCGCCGATCGGCACGACGCAGATCGAGCCGACCGATCCGGAGATCGATACCGATCCGGACGATAGCGTGCTCAGCGATGCCAGCAACGCCTGCGGCCCGGTCACCTTCTTCACCTCGCCGCTGCTGTCTACGCCCGAGAACGGGTCCAGCAGCCAGCGCACAGACGCCGTCACCTTCACCTGGCAGCCTTCGCTCGGAGCCAATGAGTACCGCGTGGAGGTCTTCCCCAGCACCGATCCGGATGGCCTGAACGCCCCGGCCCTGCAGAGCGCGGTCGTGCGCGACAACGGGGCGGCGATCCTGAACGCGACGATCCAGAACTTCGCGGCCAGCACCACCTACTGGTGGCGCGTGGGCGCGCGGCAGAGCTCGGACGCCAGGATGCCGCTGAACCTCATGACGGGCGTGCGGCAGTGGCTGTACAGCAGCATGCGCAGCTTCACAACCGCCAACACCCCGCCCGGTGTGCCCGGGGGCGCCAGCGTCGGCGGCAAGCCCCTGACCGTGCCGAACCATCATGGCGGCTGGTGGGGCGGTGACAGGAGAAATCGGTAATCGCGCTACGGCAATGTCAGTACGTGATGCTGGTGCTGGCCTCGGTTGCCGCGGGGTATCCCGCCTGCGGCGCCGAGGCACAGCCGCAGTGGACGGTGCTGGCTTGTCTGGATGCGCGAGGGGGACTGTCGCAGGCGGTGAGCGGCTACCAGCGACATCTGGCGGCTGCGTGCCGTCAAGCGGGCGCGACGCTGGCCGTGCTGCGTCTGGAGGCCGAGGCGCAGCCTCCTAGTACGTTGACAAGTCGTCTTTTGCTGCTTGACAACCGGACCTGGCGAGAGCTGGAACGCGGCAGTCCGCAGAGCGTCGCCGAGGCGATCGGGCGGGCGGTGCAGGTCGCGCTGCGAGAGCATCCCGCGCGCCACGCCCTGGTGGTGATCGTGGGGCACGGCACCGGCCTGCTGGAGGCCGACGCGGCCCGTGGCGTGGATGCGGCCGAACTGGGGGCGGCTCTGGCCGCCGGGCTGGCGGAACACGGACGGCCGCTTGATGTCCTGGGGCTGGACACGTGTTTCGGTGGTAGCATCGAGAAGCTGTGGGACCTGCGGAAGTGCGCGCGGTACATCACGGCAGCGCCAGGGCTTGTGTACAGCCCGGGCCTGCGCTGGGGCGAGGCGCTCAAGCGCCGGGGCGGGGACGGACCCGCTGCCCTGGCGGCGGAGGTGGCGGGGCTGGGCATGGGCGCGGAGGCGACTGACGCGGCTTTGGTATCGGTGTCCGTGGCCGGGCTTCCGGAGATTGTGGGCGGCCTGCGACAACTGGGCGAGCGTTTGAGTGGGGAGATGGCCCGGCAGGGCCACCTGGTGACATA
>CAZZDO010000513.1:0-3675 GCA_964653205.1 uncultured Armatimonadia bacterium | reverse complement strand
GCAACGGTGGGGGCACCCGTTGCGGGGCCCCCGTCTGCGCTGCGCGCGTCCACCCCGCAACTGACTCTACCGCCCCCGTCGTGCCCGCTGCATGGCCCACGCTCTCAGCCGCCCGAACCCCGGCTTGACGACCAGCGCGTCCGCGACACCCAGCGCCGCGTCGGTGAAGCCCGCCGCGTACAACTCGTGCAGCGCGTTGATCACAGCCGTCTCACCCAGCGGCTGATGGCTGCACAGACCGACGATGCGGTACGTGAGCCGCTCGCGCGGCCCCCCGTTCTTGATCGCCTGCACCAGGTGCCACAGGGCCTCCTCGGGGCGATAGCCCTGCGCGCAGGCTTCCGCCGCGACCATGTGCGCCGCGGCCACTTGCGCAGGGGCGAGTTGGGGCATGCCACCGCTGTCGGGGCTGAGCAACTGCTCGGCCACCAGCCCGGCCTGCGCCACCTGTTGGTTCTGCAGAAGGCTCTGGGCGCGCTCCAGCAGCGCCGCCGGGGTCGTGGCCTGCGTCCCCGCCTGGTTCAGCCAGACCAGCGCTTCCCGGGCCCGGTCCAGCCGCCGCAGCAGCCGCGCCAGCCCGACCGTCGCCGGCCCCGCCACTTGCGGGCGCGTGGCGCCCTCCTGCAGGAAGCTGATGCCCTGGTCCGGCTGACGCATCGCCACGTACAGATCGGCCAGCCCCAGGTAGTAGTCTTCGGATTCCGGTATCGCCAACGCCACAGCAGAAGCCGCTTCGGCCGCCGCCGACAGGTCCAACTTGCTGCCGGTCTGCAAGGCCAGGTCGCCCCGGATGCCGAGCAACAGCCGGTACGGTTCGGCGCCGATGGCCTGAGGGCCGGTGAGACGGGCCAGCGCCGCCAGCAGTTCGGCGTAACGCTGCTCGGCCAGCAGCACATGGCACAGCCCGAGCCGCGCCGCGGCGGTGAACTCCGAGCCGCGCGCCAGCCGCTCATAGATGGCCGCCGCCTCGTTGTGCCGTCCCACCGCGGCCAGCTCCCGCGCGGCCGTCAGACTGATCAGCCCCTTGCGAGGCTCCCAGTCGGCCAACTCCGCCAGCCGTGTCGCCGCCATCCACGCCCCCGCTTGCTGGCGGAACAGCAGCGTCAGCCCGTCCAGCAGCGCCCCATTGTCCGGCTGATGACGCAACAGCCCCTTGAGGACCGTTGCACTGGCCTCCAGCTCGTCGGCGGCTTCCGCGGCCTTGACGAAGGCCTGGACCGTCTCCAGGTCCCGCGTGTGGTCCGCCACCGCCTGGCGCAGTTGCTCCCACGCCGACCGCACCTGCCCGCGTTGCAGCGCGCACAGCGCCACCCCGCGCTGGGCCGCGGCGTTCTCGGGGTGGGCCCGCAGCACTTCGCGGAAGACCGGCTCGGCGGCGTCCGGTTGCTCCAACTGCCCCAGCACCTGGGCGGCCAGCAGGCGTGTCGCCCGCATCGCCTCGTCGCCGGTGGGGGAGGTCTGCGCCAGAGCCGCCCGGGCCAGTAGCTCCGCCCGCGGGCCATCGCGCAGCTGCTGGAACAGCGACGCCAGCCGGGCCTGCAAGGCGGCGTCACCCCGGGAGCGATCCGCCACCTCCTGCAGCCGCACCAGCGCCCACTCCCGGCCCCCCAGCCGCAGCGCCAACTCCGCCTCGTCCACGGCGTACTGGCCCTCGCCGGCGAGTTGCAGTTCACGCCACTGCGTCAGCGCCGTCTCCACATCGTGGGCCGCCAGCGCCGCCTGGATGAGCATCTGCCGCGGGGTCACTTCCCGCGGCTTGAGCGCTACCAGCCACCTGAGGTACTGGCAGGCGGCGTCACCCCGCCCGACCTTCGCCGCCAGCGCCGCAGCCGTCAGGAGCTGGTCGGCCGGCGGCTGCTGCAGGGCGAAGACGGCATCGTACTGCTCCAGCGCCCCGGCCGGGTCGTCGTCCCCCAGCAACTGCGCCAGGGCGAGCCGGTACGGCACCGCGCGGGGCGCCAGCCGCGCGGCCTCCCGGTAGGCGGCGACGGCGGACCTGGGGTCGTTCGCCGCCAGGTGGCACTCGGCCAGCCGCGCCTGCAGGGACGCGTCGTTCGGCCGCTGGCGCTGGGCCATCTGCAGATAGGGCAGGGCCAGTTCGGGCTGCCCGGCCTGCAGGTACAGGTCAATGAGCTGCCGGAGTTGCGAGGCCTGCATCGGCTTGAGGCGTGCCGCTCGTTCCAGGCAGCGCGCCTGCTCGGCCGTCAGCTTCATCTGCTGGTAGCACTGGGCCAGCAGCAGCCATAGCTCCGGCGAGTCGGGGTTCGCGGCCGTCGCCTGCTTGAGGATCAGTTCGGCCTCCAGCGGGTTGCCCGACTGCATCACATGGCTGGCGGCTTCCTCGGCGAGCTTCGCGCTCTTGGGCCGCAGACGCAGCAGCTTGCGGTACCAGAACGAGGCGCGGTCGGGGCGCTGGAGCTGCGCATACAGGCGCGCGAGCGCCGCGGCATACACCGCCTCGGCAGGGCGCAACTGCGCGGCGCGGTTCAGGGCATTGGAGGCGGCGATGGGGTTGCCGGCGCGCTGATAGGCCAAGCCGAGGCGATACTGCAGGTCGGCGTCACGGGGGTTGGCGGCCGCGAGCGGGGCCAGCAACGCGGCGGCCTCGGCGTACTGCCCGCGCTGCATCAGCGCCTGCGCCCGGACGCGGTCACCCGGCGGCGCACCCGCGGCCGGCGCCGTCACCGCCCCCGCCAGGCCGACCAGCAGCACGAGCAGATAGGGATTACTTCGGCCGGTAGATCTCGTCAGGATCCACCTCGGGGTCGCAGGTTTCGCACCACTGCCCGTCGCGCAGCTCGAAGTAGAAGCAACTGCGGCGACCCGTGTGACAGGCCACCCCAACCTGCTCGACGCCGAGCACCAGCGTGTCCTTGTCGCAGTCGGTGCGGATCCACTTCACCTTCTGCAGATGGCCGGACGACTCCCCCTTAATCCAGAACTTCTGCCGCGACCGGCTCCAGTAGGTCGCGTTCCCGGTCTCCAGCGTCGCCTGGAAGGACTCACGATTCATGTAGGCGACCATGAGAATCTCGCCGCTGGAGGCATCCACTGCAATGGCGGGAATGAGACCGTTGTCATCGAACTTGAGGTCATCAGTTGCAGACATGGCGGGTTCACCGATGCAGGAATTCACAGGATAGCGAGGATAGACGACAGGATAGACAGAATACGGTCTGGTTCACGGCTTCGGCGCTCCGGCTGCTTGTTGGCGACGACGGCACCGCTTGTACTCCAGCTTCGGTCGGCCGAAGTTGATCAGCAGCCCCGTTTCAAAGCCGGTTGCCGTCAAGTAGTTGATCAGTTGGGCCTGGTGCTCCGTGACCAGACAGCCTACCGACTTCAGTTCGACGAGTAGCTTCTCCTCGACGACGAGGTCGGCAAAGAACTCACCGACGACGATTCCCCGGAAATGGACCTTGAGCGGGACCTGCCGCCGCGCCTGCACACCGCGATCCCGCAGTGCCACCATCAGTGCGCTCTCGTAGACCCCCTCCAGGAAGCCATGCCCCAGCTCCTTCGCGACCTCGAAGCAAGCCCCAATGATCTGCCCGGTGAGGTCATGGTCGCTCATCGACAGACTCGAAGTTCCCGCCAACTTTGGCATGCCGTGTGCCCCCAGACAGAATCATCCTCCCCATCCGTCGTTCATCCTCTTCATCCTGTGAATTCTAG
>CAZZDO010000512.1:0-3700 GCA_964653205.1 uncultured Armatimonadia bacterium | reverse complement strand
GCGCCGGGGGACCGGCGCACCTACGCGAGGATGGGGGCGGCCGGTCGTGCGCCGGGGGACCGGCGCACCTACGCGAGGATGGGGGCGGCCGGTCGTGCGCCGGAGGACCGGCGCACCTACGCGACGCGGAGCCAGCCGTCTTCCTCAACCGCTTCGGGGGCCGGCTCAGCGGCAAGGCGATCAACGACCTGGTCGGGAAGTACGTGCTGCGGGTAGGCGTCAGCCATCACATCACACCCCACAAGCTGCGCCATACCTTCGCCACGCACATGCTCGACGCCGGGGCGGACCTGCGCACGATCCAGGAGTTGCTCGGGCACGAGAGCCTCACCAGCACGGAGATCTACACTCATGTCAGCGCGGCAGGGCTCAAGCGCGTGTACGACGAAGCACACCCGCTGATGGACCGGCGCTGACGCTTCCTGTTCCCCTCGCCCGGACTCCCCCTACCCGGAGGCTTCGCCATGCTTGCCATTCTGGCGCTGATTTGCATCACACTCATCCTGATGTCCGGCGTCGGGCGTGCCGACACGCCGCCCTTCGCCCTGCACCCGGACAACCCGCACGTCTTCCTCTTCCGCGGCGGGCCCACGCTGCTCATCACCTCCGCCGAACACTATGGCGCGGTGCTGAATCTGGACTTCGACTATGCGAAGTACCTCGACACCCTCGCCGCCGACGGCATGAACCACACGCGGATGTTCGTGGGCGCGTACTGCGAGCCGGACGGGGCCTTCAAGATCGCGCGGAACACGCTGGCCCCGGCGGCGGGGCGATTCATCTGCCCGTGGGCCCGCAGCGACCAGCCCGGCTACGCCAACGGTGGCAACAAGTTCGACCTGTCGCGCTGGGACGAGGCGTACTTCGCGCGCCTGCGGGACTTCGTGTCCCGGGCGAGCGAGCGCGGCATCGTCATCGAGATCAACCTCTTCTGCCCGTTCTACGGCGAGGAGCAGTGGGTGCTGAGCCCGATGAACGCGCGCAACAACGTGAACGACCTGGGGACGGTCAGCAAGGACGCGGCGTACACGCTCGACGGGCACGGCGGCCTGCTGGCTGTGCAGGAGGCGATGGTGCGGAAGGTCGTCGGGGAGCTACAGGGGTTCGACAACATCTACTATGAAGTCATGAACGAGCCGTACATCCGGAAGGTCCCGCGGGACTGGGAGCATCACATTGTGGACGTCATCGTCGCGGCCGAGGCGGGGCCGGCGCACCGCCACCTGATCTCGATGAACATCGCCAACCACCAGGCGAAGGTGGAGGACCCGCACCCGGCGGTGTCGCTGTTCAACTTCCACTACGCCTTCCCGCCTGTCACCGTGGCGATGAACTACGCGCTGGGGCGGGCGCTAGGGGACAACGAGACCGGCTTCTCGGGCACGAGCGATGCGCGCTACCGCATGGAAGCGTGGGCGTTCATCCTGGCCGGCGGGGCGCTGTACAACAACCTCGACTACTCCTTCACGGTCGGGCATGAGGACGGGAGCTTCGCCTACCCGGACACGCAGCCGGGCGGGGGCAGCAGGGCGCTGCGGCGGCAACTGCGCGCGCTGGCGGAGTTCATGCGGAGCCTGGACTTCGTGCGCATGAGCCCGCACGCGGAACTGGTGCACGGGCTGCCCGACGGCGTGAGCGCCCAGGCCCTGGCGGAACCGGGGAAGCAGGTCGCCGTCTACCTGTACCGCCCGGAGGCCGCGGCGTGGGGGCGCTCGGCCAGGGTCGCGCTGGCCCTGCCCGCCGGGGCGTACCGGGGCTGCTGGGTGGACTGTGAGACGGGAATCACGACCGAATTCGCGTTCGAGCACGCCGGTGGGGAGAAGTCGCTGCCCTCCCCGGCGTTCACACATGATGTGGCGCTGCGGGTTGTGGCCGCTGACTGACCGAGGACGGCGGGGACATGCGACACACGGAAGTGGCGATCGAGAGCGAAGCGTTCCACATCAACGGCCGGCCTACCTATGAGGGCCGCGTATGGAACGGCCGGCGCATCGAGGGGCTGCTGCTCAATGCCCGGATGGTGCAGGGCATCTTCGATGACCTCAACCCCGAGACGCGCCAACGATGGGCCTACCCGGACACCGGCGTGTGGGACCCCGAGCGCAACACGCGCGAGTTTCTCGCCGCCATGCCGACCTGGCGCGCGCACGGCCTGCTGGCCTTCACCATCAACCTGCAGGGCGGGAGCCCCGAGGGTTACAGCGGCGAACAGCCGTGGCACAACTCCGGGCTTACTGAGGCGGGGGAGTTGCGGCCCGAATACCTGGCGCGGCTTGAGCGCATCCTGGATCGTGCCGATGAACTGGGCATGGCGGTCATCCTGGGCGTCTTCTACTTCGGCCAGGACCAACGCCTGCGGGACGAGGCGGCGGTGGTGCGCGCGCTGGACAGCGCCGTGGAGTGGGTGCTGGACCGGGACTACCACCATGTGCTCATCGAGGTCAACAACGAGTGCGATGTGCGCTACGACCATGCGATCCTGCAGCCCCCTCGGGTGCACGAGCTGATCGAGCGGGCCAAAACGCACCGGCGCGACGGGCGGCGGCTCCTGGTGAGCACCAGCTACGGCGGCGGCTCGATCCCGCAGGAGAACGTCGTGCGCGCCGCGGACTTCCTGCTGGTCCACGGCAACGGGGTCAGCGATCCGGCGCGCATCGCGGAGATGGTCCGCCGCACGCGACAGGTGGCGGGCTACCGCCCGATGCCGATCCTGTTCAACGAGGACGACCACTTCGACTTCGCCCAGCCGATGAACAACATGGTCGCGGCCATCGGCGAGTACGCCTCGTGGGGCTACTTCGACCCCGGCAAGAACAACTACACGGACGGCTACCAGTCGCCGCCGGTGAACTGGGGGCTGAACACCGAGCGGAAGCGGGGGTTCTTTGATCTGCTCAGGCGGGTTACGGGGTCGTAGCAGAGGGTGGGGCTGCGAGGCGCATCCGCCGATGGCGTGTGATTGACGCCGATTCCGGCGGCCACGGACGGCGGTTGACTCTCAGGCCATCGCAGTGCTATTCTGTCTACACATATGTAGACAGAGGAGTACCCATGGCTACATCCACGGTTCGACTGGATGAGGACTCACGCCAGATTCTGAGGAACATGGCGCAACGGACGGGCCAGCCGATGAGCGTCTTGCTGAGGCAAGCCATAGCCGCCCGGGAGCGTCAGCTCTTCCTTGAGGAGGCCGCCGCAGCATATGCGGCTTTGCGGCGGGACGAAGCGGCCTGGCAGGACCTGGAGGCAGAACGGGCGGAATGGGACGCGACACTGCACGATGGCATGGAGGATGAGTGAGGAACCCATCGCCGCGCCGAGGTGAAGTGTGGCACACGGACCTGGACCCGCGCTTCGATCACGAGCAGGCCGGGCAACGACCGGTCCTGATCGTGTCCGTTGATGCCTTCAATGACAGCGCCTCCAATCTCGTTGTGGCGGTACCCGTCACCACAAGACGCCGCGGATTGCCATGGCACTTCTCCATTCAGCCTCCCGAGGGGGGCACGACGCGCCCTTCCGAGATCATGTGTGACCACGTGCGCGCCATCTCGCCCAAGCGGCTGATACGGCGCATGGGCATCGTCACGCCCGAGACCATGCTTGAGGTGGGGAAACGGCTACGGATTCTGCTGGACCTGTAGCGAGTGTCCACGTCGGGCTCCTGCCGTCCGCGATTGCCGCCAGCCCTCTGGCGGCT
>CAZZDO010000511.1:0-3701 GCA_964653205.1 uncultured Armatimonadia bacterium | reverse complement strand
CGCGTGCTCCCTCTCGAGTCTCTTACTGCTGGTTGTCGTTGTCGGGACCGAAGAGGTCCTGCAGGGGTGAGGGCGGTTCGCCGCCGTTGCTATCGTCCGGCGGCTGGTCACCCGGCGGCAGCAGTTCATCTTCCGGTGGCTGCTGGACTTGCGGCATGGGCGGGCTCAGGTCCGGCTGCTCGGGCGGCGTGATCGCCGGGGGCTGCCCGATCTCCGGCGGCTGGTCCAGCACCATCGGCATCCGCGACACCGGCGGCTGCTGCACCTGGGGCGCCGGCGGCGCCGCGTCCTCGATGCCGAAGATGTCCTCGAGAATGGTCGGCGCGTCCGCGGACGAGAAGCCCGCCTGCGGCTGGCCGTCCATCGTCAGCGGCGTCGTCGGCGTGCCGCGCCGCGGCGCGTAATGCGAGTAGTCGTAGTAGTAGTAATAGTAGTAGTAGTCCGCCGCGCTCAGCCGCAGCTTGTTGAGCACCACGCCGAGAATGGTGCCGCGCGCGTTGTTGATCAGGCGGCACATCTCGTTGAAGGCGTCCCGTGTGACCTGCCCGGCCTCCGCCACCAGGATCGTGCGCTCCACCTTGGACGACAGGATGACCGCGTCGGTCAAGACGATGGCCGGGGGCGAGTCAAAGAACACCACATCCGCGAGTTCCTGCGCGCGGGCGATGATGCGCGTCATCTGCTGGGACTCCAACAGCTCGGCCGGGTTCGGCGGCAGCGGGCCGGTGGGGATGATGTGCAGGCCCGGCACGTCGGTCTCGAACATCACCTCGGACAGGTCCGTCTCGCCGACCAGCACATTGGTCAACCCGCGCTCGGAGGAGACGTTGAAGATGCGGTGCAGGCTGGGGCGCCGCAGGTCCGCATCAATCAGCAGCACTTCCTGCCCCGCCTGCGCGAACACCGCCGACAGGTTGGCGGTCGTCATCGTCTTGCCCTCACCCGCGCCGGCGCTGGTGACCACGAAGGTATGCGCCGGGTTGTCCACCTGGGCAAAGTGGATGTTGGACCGCAAGGTACGGTATGCCTCCGCCGGTGGGCTCTTGGGCGAGATCACGGTGATCAGCCCCTGGCTCGGGTCCTCGAGCATCGGGACCATGCCCAGGAACGTCGCCTCGGTGTACGCGGCGACGTCGTCCGGGCTGTGCAGCGTGTCGTCGAGGGCTTCGAGGAACAGCGCCAGGGCGATGCCGGCGGCCAGCCCCAGGGTCAGCGAGAAGATCAGCATGCGGCCCAGCTTCGGGCTGACCTCGGCGGCGACGGCGGCGTGGTCAATCATCTCCGCGTCGGCCTGCTCCTTGGCCTCGTTCAGCCGCGCGTTCTCCAGTTGCGCCTGCACGTTCCGGAAGCTGATCTTGGCCAGCTCCACGCGGTCGAGCAGGCGATTGAGGTGGGCCAGCTTCGGCGGCATCACCTGCTTGGCCGCGCGCAATCGCGCCACCGTGGCCCGCAGGTTGTTCACGCGCGCCTGCGCCTCGGCCACCTGCCGCCGGGCGCCGACGGCCTCGTGGCGCAGGCTCGCCTGCTCGGCCTCCGGCTCCACGGTCGTCTTCGTGACCGTCTCCGGCAGCCGGGCGATCTGCGCCTGCAACTCCTCGATCTGGTCCTTCGTCTGCTGCACCGCCGGCCAGTTGTCCGTGTAGCGGGCCCGCAACTGCACCAGTTGCATCTGCGCCTGCTGGAGCTGATCCAGCTTGGCCTGCCGCTCCGGGTTGGGCGCCTCGTGCTTGACGGTGCGGAAGGCCGGGGTGTGAGCCAACTGCCCCTCGACCACCTGCGCGTCCGACTGCGCGGCGGACAGGTCGGCCTCGGCCTTCTGCAGTTCGTTCTCGTAGTCTACGAGCTGCTGCACTGCGCTCCGCGGCTCATCATCGGGCACGACAATCCCGATCTGCTCCTGGTAGGCCGCGGCCTCGGCCTGGGCCTCGTCCAGACTTGTTCGCGCCCGCTTCATGGCCTCGTCGAGGAACTCCTTGGCGGCCGTCGACTCGGTCTGACGTAGCTGCTTGCTCTTGTCCACGAAGGCGAGTGCGACCGCGTTGGCGAACTCGACCGCGTACTTGGAGTCGCGGTGAACCGCCTCGATGCGCAACAGGTCGGGCTCACTCGGGGTGGTGTTGATGCTGGCGGCGATTTCCTGGCCGCTGACCTGAATCGCGTCACCCGTGGTGCGGTTGGCCAGGGCCTTGGCCGCCTGGTCGGCGCAGTCAATGCTGGCCGCGATGCGGGCCTGCGTATCGAGCGCCAGATCCTCCCGCTGGGCGGGACGCGCCTGCGGGTCGCCAACCCAGATGATCGGCTGCCCCTGGCGACGGATGATGACGATGGCGGAGGCTTTGTACGTCTTGGGGTAGGAGACGGTGTAGAGGCCGCCGATGACCATGGCCGCCAGGGCGACCATGATGATGAACCACTTGCGCTTCGTCAGGATGCGCAAGTAGTCGCGGGCATCGAAACGCCTGAGGACTGGTTCCATGATGAGTTTCTGCAGTTCGTGTCGGTTGCGCCCAGGTGGCCGACACGGGCGTACTGGCGTTGCCGCGACAACAGCTATGACTAATAGCGTAGATTATAGATACGTTTGTGGGCCACTGTCAACGCCTGTGGTCCCCTTCAGGCGCTCTGTTTCTCGGCTTCCCGGACTCGCGGCTTTCCTTGTCGGAGCCTCCCTGGGGGCCCTGATTGCCCTGTCCCCGGCCTGGGGCGCCACAATCCACCCAGTCAACTCCGTCGCGGGATGGGATTTCGTCGTCCTGTCCGCACGCTGGTCATCCCTGGGTCAAGTCGCCCCCGACGGCCAGTTGCAGCTCCGGCCGCTCCCCGCGCCGCAACGCGCCGCGGCCGTCCTGGCCGGGCGTCTGGTCGTCTTCTCCGACCACGGCGCCTGTGAGATCACTCCCGCGGGAGAGCCCCGGGCCCTGCGGTCCTTCGCCGCCTCCGTCCGCGCCGCCGCCCCGGCGGGCCCACGCCTGGCGCTGCTCCTGGGGGGGCGCTGGCAGTCGGGTCACCTGCACGGGGCCTCGGTGGCGCTCTGGACGCCCCCTGACGGCCCCCTCGTCCCCGCGCCTCAGGTTGACCCCGCCTGGGACCCCTGCTTCCTGCGACCCGCGCCGGACGCCACGAGGCTGCTGGTGGGGGTGCGCAAACCAACGCATTTCGACCCGGTCGTGCGGCTGCGCCCGTTCCTGTACCGGTGCGCCCCTGACGCCCTCGTAGCCCTCTGGAAGGGCACGAGTTTCGCCCGCGCCTTTGAGGATGTCGTCCTGGTGGATGTGGCCCCCGAGCCCGGCGCCGAGGCCTGTGTGCTCGAAGGGGCCGCCGACGGGCGCAAGCGAGTCACCGTGTACACGTGGACGGGCACCCGGATGGTCGCGGTGGCTGTGGGACCGCCCGGCCTGTTGGGGCACACGCTGCAGCCGGTGGGGCGCGACGCCCTGGGCGTGTTCCGCCGACAGGGCGGCGGCTGGCGCCTGTCCGTGTTGCGTCCGGGGAACCAGTGTGACGCTGCCGGTGTCCACAACTTGCAGGAGGTCGCGGTCGGGCCCGTCCTTCCAGCCGCGCCGACGGCCTGGACGACGGTGTGCGCCCAGGGCCGCACGTGGCTGATCGCGGCCGGGCCCCCAGATGCGGCCGGCCGGCCTGGACTCACCGCAACGCGGATCTTGCCATGACCTCCCGCCGCGCGGTACAATCGCCCCACT
>CAZZDO010000510.1:0-3701 GCA_964653205.1 uncultured Armatimonadia bacterium | reverse complement strand
ACCATGAAGATTCTCACCGCACAAGAGGCCGTCGCCCTGATCCCCGATGGCGCCACGGTCGCCGCCACCGGCTTCGGGATGATCCAGCACCCCGAACACCTCACCGCCGCCCTCGAGGACCGCTTCCTGCAGACCGGCTCCCCGCGCGACCTCACCTACGTCCACTCCGCCGGGCAGGGCAACGCCGCCGGCGCCGGGGCTGACCATCTGGCCCACGAAGGCCTGCTCAAGCGCGACATCGGCGGCCACTTCCGCATGTCCCCGCGGCTGGGGCAGATGATCCTCGACGACCGCGTCGAGGCCTACAACTGGCCGCAGGGGGCCATCGCGCTGCTCTATCGTGAGATCGCGGCCAAGCGCCCCGGCCTGCTGACCCACGCGGGCCTGGGGACATTCGTGGACCCGCGCCTGCAGGGCGGCAAGATGACCCCGCGCACCACCGAGGAACTCGTGGAGGTCGTGCGGGCCGCCGGGCGCGAATGGCTGCTCTACCCCGCCTTCCCCATCCATGTCGGTCTCATCCGCATGACCGCCGCCGACCCGCACGGCAACTGCACCCACCACCGCGAAGCCTGCATCATGGAGACCCTGGCGCTGGCGATGGCCGCGCACAACAGCGGAGGCATGGTCATCGCGCAGGTGGCGGAGCTATTGGACGAGCCGCTGGCGCCGCACGAGGTGGACGTGCCGGGGCTGTTCGTGGATGTCGTCGTCGTGGCCCCGCCCAAGCACCACTGGCACAGCGGAGATTGCGAGTGGAACCCGGCGTTTCTGGGGAGGGGCCGAATAGCCGCACGCGCCGAAGGCGCGGGGGGCTATCCGGCCCCGGGGCCGGATACCTGCCGCGATGAGGCCGCGGCAGGTATGCGGCCCCTCCCCCTCGACGAGCGCAAGGTCATTGCCCGCCGCGCCGCCATGGAGTTGTTCGACGGCGCCACCGTCAACCTCGGCATCGGCATGCCCGAGGGCGTGGCCTCCGTCGCTTATGAGGAGGGCATCTTCGACCGGCTGCACCTCACGGTCGAGTCTGGCACCATCGGCGGCGTGCCGGCCGGCGGGCAATCATTCGGTGCGTCCACCCTCCCCCTCGCGCTCATCAGCCATGTGGACATGTTCGACTTCTACAGCGGCGGCGGGCTCGACCTGACCTTCCTGGGGCTGGCCGAATTCGACCGCGCCGGCAATGTCAACGTCAGCCGCTTCGGCAAGATCGTCGCCGGCTGCGGGGGCTTCATCGAGATCAGCCAGAACGCGCGCAAGATCGTCTTCTGCGGCACGCTCACGGCGTCGGGCTTGCAGACGGAGGTGACCGACGCCGGCCTGCGGATCGTGCAGGAGGGGAAGCTGACCAAGGCCCGCGAGCAGATCCAGCAGATCACGTTCTCGGCGGCCGAGGCCCTGCGGCGCGAGACGCCCGTGCTCTACGTCACCGACCGCTGCGTGTTCGAGCTACGCCCCGAGGGCGTCACGCTCACCGAGATCGCACCGGGCGTGGAACTGGAGCAGGACCTCCTCGCACAGATGGAGTTCGCGCCGATGATCGCGTCGGAGCTGCGGACGATGGACGCGCGGCTCTTCCGCGAGGCCCCGATGGGGCAGGCCGTTGGAGGGGCCGGCTATTAGCCGGCCCGCCGTTCGTGACGGATGCCTCAAAGCAACGGGAGAACCCAACGGCGGGCCGGATAATATCCGGCCCCTCCAACGGCCCGCCCCCACATGGAGGTTCGCATGGCCCGCTTCCTCTTCGTGTTCACTACCCTCCTCCTCATCTCTACTGCCTGCGCCCAGGATGGCCCCGTCGGCTCCTGGAGCTTTGATGAGGGCCAGGGCGATACCGTTGCCGATGCCTCGGGCAACGGCAACGTCGGCAAGCTGCATGGCCCCGCCTTCGTCAAGCGCGGCGACGGCTTTGCCCTAAGCTTCGACGGCAAGGACGACTGGGTGGACTGCGGCACGGGCGCGAGCCTCAACCTCACCGACACGGTGACGCTGGAGGCGTGGGTCAAGCCCCTGAGCCTCCCCGGCGCCGAGCCGATGATCGTGGGGAAGTACTACGAGAGCTACGGGCTGACGCAGTACCGCGACGGCAACACGTGGTTCTACATCTCCGGCGGGGGCAACAACATCAAGTCGCGCCTGCCCATCGGCCAGTGGAGCTACGTCGTCGCCACCTTCGACGGCAAGACGATGGCCCTGTACGTCAACCGCGAGTGCGTTGACTCCAAGCAGTCCCTCAAACCGCAGATCGCGCCGGGCAATAACTTCATCATGGGCGCGCTGATGGCCGACCCGGCCGCCACCGACCCCGGCTACAGCGGCACGTCCTTCTGGCGGGGTGAACTCGACGAGGTCCGCGTCTACCACCGCGCCCTGTCGGCTGATGAAGTCCAGAACCGCTACAAGCAGGCGGCCGCCGGCTACGGGGTGGACACGGCCTGGTGGGACAAGCTGCGCCTGACCGCCTACACGTACCCGGGCGAGGACAAGGTGTCGGTCGTGGCCGACTACGACGGCATCTTCCCCCGGCCCGATGACGCCGTTCTGAAGCTAGCGCTGCGCGACGCGCAGGGGCAGGAGCTGCCCGGGCAGAGCAAGCAGTTCCCGGGCCTCGCCCGCCGGCGCCTCACGTTCGCCGACTTCGACCTGAAGGGCCTCAAGCCCGGGCGCTACACCGTGGCGGGCGAGCTGACCGCGCCGTCGGGGCTGAAGGTCGCCAGCGAGGCGAGTTTCGCGCACCCGGCGGTGGCCCCGGCGCTGCCCGCGCCGTCCGAGCGCAGCGCGGGCCGGCTCACCCCCGCCCCGCCTGCCCTGAAGTTCACAGCGAAGCCGCGGCCGGACGGCGGCATCGCGCTGCAGGCCGCCGGCCGCACGCTGACCATCGGCTCCTCGTTCTCCTATCCGCACGGCGGCGACAACGCCTTCGGCGCGGCCGACCAGCCCGAGCCCGGCTGGAAGACGACCGTGCGCCCGCTCGGGAAGAACCAGTTCGAGATCACCGGCGTCGGCAAGTTCTACACCGTCACCCGCAAGGTCACCGTGCACCCCAACCGCCTCGCGATCCAGGACACGGTCCGCAACATGAGCGCCGAGGACGTCGGGATCATCATGGACAGCTACGCCGGCTACGCGGGCACGCCCTACCGCGACCGCTGGGTGGCGGGCTTCCCCGGCGGGACGGAGCTGGCCCAGCCCAACAGCCCCAGCAGCTTCGTCAACTGGGAGAACCTGGGCCTGGGGGTCCTGCCGCTCGATGATGTCTCCGTGCTGCAGAGCGTCGTGTACGTCAAGGACGAGCGGGCGGGGTTCCGCAACGACAAGTTCGGGCTGGCGCCCGGGGCGTCGCGCACGCTGGACTGGGCCGTCTACCCGCAGGCCTCGCCGGACTACTACGACTTCATCAACCAGGTGCGCCACGACGAGGGGCGCTACCAAACCGTGGACGGCGGCTTCGCGTTCGTCCCCCGCGAACGTTTCAGCCGCGAGTACGCCACGATGCGCAACACGCTGTACGCCTCGTTCGGCTGCCTGACCCACGTCGCCGACGACCCGGAGATCGAGATCGAGGGGATTGACTTCCTGTGGCTGCCCAAGGAGCGGGCGCGCATCCGCAAGGAGTTCGACGACATTCGCCAGACCAACCCGCACCTGAAGCTGATGTTCCACATCGCCCACAGCCTCGTCTCGACCAACAAGCCCGAGAC
>CAZZDO010000509.1:0-3705 GCA_964653205.1 uncultured Armatimonadia bacterium | reverse complement strand
TCCGGCGAGCAGTCGTACATGCAGACCGGGCTGTGCGGGCCGAGCCGTTCGCTACGCCCGGGCGAAAGCTATGACCTGCAACTCGACTGGTACGCCACGCGCGTTGGGGGGCCGCTCGCCAGCGTCGGCGAGGTCGCGGCCATCCAGAAGCCCCTGAAGGTCGAGCGCGCCGACGGCAAGACGAAGCTCACCGGCGTGCTCGGGGTCTTCATGCCCGGCAACCTCGCCCTCACGCTCCAGGACGCCGAGGGCAAAGCCATCGGCCAGCCCACGACGCTGAAGGTGTCGCCGGCCGAAGTCGTCAAGCTGGATCAGGCCTTGCCGGAGGAAGCGAAGGCGAAGCAGTTAGTGGTGGAGTTGCAGAACGCCTCGGGGACACCGCTCGGGGAGATCGCGAAGCTGTCGCTGGCCGTCACGGTAGCGAAAGCGAACTGAACCGGAAGACAACAGTCACCAACCAGAAGGGACGGCGCCAAGTGGTGGCCGTCCCTTCATTCTTCGTTCTTCATGCTTCGTTCTTTGCCCAACGCCAGGCCGCTCCCCGCCAGTAGCGCCGTCAGCGCATAGACGGCCCAGCCGCACCACAGCGTCATGTGGAAGCCCCAGAACTTCGCGACCATCATCGCGCCGACCGACCCCACGACCGACATCAGCCCGTTGACGCCCCACATCCACGGCACAAAGCTGTCGGCGCGCGCCCCCACCGCCCGCAGGCCCGTGGGGAAGGGCATCCCCAGCGCGAGCCCCAGCGGCAGCAGCATCAGCATCGTCAGCAGACAACGCAGGCGGATGTCCCAGCCCAGCGTCGCGGCCACGACGGGCCCCTGTCCGAACTGCAGCGCCACGCCGTAGAGCACGACGCCGAGGGCCGCCCCGCCCGCGACCCGACCGGCGATGGAGACATCCCAACGCTGGCTGATGAGACTCCCCAGCCCCCCGCCCAGCAGCAACGCAAACAGGATGACGGACAGGCTCAGCACGGGGTAGCCCAGATACAGCACCAGCTTCTGGATTAGCGCGATCTCCACCAGCATGAAGCCCGCGCCCAGGCAGGCGAAGTACGCTACAGCGGCCACCAGCGACGGGGTTGAGGCCCCATGTGCGTCGCCGCCGCTGCGCACGATGGCGACCACTGAGAACAACGCCGCCAGCAGCAGCGCCCCGAGCAGCAACCCCTGGAACTGCCTCGGCAGGCGGAAGGTCATGTCCACCACGAAGGGCTGGTCGTCGGTGCGCGGCATGATGTTCAGCAACTGCTCGCCAAACTGCCACTGGTTCCAGGCCCTCACGAACTCCGGCGTGGTGGCGTGCTGCTGGCTCAGCCAACTGAACGGCACGGGCTCATAGGCGCCCGGGAAATAGCCCGGTGCGAAGCCAATCGCCACGGTCTCCTTGGCCAGGCGCACGCTGACCGCCGGGTCGAAGGGCTGTCGCGACACGATCAGCAAGTGCCGGTACGGCCCCATGCTGTACATCGTCGTCGGCACTCCCGCCACCATGACACTGTGGAGAGCCTCTTCGCGCGACATGCCCTCATGCTGCAGCGCCTCCAGCGCGATCAGCATTGTCCGCAGCAGGAGCGACGGTTCTTGCAGCACCATTGCGACCTTGCCGTTTGGGGTGAGGTGCCGCAGGTAGTCCTCGAACGCCTCGCGCGTGTAGATGTAGCCCTCGACGAGCGCGAGGCTGCTGCTGGCCGTCGTGGCGGTCTTGGTCAGCGCCAGATAGATCAGGTCATACTGCTCGCGCGACCGCCGCACGAAGCTGCGGCCCTCGTCCACATGGATCTGCACGTTGGCCCGGTCGTAGATGTGGCCGTTGAAGTCGCCGTAGCGGCGCACGATGCGCGGGATCGAGGGGTTCAGCTCCACCCCGATGATCTCTTTGGCGCCGACCGCCGACGCCAGCAGCATGTCCAGGCCCCCGCCCGGCCCGATCAGCAGCACCTTTTCCGGCCGGAACCAGTCAAACGGGCGGAAGCCGATGAAGCTCTCCAGCCGCGACCCTAGTTGCCGCAAGTCACCCGGGAACCACAGCATGTTCGTCGGCACTTCGCCGTCGGTGTAGATGTAGTAGTCATCGTGCGGGTCGGTGGTGCCGTCGGGCCGGGCGTTGGTCACGACATCCGTGCGGGCGAAGGCATTCCATTCACTGTAGACGATCTTCGCGCCGATCTTCGGGTCACCCAACTCGCGGTACAGCGGCTTGGCCGCAGGATCATCCCGCAACGGCATGATCGGCAGGTCGAGGTAGCGCCACTGCAGATTGCCGATGAAGGCGCCGACGACCAGACAACCGACGACCACTGCGACGATGCGAGCCACACCTACGAGTCCCGGTGTAGGAGCGGTCACCCGCGGACGCTGGCGTCCGCCGCGCGAACCCTCCCCGGGTGTCGGACGAGCGGCTTCCAGCCGCGAGCCCCCATTAGGGATCGTACGAGCGGCTTCCAGCCGCGAGCCCGCGCCGAACGCCAGCAACGCCGCCGCCCCCGCCGCCGCCAGCCCGCACGCGAACGGCACGTTTGTCGCCCCCATCAGTTGCAGCGCCCCGATGACGAGGAAGCTCCCCAGCGCCGCCCCGAACAGGTCGGCGAAGTAGAGCGTCCCACCCGCCTGTGAGTGCTCGGCGAAGATCCGGCTCAGCAACGCCCCGGCCACGAGGAAGGGCAGGATGCAGATCCCGCTGACGATCCACACGGAGGTGAGATGGGCGGCCAGAGGCGTGGCGAAGAGCAGATAGATGCACAGGGGGTACAGGACGGCGAGGGCGCTGGCGCGCAGCGACAGGTGCTGGCCGACCGCGCCGGTGCGCCGCAACATGCGGCCGGTCAGATAGTCGGCCAGCCCGCCGAGGCCCAGCCCGCTGGTGGCCAGTGAGATCGCCAGGAACACGAAGTGGAAACGCAGGAGGACGGAGAACGCGCGCGACAACGCCACCTCGAAGGCGAGCACCGACAGGGCTGTCAGGAAGACCGCCAGCAGCAGGGGCAAGCGCACACGGACCGTCGGCGATGACGCAGTAGGTTCCGTCATGGAATGGGGGGTCGGCTAACTGCCCGGCTCCAGGTCGCGGGAGTACTTGCACTTCGGATAGCCGCTGCACCCGACGAACTGTCCGCGCCGGCTCTGCCGCACCAGCAAGTCCTTCCCGCACTCAGGGCACTTCTCCTCCAGCTTCTGCACCTCGGGCTTCTGGTAGCCCGCCTCATAGGCAGCGGAGATGGGCTTGGTGGCCTTGCACTTGGGGTAGCCCGTGCAGGCCACGAACTGCCCGTTGCGGCCCCGCCGCACGACCATCGGCGCCCCGCATTCATCGCAGGTGAGGTTCAGGCCATCCGCCGCCGCCGTAGCCGTTGCCGTAGGAGCGCCGGCATCTCGCGGACCCTGAGCGGCGTCGAAGGGCTGCGGGCCGCCGCTGGCCTGCGCCCCCCCCTCTCCCAGCCTCTCGATCGGCATGATGTTGCGGCACTTGGGGAAGCTCCCGCACCCCAGGAACGGCCCGCGCTTGCTGGTGCGCACGACCATCGTTCCGCCGCACTTGTCGCAGACGATGTTCGTCTTCTCCGGCGCCACGCGCGGCCGCGCGTTGCCCTCGGCGTCAACCTGTTCCTTGTAGGTACACTTGGGGAAGCCGGTGCAGGCGATGAACTTCCGCCCCTTATAGCCGGCGCGGAAGACCAGGGGCTCCCCACATTCGGGGCAG
>CAZZDO010000508.1:0-3712 GCA_964653205.1 uncultured Armatimonadia bacterium | reverse complement strand
GTCCCGGCTCACGCCGGGCAGGTCGAGCGTGACGCGGAAGCCGTCAGCCGCGGCCGCGAAGTCCAGCGGCGGGGCCAGGGCGACGGCGCCGCGAGTCTGCTGCCGGGCCAGGCGGAAGGCCTGGTCCATGCGCGCCCGCAGTTCCCTGATTTCACGTCGGGCATCCCAGAAGGTGTCCATGTCAGCCCTCCCCCACCTTGACCGCCGTGGCCTTCGCGCGGTGCACCCTAACCGTCAGCACGCCGTCCCTTAGCGACGCCGACAGCTCTTCGTGGTCGCTCGTCGGCAGCGCCAGCGCGCGGCGGAAGCGCCCCGCCGGGCGTTCGCGCCGATAGAAGCCCTGCGCCCCGTCCGCCCCGGTCGTGCGGCGTTCGCCCGCTATCGTCAGCAGGTTCCCCTGCAACTCCACCTCGATGTCCTCGCGGGCCATGCCGGGCAGCTCGACGGTGATGGTCAGGCCGTCCGGAGCGGCAACCACATCCAGCGGCGGCGTGAACGTCTCGCCCGGCGCTTCGGCCGGGCCGAAGCCGGCGTCCAATGTCCGGTACAAGCGACGCCGCAGGTTCAGAAGACCGTCCAGATTGTCGTGCATGTTGCTTCCCACATCTTCCCCGACGGTCGTGGTGCAGGCGTCCGGCCCGCGTGGTTCTGGCAGGTGAGGGCAGGCGGGATGGAAGCCCGCACTATCCTCATGTTCCCGCCTCATCGTTCCCGCGTTCCCGCCTCATCGTTCCCGCGTTCCCGCCTCACCGTTCCCGCGTTCCCGCCTCACCGTTCCCGCGTTCCCGCCTCACCGTTCCCGCCGTCTCCGCCCTACTTCTCGTCCTCGGCCGTGAACTCGCCCTCGATCACGTCACCGTGTGCGCTGGGGCCGGCGGCGGGGCCGCCGGTCGTGCCCTCGGCGGGCTGCTCGGTGCCCGGGGGCGGGCCGGCCTGCTCGTACATGCGCTGCGAGACCGCCGAGAAGGCCTGGTTGGCGTCGTCAATGGCCGCGCGAATGGCCGGGGCGTCCTCACCCTTGGCCGCCTCGCGGATGGCCTCGATCTTCGCCTTGATGCCGTCGGCCTCGTCGGCCGGGACCTTCTCGCCGAGGTCCTTGAGCGTCTTCTCGAGCTGGTAGGCCATCTGGTCGGCCATGTTGCGGGCCTCGGCCAGCTCGCGGAACTTCTCGTCCTCGGCCTTGTGGGCTTCGGCCTGGCCCACCATGTTCTCGACTTCGTCGTCGGACAGCGCGCCGGAGCCGGTGATCGTGATCTTCTGTTCCGTGCCCGTGGCCTTGTCCTTGGCCGCCACGTTCAGGATCCCATTGCTGTCGAGATCGAAGGTGACCTCGATCTGCGGGATGCCGCGCGGGGCCGGCGGGATGCCCGTCAGGTGGAACTTGCCCAGCGACTTGTTCTGGCTCGCGCGCGACCGCTCGCCCTGCAGCACGTGCACCTCAACGGTCGTCTGCATGTCCGAGGCCGTGCTGTAGGTGCGGGTCTGGCGCGTGGGCACGCTGGTGTTGCGCGGGATGACGATGTCGAAGACATCGCCGAGCGTCTCGACGCCCAGCGTGAGCGGCGTGACGTCCACGAGCACCATGTCCTGGCCCTTGCCGGTGAGCACCGCGGCCTGGATGGAGGCGCCGACCGCGACGACCTCATCGGGGTTGATGCCCTTCTTGGGCTCCTTGCCGGTGAGCTTCTTGGCCAGTTCCTGCACGGCCGGGATGCGGGTCGAGCCCCCGACCAGCAGGACCTCGTCAATCTTGTCCTTGCTGATGCCGGCCTCGCGGATCGTGATCTCCACGTGCTCGGCCGTCTTCTCGATGAGATCGCCGATGAGTTCCTCGAGCTTGGCGCGGGTCAGCGTCATCTCCAGGTGCTTGGGGCCCTCGCCCTCGACGTTGGTGATGAAGGGCAGGCTGATGCTGGTCTGCAGCGTGTTGGACAGCTCGATCTTCGCGCGCTCGGCGGCGTCGCGGAGCCGCTGGAGGGCCTGGCGGTCCTTGCGCAGGTCAATGCCGGTCTCCTTCTTGAACTCCTCGGCCAGGTAGTCCATGACGCGCTGGTCGAAGTCGTCGCCGCCCAGGTGGGTGTCGCCATGGGTGGCGAGCACCTCGTAGTAGTCGCGCTCCTCGCCCTTGCCGATCTCGACGTCCAGGATGGACACGTCGAAGGTGCCGCCACCGAGGTCGTAGACCATGATGGTGGCTTCCTTGACCTGCTTGTCGCGCTCCTGCTGGCCGTACGCCAGCGCGGCAGCCGTCGGCTCGTTGATGATGCGCAGGACCTCGAGGCCGGCGATCTCACCCGCCTGCTTGGTCGCGGTGCGCTGGGTGTCGTTGAAATACGCGGGCACGGTGATGACGGCCTGGGTGATCGTCTCGCCCAGGTACGCCTCCGCGTCCGCCTTGAGCTTGGTCAGGATGATGGCGGAGATCTGCTCGGGCGAGTAGTCCTTGCCGTCAATGGTGCTCGCGTCGCGCGTGCCCATCTTGCGCTTGATGGAACTGATGGTGCGCTCGGGGTTGAGCACGGCCTGGCGCTTGGCCTGCTGGCCCACCAGGCGCTCGCCGGCCTTGGAGAAATGCACGACCGAGGGGGTCGTGCGCCCGCCTTCGGGATTCACGATGACGGTGGGCTCGCCGGTCTCGACGACCGCGACACAGGAGTTCGTGGTCCCGAGGTCAATGCCGATTGCTTTTGCCATGACAGATACACCCCTGATATGCTTTCAGACCGCACGGGTCGGCCGTGCGGTCGCAGTGAGGGCGTCGCGAAAGACGCCCACCGTCGCGGCCCGGGGGCGGCGCGGTGATTTGAACGCGGGTAATTATAACAGTTGAGTGCATTACTGTCAAGGCATCGTTCCGAAAACAGTCAAATGCGTGCAAGCACCCGATTCCCGTGCTCGGAGACAGCAAAAAAGCCACTGCAAGCCTGCAGTGGCATCGTGTCGCGGCTCCCCAGAACGCCGAAACTCGCCCTCTTCTGTTTAGCTCTTGCCGGTGATTCGTGGAGATACTCTCCGTTGGGAGTCGTTACTGCCGTTCCCGGGGTTCACCGACTATCGAGCAGGGCGAGTTCGGCTTCGTCATCTGCTGGTGCTATCCTCTAGCACTCCCTTCCTCTCGGAGCCCGGTTGTCCGACCCGGTCTCGGAGATCCACGACTTCTGTTTTCACGCGATACACTCTCTCCTAACGCAGTGACAGTATACCCGCCATGTTACCTCCTCAAACGTGAGGCGCAGCCGCGCGGGAGGTCGAAGCGGGCCCTCCGGCGAAGCCACCGAGTGCCCCATCCCTGATCGCGCGAGGTGAAGTGCTCCATGCCTGAACGGACCTGCGAGAAATGCGGCCGCGCACAACCCGCCGGTTCCGCAGCGACGCAGTGCGTCTATTGCGGCGTGGCCTTGCCGGCCCCGGAGGCGGGGGCGGCCGTCCCTGAGGCTCCCGCGCCGGTGCCCGTAGCAGCCGCTCCCGCGCCGGCCGCCGTTGCCGCGGACGAGCCTGTGCCGGAGGGCAAGCGCCGCTGCTCGAGTTGCGGCGAGGTGCTGTATGCCGAGGAGAAGCGGTGCTGGCGTTGCGGGGCGGAGGTGGCCGCCCCCGAGCCCGTCGCTCCTGCTGCGGTGCCGCCCGTCGCACCACCGGCCGCCCCCGTGGCGCCAGTAGCGCCAGTAGCGCCCCTGCCTGTGGCCTCGGCCCCGCCCCCAATCACGGCGCCGAA
>CAZZDO010000507.1:0-3717 GCA_964653205.1 uncultured Armatimonadia bacterium | reverse complement strand
GATGTGGTGCCAGAAGTTGTAGCGGAACACGTTGCCGCGGTAGCTCGGGTTGCCGAAGATGTCCAGCCCCGACTGATCGTCCCCCTCCAGGACGACGCTGTGGACTTCGTTGAACTCGATGACATGGTCGTTGCCCTCGATGCGCAGGGCATGGTGGGGCGACTCGTGCATGAGGTTGTGCGCGAGGCGGTTGCCGACGCCGTTGAGCAGCACGGCCGGTGTGTATGAGCGCTCGATGCGCGAGAAGTCGTGCAGGTCACAGTTCTCGACGAAGTGCCGGCCGGGCGCGAGCGTCTTGCGGTCCCCGCCGGTGATGACGGTGCAGCCGCGGCCGGTCATGCCGATGTCACAGCCGAACACGCCGCAGTCGTGCCCGCCGTCCACGATGACGCCGGTCTGGCCGGGCCGGGTGATCGTGCAGCCGGCGATCAGGTTGTGCTCGCCGTTGCGCATGACGAGGGCGTTGGTCCGTGAGATGTCGAAAGTCAGGCCCTGCAGGATCGTCCAGTGGCAGTCGGTCATCTCGACGAAGGGCTGTTCGAGCAGGGAAAACTCGACCACCGGCTGGGTAGAGCGGGCGTCCTCGCCCGCCGGGGGATAGACGTACAGCATCCCCGTGCCGCGGTCCAGGTACATCTCGCCGGGCTGGTCTATCTCTTCGAGCAGGTTGAGCACGAAGAAGCGCTGGCCCTGGCGGACGCCGTACCCGCCGGGGCTGTTGATGGTGAGTTGCTTGTTGGCGTCATCCACCTTGTTGACCGCCAGACTCCCCTCGGCCCAGTCGTACTTCCAGAAGCCCTCGGCGTAGGGGTCTGGCGCGTTCACCCAGCGGCTGAGGCGGTCGGTGTCTACGCCGAAGGTCGTGGGCTTGTTGCCCTCGCCGCCGGAAGCGACCGGCCCGACACGCAGGTAGCCCTCGTTCGGCCAGCGCCCCAGCCGCAGCGGCTGGCCGTTCCAGAAGACCTCCGTGTACGGCGCCGTCCCCGCGTCCATCCCGCGCTTGCTCATCTTGCCGAGGTCGGTGATGCCCTGCGCCCTGAGGTCGGCCTGCAGGACCTTCCCGCGCGCCTCCTCGGGCAGCCTCGCGAGCACGGTGGGGTCAGTGACAGGGGCGAAGCCCTTGACGGGCACGGCGCCGGTGAAGCGGACCTGCTCGTTCTGCCAGTTGCGGTAGACGACCGGCGCTTGCTCGGTGCCGGTGTCCTCGGCGGTGAGCTTCAGCACCGTGGCGGTGCAGGGGTACGTGCCGCCGTGGACGTAGACCACGGCGCCGCCGGCGGGTAGAGCGGGCGTCCCGCCTGCCTGACGCGCCCGGCGCAGCGCCATCTGGGCGGCCGCCAGCGTCGCGAAGGGCTTCTGGGCCGTGCCCGGGTTGGCGTCATCACCGTTGACGGCCACGTGCAACTCAATCGCGGGCTTGGGCAGCGTCGGGAGCTTCACATGCTGCGTGCGCGGCGGGAGGGGCTTGCCGGCCTTGCGGAACGGGACCTCCGCCCCCCGTTCGCGAGCCTCCTCGCGCAGGTGCGCCGGGGCGTCGGCGACAGCGGCGGCCTTGTCGTACGCGGCGGCGGCCAGGTCCCACTTCTTCTGCGCCGTGTGGCATTCGGCGATGCCGAACAGCGCCGCCACGCGGAGTTCGGGCGGGGCGTCAGGGCCGTTGAGGACCTGCAAGTACTGGTTGCGCGCCAGTTCATAGTCCCCATCGGCCCGGCAGGCGTGGGCGAGGCTCAGGCGGGCGTTGAGCCTGTCGCGCGGCGCCACGTCGAGAGCGAAGGCCCTGGCGTATTCGGCCTCCGCCGCCTTCGCCTTGCCCTGCCGCCGCAGCGCGTGGCCGAGCTGCAGGTGCACCGTGAACTGGTCGGCGGGCGTGATGCCCGGCATGTTGAGCAGGGACGCGTACAGGTCCGGCGGCAGTTGCATGGGGACCCCTTCCCGGCTGAGCCTGAGCAGCGCTGTCAGCGCCGTCGTCTTCACCGTTTCGGGGATGTTGGCGGTGGTGGCGACCTTGGCGAACTCCCGACCCGCCGCGGCGGGCTGACGCGCCTGCTGGTACAGCAGCCCCAGCCGCAGCGCCACGAAGGGCTGCCAGGAAGCGGGGAGGGTCTTGTCGCGGCTGAGGGTCTTGTAGCCGTCCAGCGCCTTCTCGTAGTCACCCGCCGCCGCGCTGTCCTCGGCGGCAGCCAGGACGGCCTGAGCCGTGGTTGGCAGTGCGTCGGCGAAGTAGACCTCCTCCAGCACTTCGAGCGGCGTGAGCGCGCGGTTGCGGACCACGACCTCATCCACGTCCAGGACCGCCGAACCAATCCCGTAGCCCGCGAAGCCGATGCGGAAGACCTTCTGGGCGGGCGGCGGCGTGTAGGCTCCCTCGTAGTCCCCACGGGCAAAGAGCAGGCCGTTGAGATACAGGCGCACCTGCTTGCCGTCCCAGGTGGCGGCCAGGTGGTTCCAGACACGGTCCATGAAGGGCTGGGAGCCGATCCCGTAGGACGAGCCGGGCTGCGGGCGGCCGATCTCGAAGGTCATGCGCATCTGCGGGTACCAGATGGCGACCCGCCAGCCGTCCCAGTAGCCGATGCCCACCGAGAGCACAGTGCCGTTGGTGCCGTCGGAGTTGCCCCGGTGGACGCCGGGGCCGTTGGACCGGAACCAGCAGGACGCGGTGAAGGCGCGGTCGGCAACGGGGATCTCGGGGCCCTCGAGGCGGCCCATGTCCAGCCGGACCGCCTTCTTCTCCGGCCAGCGCCCGGGGACGAACTCGAGCTTCTGCGCCGGGTCGTTGCCATGGGGCACGAGGTTGAAGGCCAGCGGGTAGTCGGCGCCGCGCTCGTTGGGGATCTTCGTGGCATCGGCGGCGACGTCCTCGAACGTGTAGACGGCGAGGACCGAGGGGTCTTGTTGGAGCTGTGCGCGGTGTCTGAGCCACGCCTGTTGCTGGGCGTGGGCCGAGGACACGAGGGTGAGAAGCAGAAGGGCGAGCTGGCAGATGCGGACCATCGGGGAGCCTCCCGGGGAGGGATGAAAGAACAGCCGTGGCATCGCTGCCACGGCTGTGTGTTTCGACGTGTGAGTCGCTCGTCCCTGTCGTGCTCACACACTACGGCAAGAAGTACACACTGCCGATCTTGCCGTTGATGTCCATCGCTGACATCCATTTGGCATGCCCATCACAGAAGGCGGCATTGGAGCCCTGGTTGTGGCGGGCATACTTGACGTCTTTGTTGGCGGGCACACAGGCGTAGCACACGCTGGCGAAGGCGTGGGTGATCCCGCCAGCCTGGTGCGCGGCCCAGTGCCAGGAATCGCCCATGGCCATGGTCTCGGCCGGGGCCCGCAAGGTGCCGTCGGCCGCTCCGGCGATGTAACCATTGTAGCCATAGGCCGGCAGGAGTTGAGATCCGGGGCTGGAGGGATCGCCGGCGACGGTGCTGCTGGGACACACGAAGACCTGGTAGTTCTTGCAGTACGGCCCGATGAAGAAACGCCACATGTTGACATTGCTGCCGTCGGGCGAGCCGCCGGCTCCCGGGACGTTGAAGCCGGGGATGACGTAACCAAACAAAGGGTAGCGCTCGTCGTAGTCCTGGCAGTACATGCGAAAGGCCGTTCCCAGTTGGCGGCAGTTGCTCAGACAACTCGTCTGCCTCGCCTTCTCGCGGGCCTTGGCGAAGACCGGGAACAGGATCGCCGCCAGGATGGCGATGATCGCGATGACGACCA
>CAZZDO010000506.1:0-3723 GCA_964653205.1 uncultured Armatimonadia bacterium | reverse complement strand
CATGCTCGCTGCGCGCCAGCAGTTGCCCGAGGCCGTCGGTGATCTCCTTGAGGTCCGGCAGGAAGGCGTCCATCCAGTACGCCCACGTCAGGTCGGTGTTGTAGAAGTTCTCGCACGTATACGAGCAGTAGACTTCGAGCAGGTTGCTGCCGTCCAGCAGCGACTCCCACAGGAAGCGCGGCAGCCCGGGCAGGTCGCGCCGCCCGGAGTTGTAGCCGCCGAACCAGTTGCCCCGCACCAGCTCCCGCGGCGCCAGCGACCGCAGCAGCGTGTTCTGGTCCACTCGCCGGTACGGTCCCCAGAACTCGAGGCCCCGGATGCTCTCCTCCATGTCGCCGGGCACGGACCCCTCCGCCCCGACCTTCCCCTGCGGGTCCACCTGCTTGATGACGCCCTGCGCCCAGTGGTGCCAGTTGGCATACAGGAACTCGCGGAAGCACTCCGTGTCGTGGAACGGCGCCCAGTTGGTCTGCTGCGCCGCGTCGCCGGGCTTCACCGGCGCGGCCTCGGCGAAGTCCCCGAAGTTGCTCCCCCACGCCGCGTTCAGCGCCTTGAGGTCCCCGCCGTAGCGCTCCTTGAGGAACGCCGCGAACCGCGGGCGCTCGTTTTCGTCGAAGCCCCCCTCAGCCGGGATGAAGTTCTCGTCGCCCAGGTTATACACCAGCGGCGCATACGGCTGCGACGCCGTCGCGCGGTCCACGAGGAACTGCCGCGCCTTCTCGTCCTGCTCGATGTTCCCCAGCCGCCCCTTGTTCCAGTCAATGCGCGTCACGTACGGCACGGCGTGGAAGTCCTCGCGCGCGATGGCCTCCGGCAGACGCCCCTCGCCGTTGAGCCCCTGGTTGCTCCCGTAGTAGTGCAGGATGGCGTTGAAGCCCGCCTCGTGGAGCCGCACGCCGGTGAGGTGGCCGAACAGCCCTGGCAGGTTGCCCCACACCAGCGCCGGGAAGTCATCCTCCCCGCGCTGCTGCACGAAGAACTCCTGCTCCTGCTGATCCCACGGCACGCCCCCGCGCAAGAGCATCACCCGCGCTCGCCCGGCCAGACTCACCGCCGCCGTCAGCGGCAGCGCGAACTCGATCTCATCCTGCCCGGCCTGCAGCGGCAAGTCCTTCCGCGCAAAGGCCCGGCCGTAGTTGTCCAGCAGCGTCATCCGCACGGCCCACGTCGCATCCGGCGCGGCGGGGACGAGCGTGATGCGCCCCGCGCACGGCTGCTTCGCCTCGAAGCTCACCTGCGCCGGCTTGATCTCATTCACCCGCTGCACCGGCTTGACGAGCACCGCCGCGCCGGCCCAGCCCAGCGTGCCGGCCTTGCTTGACAGCTTCAGGTCCACGAAGTGCGTGCCGCCCGGCAGGCGCGGGAGGCTCACCACCAGCGGGCTCTCCCCGGCGGGCGCCGTCTTCGGGGTCGTGGTCTCCTGCTCGACCTCGCCCCACTCGTTCCGCACCCGCACCCACAACTCGCCCGCCAGCGGCTTGCCCGAGGCGTTCGCGAGGGTGCACTTCAGTTGCCCCGCCGCGCCGGGGTCGTCAAGCTGGAAGCCCTCGGCGGGCAGCCCCACGAAGCGCACTGGCGGCTCGCGCCTGGCGGCCCACAGCACGGCCTTGGCCACCAGCGACTGGTGGTAGTCATATTCGGTCAGCGTGCGGGTCGTGTACGGCTCCTCGGGCGTGAGGCACCAGCCGCCGGCGAAGCCCGCCGGCGACTGAATGCCATAGTCAATCTGCACGACGCGCCCGGCGCCAACACGATAGCCGCGCACGAGTTGCCCATCCCCCTGCGTGAGCTTCTCGAGCTTCCCCCGGTAGAACGCCAGCCCCGCCAGCGGCACCTCGGCGATGGCCTGCGCGGCCTCGGGCAGCGGGTGCCGCCACAGCCGCTCATCCGCCTCGCGCTTGTAGGCGAGCACCAGCCCGCCGCCCTCCTTCACGCGCTTGAGGATCTCGTATTGGACTCGGATCGGTAGCTTGGACAGGGGGAAGTTCGCGATCACGTAGACATCGTAGGGCTGGCTCAACTTGCCCACGACCGCGATCTCCTTCTCCTCCTGTGACGTCCCCTCGATCATCCCCGGGTAGGGGCCGTACGTGCCCGGGTCGCCCAGGTTCCGCGCATCGAGCGCCGTCTCACCGCCGGGCTGCAGGTCGAGCCGCTGGGCCAGCTCCGCCACTTCGCGGGCCGTGTGGGTGGGCGCGATGAAGAACGCCCGCACCTTCCCGCCCGCCAGGGGCTTGGCCCACTTCGTGTGCGGGGTCTCGTAGCCGAAGTGGAAGTCGTGGTAGTAGCTGCCGGGCAAGCGCCCGGCGGCGGTGGCCGGCGCGAGGCACGAAAGCAGCGCCACCAGCAGACAGAGGGGTCGTTGCCGCATAGTCAGGACCTCCTTGGGAAGCCACAGCGGTTAGTGCCTTGTCAGGCGTGAAGGCGTGGGTGGGCCCGTTGAGGGCGAAACGCAGCCGGAGGCTTGTACCCCGCCGAGCTAACTGATGGGTAGAGCGGGCGTCTCGCCCGCCCCGGCTGGCGTCTCGCCCGCCCCGGCTGGCGTCGGCGGGCGAGACGCCCGCTCTACCCACCTGCCGGTCGGGCCGCGTGCAAGCGCCAGGCTCCGCTTCACGACAACGGCTCGCGCCCCGAGGTTCGGACCTGACAGAAAGATAGCTTCCCGCCCCGGCGGCGAATTCCTTGGCCGCCACGGGTCCCGCGCGCGCGGGCTTGCGGGAAGCTTGAGCCAAAAGCGGAGGGAGCCAAGCAGGTTCGCCGCTATGATGAGCGCGATGCCACTGGTTGTGCAGCCGCCTGGGCCCGCCACGGAGACAAGCTCATGGCTCAAGTTGTGAACACCGACACCTCGCTGGGGCGCCGTGCCGCCATTCATCGTGTCTGGCTCGCAACGCTGTGCGTGGTGGGGATCGCGCTCACGGTCAATCTGCTGCGGGGTGTCGTGGGCGAGATGGGGGGCGTGCAGAGCATTCGTGAGGCGGGGCTGGCCAACGCCGCCGCCGCGGCCTTCCCACGGGTCTTCCACTTCACCGGCTGGGAACTCCCGCCGCCGTACACCCTCCGCCAGCTCGCCCTCCTGGTGCTGCACCTGGTCGGCCTGGGCGCCATCGGCCAGCTCGTGTGGCTCCCCCTCGGCGTCCTGCGCGGGCATGCGAGCGAGCGCCGGGTGCTGCGCGAACTGCAGCGCCTGCCCGACGAGTACTGGGTGCTCAGCGACCTGCTCGTCCCGGGGCTGCGCAGCGTCTCGCAGTTGGACCATGTGGTCGTGTCCCCCTACGGCTTGTGGTGCATCGAGACCAAGGGGCACGCGGGGCTCATCGTCGGCGGGGAGTTCGACTTCGAGTGGCGGCAGCTCAAGCCGTCGGGCGGCCGGAGTGATCCCGCCAACCGCTTCTACAACCCGGTGCGGCAGAACTCCACCCACTGCGCCCACCTGACCGACCATCTGGCCCAGGAGCGCCTCGAAGCGCCGGTGCGCTCGATGATCGTCTTCACCTCCGCCGAGGTGGACACGATGACCATGACGCCGGTGGAGCGGGCCGGCAACTTCGTCCAGACCATTCTGCGCACGGACGTTGAGAAGGTATTGGACCACCACAAGGTCGAGCGGATCGTCGGCGCGCTATCGAGCCTGCTGGCAACGAAGGCCCGGCGGGCGGTCCCCCGGGATGCTCAGCCGGCCCCGGCCCCCGCCGCCGCCGGCGAACCCCACCGCGCCTAGCC
>CAZZDO010000505.1:0-3738 GCA_964653205.1 uncultured Armatimonadia bacterium | reverse complement strand
GGGTACGAGCCCCCGCCCTACAGAACGGCCACGGCCGGGGGCGGCTTCTGGATGTCGGCTGCGGGACGGGGGAGTTCCTCGCGCTGTTGCGTGATGACTTCGAGGTGTACGGCCTGGAGGTGTCGCAGCGGTATCTCCGGCTCGCCCGGGAGCGATATGGTCTCCCCCACCTTGTCGCTGGCGAACTGACCGGGGCCGGCTTTGAGCCCGACTTCTTCGATGTCGTGCAGATGCGCGGGGTGCTGCAACATCTACCGGACCCCCTGGGCCAACTGCGCGAGGCGTACCGTGTCACGAAGCCGGGCGGGCTGCTCGTGGTCAGCGCGACGCCGAACATCGCCAGCCCGGCGGCGCGGGTCTTCGGACCGAACTTCCGCCTGCTGGCACCCGACCAGATGGTCTACAACTTCTCGCCCTGGACGCTGCGGCGGATGGTCGAGACGGCGGGCTACCGGGTTGAGCGCTTCACGTTCCCGTATGTGCACACGCCGTACTTCCGGTGGTGGCAGCCGCTGGAGTTCGTCGGGGTGGCGGCGAAGCTGGCATGGCGGAGGATGGCGGGGCGGGGAACGGACGACCTCAAGTCGCCGGCATTCTGGGGGAGCATGATGACGTGTGTGGCGAGGAAGGCGGAGGGGCAAGGGTAGGGGGTTGAGGGTGAAGGGTAACGGCGAACGACTGCGTTCCCGGCAGGTTGCGGCAGTATTCCCGCTGAATGTGACGGCATTCCCCCGGTTGAGGTGTGTATCGTGGAGACGCTCATCGCCGTCATCGCCGCCGTGGTCGCGCTGGTGGTCGGACTGGTCGTGGGGCTGCGGCTGGGGCAGCGGGGTGAGGCCGCGCGTCGCGTGGACCTGCAAGACCGCCTGACCGAGGCGCAGGTGGCGCTGTCCCGCGAGCAGGAGAAGGTCGTGCAACTCACCGGCGAGGCGCAGGGGCTGCGGGCCCGCCTGGACGAGCGCGACAAGGCTGCGGCGCAGTTCGACGAGCAGATGCGCGAGAAGCTTGACGCGCTCTCGCAGCACGCGCTGTCGCGCAATAGCGAGGAGTTCCTCAAGCTCGCCGCCCAGTCGTTCGAGGCGCTCAGCAAGCAGACCACGGGGGCGCTGGCGACCGGCGAGGAGCGCATCAAGGGAATGGTGGACCCCCTCGCCGAACTCGTCAAGCGTTACGACGAGGCGATCCAGGAGATGGAGCGGCGGCGCGAGGGGGCGTACAGCACGCTGGAGGAGCGGCTGCGGGCGATGGTCGTGGCGGAGCAGGGCCTGCAGAGCGAGACGAACAAGCTGGTCACGGCGCTGCGACGGCCGGAGGTGCGTGGGCGGTGGGGCGAGATGCAGTTGCGCAACGCCGTCGAGCTGGCCGGGATGAGCGAGTACTGCGATTTCGAGGAGCAGGTGAGCGTTCCCGGCGAGGGTGTGCGGCCCGACATGGTCATCAACCTGCCCGGCGACCGCTGCATCGTGGTGGACGCCAAGGTGCCCAAGGACGCCTACGACCGGGCGCTGGAGTGCACCGACCCTGAGCGGCGGGAGCAGCTACTGCAGGAACACGCCCGCCAGTGCCGCAACCACCTGGACTCGCTGGCCGCCAAGAAGTACTGGGAGAAGCTGCCACAATCAATGCACTCCCCCGACTGTGTCGTCATGTTCATCGGGGCGGAGTCGCTCTTTGCAGCGGCGGTGGAGGCCGATCAGGAACTCATCAACCGTGGGCTGCGCAACCGCGTCATCATCGCCACCCCCTCGACGCTCGTGGCGATGCTGTTCGCGGTGCACTACGGCTGGCAGCAGCACCGCTTCGCTGAGAGCGCGCTGCAGGTACGGAGCCTGGCGGGCGAGTTCTACGAGCGGCTCCGCAAATTCGCCGAGCCCTTCCAGGACATCGGCAAGCACCTGGGCCGGTCCGTCGAGGCGTACAACAAGTCGGTGGGCTCGATGGAGAACCGGCTGCTGGTGTCGGCGCGGCGCCTGCGGGAGATGGGGGCGGCGGACAAGGACCTGCCGGAGTTGGAGCCGCTCGACACGGTGCCGCGGCGGCTGGAGTCCGAACTAAGCGGCGCCCTGCCCCCGGCCGAGGACGATGTTCACGACGAGACGGACGCGCCGGACGACGAGACCTGACGGCGCCCCTCTCCCCTATTCCCCCGCGAAGGCCGCGTGCAGGTCCGTGGCCAGGCGCTCGATCGTGTCGCGCAGTTCGAGCTGTTCGAGCAGGTCGGCCGGCAGCGCTTCCCGACCCCACTTGACCCCCAGCAGATTCCCCGTCAGCGCCGCCGTGCTGTCGCTGTCGCCGCTGTGATTAGCCGCCAGGCAGATCCCGTGGCGGAAGTCCAGCGCCACCAGCGCGCAGTAGACGGCGATGGCGAGGGCCTCTTCGGCGACCCACCCCTCGCCCAGCCGCTCAACTTGCTCGGCGGAGACCTCCCCCGACTCAGCCGCGTCCAGGGCCCGGTCCAGCGCGGCAAGACATTCCTCGTGGTCGGGTTGGGCCTGCAAGAGGCCCCGCGCGTGCCAGATGGCGTGGCCTAACTCGCCGTGGGAGAGGACGTTGGCGATGATCTCGGCGAAGGCCCCGGCGGCCAGATAGCCCGAAGGGTGGCCGTGCGTGATGGCGGCGATTTGACAGCCGAGGTCGAAGGCGGGCGGGGTAGGAGCCCCCGCCCTACAGGCCAAGCCCACCGGCGCGATGCGCATGATGCCCCCACAGCCCTTGCTGTTGTTGAGGGGCTCAGCCACCGTACCCATGCGCTCGCTCATAAGCGCCGACAGGCACGTGCGCCCGGGGCCGCGGCGCTCGTTGAGTTCGGGCAGGTCGGACAGGCCGCCGCCGCGCCGGGCCTCGTGGAACAACGGGTCGGCCGAGGCCTGGCCCTGGGTCTTCAGCCAGCGCAGATACGCCACGTGCACCATGCTGGGCGGGTCCCAGATGCCGCGCTCCTGGCCGCGCGCGTGAGCCTGCAGGAGCCCCTCGGCGGTGAACATCGTCATCTGCGTGTCGTCGGTGATGGCCCCCAGGCGGCCGTAGGCGGGGACGAACTCCTGCAGGCCGTGCGAGCCGTAGCGCGCGCGGATTTCGCTGAGGGACTGGAACTCGATGGGCGCCCCAAGCGCGTCCCCCAGGGCCCCGCCGAGCAGGCAACCGGCGAACCGTGATTGCAGATCAGGCATCGAGCTTCACCCACCTTGCGGTCAGGGCTGCGCGCGAGAAGAAATCGTCGGTCCCGAAGTTGCCGCCCTTCAGGGCAATGGCGAGGTCGCGGCCCGGCAGCGCCCGGCAGAGGGGCACGCCGGGGGCGAGGCCGCGCACGATCTCTACGGCTTGCAGGTCGAGGGCCTGACTGATGGCCCCGGAAGTCTCGCCGCCGGCGCAGAGGAAGTGGCGGACGCCCAGCTCCTCTCGCGCCAGTCGCGCGACCTCGCCCAGGAACGTCTCCACGCGCAGGCCGAAGTCGCGGGCGGACAGGCCGGCGGCTTGCGCCCGCTCCAGCGTCCGGGCGCGGGCCGAAGGCTGCTGCGAGGTCGCCACGAGGACCTGGCGACACTCCCGGAGGGCCTTCGCCACCTTCGGCAGGAGCGAACGGGCCATCTCGGCCGCATCTGTTTCCATGAGTCTACCCAGGCTCGGACGGATCACCCGCCAGTCATCGCCCGCGCCCGCGACCTGCCGCAGCGTCTGTTCGGCGCAACTGCCGGCGAGCGCGAGAACGGGGACGTCGGCCGCGCGGGGGAGGCGGCG
>CAZZDO010000504.1:0-3740 GCA_964653205.1 uncultured Armatimonadia bacterium | reverse complement strand
CACCGCCGCCTTCGGCAAGATCCACATGATGCCCGAGCGCGGCTTCGACACGATGGAGGTCACGGGCGGCAAGGGGGCGCGCTGGACGCAGAGCACGGGCCTGCCCATCGGCCCCGGCCCCCTGGGGCCGCAATACGCCGCGTGGGTCGAGGCGCGTGAGCCGGGGGGCTACGAGCGCATCTACGAGGTCCGGCGCCATCCCGACTACAAGCAGCACCTCACGGCCATCCCTTTTCCGCTGTCGGCGGAGTTGCACCCGGACGCATGGATCGGCGGCAACACCGCCGACTTCATCGCCGACCCGCCGGCCGCGCCGTGGTTCGTCCAGTGTGGCTTCACCGGCCCCCACGGCCCGCTCGATGTCCCGCCGGAGTACCTGGGCCGCTACGAGCCCGATGACATGCCCGTCCCGCACGGCTGGGACGCGGACTTGAGCGCGCACTTCCCGTACCGGCACGGCGCGCGGCCCCGTACGCCCGAGGAACTGTCCCGCGCCCGGCGCTTCACCGCCTACTATCACGGGCTGATGGACCTGCTGGACGACCAGGTCGGCCGGATCATGGCCACGCTGGACCGCCGCAACCTGTGGGACAACGCACTGGTGATGTTCGTCAGCGACCACGGGGAGATGCGGGGGGACTTCGGGGCGTATGGCAAGGGCAACTTCTACGACCCGGTCGCGAACGTGCCGTGTATCGTCGTGCCGCCCGGCGGGGCCTCCGCAGCCGTCGGCCACGATCCCATCGAGATGTTCGACCTCGCCCCTACGGCGCTCGACTACGCCGGGCTGCCCCTTCCGCCGCACATGGCGGCCCGGAGCCTTCGCCCGCAGGTCGAGACCGGCGCGCCCGGCCGGGGCGCGGCCTTCGGCGACTATGTCACCAACGACCGCCGGACCGCCTGCGCGTACTGCCGCACCGACCGCCACAAACTCGTGCTGTGGACGACGGGCGACGAACGCTTCGGCGAGCTGTTCGACCTGCACGACGACCCCGGCGAGCTGAACAACCGCTACGAGGACCCCGCGCTGGCCGGCGTCCGCCGGACGCTGACTGAGCTGATCCTGCAGCGCCGCCTGCAGGTGGACGCCCCGCCGCCGCGGGAGGAATGGGAGGGCGCATGACCGCACCGCTGCTGTTGACGAACGCGCTGCTGATGGACGGCACGGGGACCCCGCCGCAGCCCGACGCGGCCGTGCTCATCGAGGGCCCAACCGTCGCCTATGCCGGGCCGATGGAGGGCCTCGACGAACCGGCGGACTGCGTGCGGATTGATTGCGTGGGCCAGACCGTCATGCCGGGGATCATCGAGGCGCACGCCCATGTCGGCGGCGACCCGGCGGCCGTCCACACCCTCCGCGTGTCCCTGCAGCGCGGCATCACGACCGTCTGTAGCGTCTCGGCCAACCTGGAGGGCATCCGCCTGCGCAACGCCATCAACGAGGGGCATGTGCGCGGGGCGGCGCGGCTGATCGCCGGCTGCATCGTGACGCCCACTCACGGCCACGTGAAGTTCCGCACCGCCGACGGGCCGTGGGAGGTCCGCAAGGCGGTGCGCGAGATGGCCGAGGCGGGCGCGGACTTCATCAAGACCGCCGCCTCCGGGGGCTTCTGGGCCAAGAACGAGAGCTGCTCCTCGCCCAACTACACGCGTGAGGAGCTGGCGGCCCTCACCGACGAGGCCCACGCCTGGGGTTTGCCGGTCGCCGCCCATGTCCATACCCAGCCGGGCCTGGACAACTGCATCGCCACCGGCGTGGACATGATCCACCACGGGGCGTTCATTGACGAGGCGGCCGTGCGCGGGATCCAGGCGCGCGACCTGTTCTACCTCCCCACCCTCGCGGTCACGTGCCAGCGCAACATTGACGCCCTGTCCGACCAGCCGTGGCAGACCGAGGAGATGACGCTGGCCCAGCCGATCCATCGCGCGGGCGTGCGCCTCGCCCACGAGATCGGCGTGAAGATCGGCGTCGGGACGGACTACCCGGGCACGCCGCGCACGTGGCGGCTGGGCGACCGCACGCTATACGAGTTGCAGGAACTCGTCGCCTGCGGGCTATCGCCGCTGGAGGCGCTCACCGCCGCCACGCAGGTCAACGCGGCGGCGTACCGGAAAGAGCATCTGCTGGGCACGCTGCAGCCGGGCAAGGCTGCCGACCTCCTGGTCGTGTCGGGCCGTCCAGCGGACGATGTGGCGGTGCTGTACGACCAGCGCAATCTCGCGCTGGTCGTGAAGGCGGGGCGGGTGGAATATGCCGACGACGCGCACCGACAGTTCTACCAGATCGCCGATGAATAGCCGGAGGAACCGATGAGCAGCCCGATCCTGGACACGACGCATAGCCCCCACGTGCGCCTGCATACCGTGCCGCTGCCGAGCGTGCGCCTGACGGACGCGGCCTTCTGGACGCCGCTGCGGCGGGGCAACGTGGAGAATGGCCTTCCGCGCCTGCACGGCCTGCTGGAAGAGCACGGGCACATGGACAACTTCCGCCGCCTCGCGTGGGGGGGTAGAGCGGGCGTCCCGCCCGCCCGCCAGGGCCCGCTGTTCACCGACTCGGACCTCTACAAGTGGATCGAGGCCGCCGGGTATGTGCTGCAGGTCGAGGACCGGGCGGACTTGCGCGCCCTCGTCGCGGCCGACGCCGCCGACATCGCCGCCGCCCAGGAGCCCGACGGCTACCTCAACACGTACTTCATCGAGGAGCGCCGCCCTGAGCGCTACCAGGGCCTCGTCCATTCCCACGAGATGTATTGCGCCGGGCACCTGATGCAAGGCGCCATCGCCGTTGCCCGGGCCACCGGCGACGACACGCTGCTGCAGGTCGCCTGCCGCTTCGCCGACCATCTCGACACGGTCTTCGGCCCCGGCAAGAACGAGACCACCGACGGCCACCCGGAAGTGGAACTCGCCCTCATCGAGCTATACCGCCACACGCGCGAGCGGCGCTACCTCGACCTCGCGGCGTTCTTCCTCAGCCGGCCGCAGTCGCTGGCCGGCCTGCCACCCATCGCCGAGCGGCCGGCGCTCGTCGGCCATGCCGTGCGCTCCTCGTACATCTGCTGCGGCGGGGCCGACCTCGTGATGGAGACCGGCGACGAGGCGATGCTGGCCAATCTGGAGCGCCTGTGGGAGGACCTTGTCAACGGTAAGATCTACGTGACCGGCGGGGTCGGCGCCCGCTATGAGGGGGAGGCCTTCGGCGAGCCCTACGAGCTGCCCAACGCCCGCGCCTACGCCGAAACCTGCGCCCAGATCGGCCACTTCATGTGGGCCTTCCGGATGCTGCTCATCACCGGCGAATGCCAGTACGCCGAGGCGATGGAGTGGATCCTGTACAACGGGCTGCGCAGCGGGGTGGATCTCGACGGCGACGAGTACTTCTACATGAACCCGCTGTCCCACGACGGCCAGGAGCCCCCGTCGGCCACGGGCCATCGCGTGCCGCCGCGGCAGCGCAGCGCGTGGCACGGCTGCACCTGCTGCCCGCCCAACGTCCAGCGCCTGCTGGCGTCGCTGCCGGGGTACTTTGTCACGGTGGCGGAGCGGGCGGTTCATATCCATCTGTACGATGCGCTGACGGCGCATCTGAACGTGCCGGGGGTGGGGCCGGTGCAAGTGCAGATCGCGACGCGGTATCCGTGGGAGGAGCGGATTGAGGTCAAGGTCATCGTGGCCGCGCCGACAGAGTTCGCGCTGCATCTGCGCGTTCCGACGTGGGCGAAGGGCGCGGCGGC
>CAZZDO010000503.1:0-3759 GCA_964653205.1 uncultured Armatimonadia bacterium | reverse complement strand
ATGCAATTCTCCGAAGGCAACATCGGCCGCATCTTCGCCCTCCGTCTCGAGGACGGCGAACCCATGCCGCAGACGCTCGAGGACTTCCTCGTCGTCCAGGGCCTCACCCACGGCCTCGCCTTCATGGTCGGCGGGGCGGACGATGGCAGCCAGCTCGTCGTCGGCCCCGAGGACGGCCGCGCCCTGCCCGTCAACCCGATGGTGACGGCGCTCATCGGCGCGCATGAGGTTCTCGGCGTCGGCACGATCTTCCCCAACGAGGCCGGCCGCCCCGTGCTGCACATGCACGGGGCCTGCGGGCGCGAGCGCGGCACCATCACCGGCTGCATCCGCGCCGGCATCAAGACCTGGCACATTCTCGAAATCATCGTGCTGGAGATCACGGGCCTGTCAGCGGCGCGCCTGCCCGACGCCGCCACCGGCTTCCATCTGCTGCAATGCACTAACCAGGAGTGAGTCATGCCCGAGTCCCACCTCAAGCTCGCGGACCTCGTGCCGGTCGAGCGACTCGAAGAGCTGCGGCGCCTGTTCGAGGAGGTCAGCGGCGTCCCGCTCGTGTTCACCGACGCGGACGGCCAACTGCTCACCGAAATGGAGCAGCCGCTGCGCTACTGCGGGGCCCTCGTGTCGGACCAGGCGCGCGGCATCCTCTGCCTGCGGCGCCGACAGTGGGACGTGCCTGAAAAGGACATCGAGGACGCCATCCGCGCCCGGCGCGAAGCCGGCCATGTCTTGCAGCATCGTTGCCGCGGCGGCTTCCGCGATGCCGCCGTGCCCATTGATGTCGAGGGCCGCACCCTCGGCTACGCGGTCTTCGCCCGCACCCTCGTCCAGCCGCCGGACCTGGATCACTTCCGCCAGTTGGCTGTCGAGGGTGGCATGTCACCGGAAGTCGGCGAGCGGGTCGCTAACGAAGCCATCATCATGACGCCCGAACGCCTCCAGGCCGTCGGCGACTTCCTGCGCATCATTACCGGGCTGGTGGCCTCCGCCGCGCTCGACGATATCCGCGCCCGCCGCATTCTCGACCTCGAGCAGATGCGCGACAGTCTCATCCACATGATGGTCCACGACCTGCGCACCCCGCTCACCAGCATCGTCGGGGGCCTGCAGACCGTCGTGGATGTGGACTACGACCCGGAGCTAGTCCGTGAACTGGTGCCCATCGCCGTCGCCTCGGCCAACACCCTCGTGGACATGGTCAGCACCATCCTGGACCTCAACAAGATGGAGCATGGGGGCCTGCCGCTGGACCTGGGGCCGACGAACCTTGCGGAAGTGGTCGGGCTGGCGACGAGCCAGGTCGAGGGCCTCGCCCGCGAGCGCGGCCACACGCTGCGCACCGACCTGGCAGACGCCTGCCCCAGCCTGACCGCCGACGCCGAAAAGCTCCGCCGCCTCTTCATCAACCTGCTGGGCAACGCCATCAAGTTCACCCCGAGCGGCGGCACGATCACCGTCACGACAGCGTGCGAGCCCGACGGCGTGCGCCTGTCCGTGTCGGATACCGGCCCGGGCATTCCCGCCGACCAGCTCGACCGCATCTTCGACAAGTACGCCCAGGTCCAGGGCGCCCACCCCCAGCGCAACTCCACCGGCCTGGGCCTGACCTTCTGCAAGATGGTCGCCGACGCCCACGGCGGACGCATCTGGGCCGAGAGCGAACTCGGCCACGGCAGCACCTTCAACGTCGTCTTGCCGCTCGAACCCACCACGCCCACGGAGCCCGCCTAGTGGCCGAAGCCCTCTCTCCCACTGCCCGAATGCCCGCGCCCGCTGTGGCCTCGCCCGTAAGTCTGCCCCGCGCCTTCATCTGGGGCAGTCTCATGGCCCTCGCCATCGCCTTTGGCGTGCCCTACGGCACGCTCATCCTGCGCGGCTCGTACATGGACCTGGACTTCTCCACCCCCGGTGCCATCTTCGTGCTCTTCGCCGTCTCGGCGCTGCTCAACCCCACCGTCCGCTTCCTCGGCCGCCGCCTGGCCCTCACCAGCCGCGAGATGGTCATCGCTTACGTGATGGCCCTCCTCGCCTGCTCCATCCCGACGATGGGCATGACCTGCCAGGTGCTGCCCATCATCACCGGCTTCCGCTACTACGCCTCGCCCGAGAACCACTGGGAAGACCTCATCCTCCCGCACCTCCCGCAGTGGCTGTATCCGCAGAGCGAGAGCGCCATCAAGTACTTCTACGAGACACTGCCGCCCGGGCAACTGCTCCCGTGGCTGGTGTGGCTCAAGCCCCTGGCCCTGTGGCTGCTGTTCATCTTCGCCTTCCAGATGGTCTCGATCTGCCTGATGGTCATCTACCGCCGCCAGTGGATCGAGAACGAGCGCCTCGTCTATCCGCTGGCGCAGTTGCCGCTCGAGATGGCCCAGGCCGCCGGCCCGCAAGCCCGCGCCTTCTACCGCAACCCCGCGCTGTGGGCCGGCTTCGCCGTCCCCTTCATCGTCGGCGCCTTCATCGGCCTGCACAACTACCTCCCCGCCATCCCGGCGCCCAAGCTCGCCCAGGGCATCTCAGTCTTCCGCAAGACCCAGACGCTCTCGTTTCGCCTCAGCTTCCCGATGATCGGCTTCTTCTACCTCGTCGAGCAGCAGACCACGTTCTCCCTCTGGTTCTTCAACCGCCTGTTCTTCGTGGCCAATGGCCTGATGAACATCATGCACATCGGCATATCCGAGAACCTGGGCATCTACGGCGCCCGCTCGCCGGTCTTCGCGCACCTCGGCGTCGGCGCGTTCATTGCGATGGTCGCCCTGGGGGTGAAGGTCGGCAAGCTGCACTTCGGGGCGGTGCTCCGCAGGGCCCTCCACGGCGACCCGCACGTGGACGACCGCGACGAGATCATGACGTACCGCCAGGCCATGGTCGGCCTGCTGATCGGCCTGGTCATCATGGTCGTCTGGCTGGCGGCCTCAGGGCTGGGGCTGGTGTTGGCAATCCCGTTCGTGCTGGTGGCGCTGCTGCTGTTTGTCGGCCTCACGCGGGTGGTGGCCGAAAGCGGCATGGCCGAGGCGGTCGCCCCGAGCATCGCGCCCGGCGTGCTGGTCTCGGCCCTCGGCTCCCGCGTCTTCGGTCCGACGGGCCTGGCGGCCATGGGCATGAGCTACGTGTGGCTCAGCGACATGCGCATCTTCGTGATGGCCACGGCAGCGCACGGGCTGAAGCTCGGGCAGGAGCTGCCCCCCGGCCAGCGCCGCCCGCTGCTATGGGCCATGGTCGGCGGCATCCTCATCGCCGTCTTCGCCAGCATCCCCCTCACGCTGCATTGGGCCTACGCCAAGGGCGGGCCGAACCTGAACTCCTGGTTCTGGGACGGCTCGCCGATGGCCGCCGCCCGCTGGACGGTGGACAAGATCACCAAGCCGGTCGAGCCCAACCTCGTCGGCTGGCTCATCACGGGGCTGGGCGCCGCGCTGATGGCCTGGCTGTCGGTCATGCGCCAGCAGTTCATGTGGTGGCCGTTCCACCCCATCGGCTTCGCGCTGGGCGGGGTCTGGATGATGGACGAGTTGTGGGCGACGATCGTGGGGACGTGGCTGATCAAGTCAGTCATCATGCGTTACGGCGGGGTGAAGGTCTTCCAGAAGGCCCGCCCCTTCTTCCTGGGGCTGATCCTCGGGCAGTTCGCGACGAACGGCCTGTGGCTGGTGCTGGATGCGCTGACGGGGCACACGGGGAACCAGATCTTCTGGATCTAGCGGCACGGATCTGCCTCACCCCTCGTGAGGCTGAGCTTGTCGAAGCCTACCCCTC
>CAZZDO010000502.1:0-3771 GCA_964653205.1 uncultured Armatimonadia bacterium | reverse complement strand
CAAGGAGACCGTCGTCGCGGCGATCGGGGACTTCAAGGCCGAGGAGATGTACCTGGCGATGGCGCGCTTCGTGTTGCTCTCCGGCGAGCGCGGCGGCAAGACCATCGGCTTGACGGTGGACCTGGCCAGTGGGGTCACGCTGGACGCGGTGAAGGAGTCCAACGGCCCGGTGCGCATGCTCCTGGCCCCGCCGCAGGGGTGGCTTTGGTCGCAACTCCCGGCGACACCGTAGACTCGTCTCTCCGGTGTGCGCGCCTCAAAGCGCACACCCCTCGCAGGACCTGAGCCTCCGGCGGCGAAGCCTTCTAGCAACCTTCGCTGCCGGAGGCGCTATGTTTCCCCGACTGCTAGCTGTGTTGCTGTGCTGTGCCCTCGCCCTGAGCCTCGCCCAGGCGCAGGAGGTGGTCCTGCGCAGCTTCCAGCCGCGCCAGCCCCTGTGTCGCGCCGGGCGCCCCTTCACGCTGGTCGCCGACATCGCCAACGACGGTGCTCAGCCTGCTGACGTCCAGGCGGCGCTGCTGTTGCCCGACGGCGTCAAGCTCAGCGGCGGGACGCCCGGCCTCACGGCGCACTTGCCGTCGGGCGAAGAGCGCGAGCTGACCTGGGAGGCCCTTACCGCTCAGCCGGGCGAGACCACTCTCAAGCTGCAGCTAACCGGCGCTCTGACGACCACCGTTCCCCTCACGATGCGCCTTTTGCCGGCGCTGCCGGTCCGCAAGCTCCCCACCCTCCCCGAGCCCCAACCGGCCCCGACGCAGTGGCTCATCGGCGCCCACCACTGCCCGCTGTGGGAAGCCGATAAGCCCCGGATGTGGAGCCAGGTGGTCCACAAGCACCTCGAGCGCATGCCGGCGCTGGGCCTGTACAACCAGGAGAACCCCGAAGTCTCCGACTGGGAGACGAAGTGGGCCGTCGAGCACGGCGTCTCGTTCTTCATCTACTGCTGGTACCGCGCCAGCCAGGGCGGGCCCGTCACCACGCGCTTCTCCAGCGCCATCGAGCAGGCCCTCTTCCACTCGCGCTTTGAGAAGCACCTGAAGTGGACCATCATGTGGGAGAACCAGAGCCGGGGCACCGCCGGCGTGGCCGACGAGCGCGATCTGATGGAGAACCTGCTCCCATACTGGATCAACAACTACTTCAGGCGCGACAGCTACCTGAAGGTGGACGGCAAGCCGGTGCTGTTCATCTACCGCCCGGAGTTCCTGATCCAAGACCTCGGCGGCGTGGAACAGGTTCGGGCTGCGTTCGGCAAGATGCGCCAGGCTTGCCGGGACGCGGGCTTCGCGGGGTTGCACCTTCTCGGCGAATATCGCGGGCTGGACCCGAAGCACCTGGAGTTGATGAAGCAGCTTGGCCTGGACTACACCTTCGCCTACTGCTGGCATGTGCAGAACAACCCCACCCCGCAGCAGGCCATAGAGGCGCAGATGGCCTGCATCCGCAAGACGCAGGAGTTGGGCATCCTGCCGCAGGTTGTCACCGTCTCGCAGGCCTGGAGCGGCTGGCGCGATGAGGGCAGCATCTGGAAGATCCCACCCCCGGAGTACGAGGGGTTGCTGCGGCAGGCGAAGGACTTCGCCTCCGGTCTCCCGCAGGATCAGCTCGGCAGCCACATGTTGCTGCTGGACAACTGGAACGAGTGGGGTGAGGGGCACTACATCGCCCCGTACCGCGAGTATGGCTTCGGCTACCTCGATGCCGTGCGCAAGGTGTTCTCGACCGCGCCGGAGCCCCATGCGGACTTGATCCCCGAGGACATCGGGCTGGGGCCGTATGACACGGCCATCCGCATGCTCCTGGCGCAGGAGAAGGCAGCGAGGAAGCTGGCGGGCCAGCGCGTCACGAAGCCCGGTGGCGACGCGCCGGGGCTGGTGGCGTGGTGGACGTTCGACGAGGCGGACGACAGCATCGTCGCGCTGGACTACACCGGCCACGGGCTGGGCGGCGCGGTCGTGAAGGCCACGCGGGCACCGGGCCGGCTCGGGCGGGCGCTCGTCTGTGAGGGTGGCAGCGTCACCGTTCCGCCCCACCCCGCGCTGTCGCCGGCGGCGCTGACCGTGGAGTGTTGGGTGAAGACCGACCTCGCCGACCAGAGCGACAAGTGGATGGTGAATCACATCTACAGTGGGGGCACGAACACGGGCTACCGGCTGGGGCTGGCGGGCGGCAGGCCATCATTCGGCGTGCCGGTCACGAGCTTCACCCCCCACCTGGTCGGCGACACACCGCTGCCGACGGGCCGCTGGGTGCACCTGGCCGGGACGTTCGACGGGCAGACGATGCGGCTGTACATGGACGGCGAGCAGGTCGGCGCGCTCGACCGCCCCGGCCCGGCCAAGCCCAACACGCTGCCACTGTGTCTGGGCAGCTATGAGGCCGGCCACCGCGCGTTCTTTACGGGGCTGCTGGACGAGGTGAAGCTGTACGACCGCGCCTTGTCGGCGGAAGAAGTGACGCGGGAGGCGGCACGGTAGCGGCTGGCGGAACGGCAGGGCCGGCATCATGGACCTTATCTTGTGCTGCACTCATGCCGATGGACTCAGAACGGTCTCCCAAGCGAGGTGACTCCGATGGCCAAGCGTGACCGACAGCCCGAAAAGCCCACCGCCGGGTGGCTCGACAAGAGGTTCTACGAGCGCGAGTTGGTGCGGCTGGGCGCCGAACTAGTGAAGCTGCAGTACTGGGTCAAGCAGGAGGGCGAACGGATCGTCATTCTGTTCGAGGGGCGGGACGCCGCCGGCAAGGGCGGCATCATCAAGCGCCTCGTCGCGCCGCTCAACCCGCGCGGCGTGCGGCTCGTGGCCCTCGGTGTGCCCTCCGACGTCGAGCGCACGCAGTGGTACTTCCAGCGCTATGTCGAGCACATGCCTGCCGCGGGCGAGATCGTGATCTTCGATCGCAGTTGGTACAACCGCGCCGTGGTCGAGCGCGTCATGGGCTTCTGCACCGATGACGAGTACTGGCAGTTCCTGGCCGCGTGCCCGGACCTTGAGCGCATGTTGGTGGAATCGGGCATCACGCTGCTCAAGTACTGGCTGTCGGTGAGCGACCAGGAGCAGGAGCGGCGCTTCCGGGAGCGGGCCGAAGACCCCCTGAAGCGCTGGAAGCTCAGCGACGTGGACCTGCAGGCCCGCGAGAAGTGGGTGGAGTTCTCCCGCGCCAAGGACCTGATGTTCCAGCACACCGACGTGCCGAAGGCGCGCTGGTACCAGGTCGAGGGCGACGACAAGCGCCGGGCGCGCCTGAACTGCATCCGCCACCTGCTGGACATGATCCCCTACGAGGACGCCATCCCGCCGCCGCTGGAGCTGCCACCCCGGCCGCAGGATGAGGAGCACTACGCCCGCCCGCCGCGGGACACGCACGAGATCGTGCGGGACTACTACGCGGAGTGCGAGTGCGAGAAGCCGCCGAAGAAGAGCGCGCGGACGGCCAAGAAGGCGTGACGCTGCCGCCCGGGGGTTAGGCCGACCAACTCGGCCGGTAGGTCCGGGCGTGGTCGAATAGCGCCCGCACGTTCGCCGCGGGCACTTCCGGCCCGATGGACGACGAGGGCGCCAGCAGCAGCGGCGCCCGGCCCTCGCTGGCATCCACACACCGCTCCACCTCCCGCCGCACGTCAGCCGGGCTCCCGTGCGGCAACACCCACACCGTCGAGATGCTGCCGAAGAGGATGGGCGGCCGGCCCGAGCGCATCGTCAGCCCGGCCATGTGCTCGATCGCGATCCCCTCGGGCGTCTCGTAGAAGCCCTGGAAGCCGTCCAGCCC
>CAZZDO010000501.1:2230-3774 GCA_964653205.1 uncultured Armatimonadia bacterium | reverse complement strand
GCCAGTGGGCCGTCCTGATCGGCGTGCCCGGCCTGTTGCTGGTCGTCGGCGTCGTCGTCGTGCTGGCCCTGACGCGCTCCGGCCCGCAGGTGAACGTGCAGTCCCGCGTGCCCGGGCAGCAGGCCCAGACCACGGGCCAGGCGACCGCCCCGGCCCCTGACGCCCAACCGGCGGCACCCACTGCTGACACGCCCCCGGCTGCCGCGACCGACCCGACCACCGTCGCCGCGCCGCCGCCGGGCGCTTCCATGCCGGCCCCCGCCGCCTCTTCCGGCGCCGCGGCGAACGTCTCGGGCAGCGCCATCTGGGATGCCTTCCGCGGCCCCGGCCGCATGAACATCAGCAGCGAGAGCCTCGCCCGCGGCTTCCCCGCCTCCGGCCCCAGGCGCCTGTGGCAGATCAACCTCGGCGAGGGCCACGCCGGGGCGGCCGTCTACAAAGGTCGCGTCTACATCCTGGACTACAACGTCGGCGCCCGCCGCGACGAGTTGCGCTGCCTGGACTTAAGCACCGGCAAGCAGCTTTGGAGCGAGGGCTACGCCGTGGACATCAAGAGCAACCACGGCATCTCGCGCACCATCCCCGCCACGGACGGCAAGCACGTCGTCTCCATCGGCCCGATGGGCCAGGTCATGTGCTGCGACGCCAACAGCGGCAAGCGGCTGTGGCTCAAGGACCTCGTCAAGGAATACGGGACCGTCATCCCGACGTGGTACGGCGGCCAGTGCCCGCTCATCGAGAACAACAACGCCATCATCGCTCCCGGCGGCAAGGCCCTCATGATCGCCGTGCACCTGCCCACCGGCAAGGTCACGTGGAGCACGCCCAACCCCAGGGGCTGGCAGATGACGCACAGCTCGATCATGCCCGTGCAGTTCGCCGGCAAGCGCATCTACGTCTACCCGGCCAGCGGCGGCGTCGCGGGGGTCAATGCTGCCGATGGCAAGCTGCTGTGGAGCACGTCGGAGTGGACCGTCAACACCGCCAACGTGCCCACGCCGGTGCCGCTGGGCAGCGATGGCCGCATCTTCGTGTGCGGCGGCTACAACTCCGGCGCGGCGATCCTGCAGATGGGCGCAGGCGGCACGAGTGTCAGCGTCGCCAAGCGCATCAGGCCCACGGTCTTCCAGTCCCACCAGCAGACCCCCATCCTGTATCAGGGACACCTGTACGGCGTGCGCGTTCCCGCCGACCTCGTGTGCCTGGATCTGAACGGCAGCGTGGTCTGGGCCTCGGGCCCCACCGCGCGCTTCGGCCTCGGCCCGTACGTGATGGCCAATGGCCTGCTCTACGTGCTATCGGACACCGGCGAGATGACCATTGTCGAGCCCAACGCCTCGGCGTACAAGCCCCTGGCGAAGGCGAAGGTGGTGCCGGGCCCGGACGCCTGGGCGCCCATCGCCATCGCCGACGGCAAGCTGCTGTGCCGCGACCGCACGACGATGGTCTGCCTGGACATGCGGCCGTAGCGCCGGGCAAGCCGTGGTCGGGCGAGCGGGGTGCCGTCCTGTAGGGCGGGGGCTTGCCCGCCCCACAGGTGGGTA
>CAZZDO010000501.1:0-2130 GCA_964653205.1 uncultured Armatimonadia bacterium | reverse complement strand
GAGCGGGCGTCTCGCCCGCCCCACAGGCGGGTAGAGCGGGCGTCTCGCCCGCCCCACAGGCGGGTAGAGCGGGCGTCTCGCCCGCCCCGGTGACCGTCGGCGGGCGAGACGCCCGCTCTACCCGCCCTGCTGGGCGGGCTACAAGTCCCTAAGCGATGAACGAGCAGCCTGAAGTGAAAACCGGAAGCCGCCCCGCGCTGGTGCTGCTGGCCGTGCTGCTGGTGGTCGTCCTGACGCTGCTGTTCGTCTGGCTGGCGCACCGGGGCAACGTGCTGCAGCGGCAGAGCGAGGCCCAGGTTGCGGCCCAGACCGAGGCGGCGCAACAGTTGCAGCAGCCCGGCCCGGCGCCGTCGCCCTGGCAACTCCAGAGCCGCGTGCCGGTGGCGCTGCAGGAGCCGACGGCCATCGCTTGCAGCGGGGATCGCGTCTATGTCGTCGGCGGCGAGAGCGCCACCAGCGACGCTCTGCTGGTATGCGACCGCAGCCTCAAGCCACTGAGTCGCGTCGCCCTGCCCGGCATGCCGCGCGGGGTGGCCGCGTCCAACGACGCCATCCTGACCGCCTTCGGTGCGCGGGTGGCGCGGCTGGATGCCAGCGGCAAGGCGCTCTCGGACTTCGGCGTCGCCGGCGAGCGCGTGCGCCTGTCGTCGGTGCTGCCGCTGGGCCAGGAACTGTGGGTGGCCGACTCCGGCCAGCGCGCGGTCTGGCGCTATGACGCGAGCGGAAAGCTGCTGGGCAAGGTCGGCGCTCCCGACCCGGCCACGGGCTATCCCGGCCTGCTCGTGCCCAGCCCGCATCTGGACCTGGCGCTGACGCCGACCGGGAACGTACTCATCAACAACCCGGGGAAGCTCCGCGTCGAGACGTGGAGCCCGCAGGGCAAGCTGACCGGGCAGTTCGGCAAGCCCGGCATGGGGGACGACGGCTTCGCGGGGTGCTGCAACCCCATCGCCGTGGCGGCCCTGCCCGACGGCCGCGTCGTCACCGCCGAGAAGGGCCTGGTGCGCGTGAAGGTCTACCGGGCCGACGGCACGTTCGAGAGCGTCGTGGCTACGCCGCCGGTGCTGTCGCGTGGTGTGGCCAGCCTCGACCTCGCGACAACGGCGGACGGGGCCATTCTCGTCCTCGACCCGCGGGCCAAGATGATCCTGACCTTCACTGAGAACAAGGCTTCACGGCCACAAGGCAGTCATTGACATGAGCAAGCACACGGACGAACCCGTAGACGAGGGGCGGCGGCGGTTCCTTCGCGATGCGGCCCGCTGGACGGTCGCGCTGACGCTGGGCGGCGGGCTGGTGGCCCTGCTGCGCGCCGAGGGCGACGACAAGTGCCCCCAGCCCTGCGCGACCTGCCCCGGCTGGCACGGCTGCCGCAAGCCCCAGCGCGACCCGCAGGCGCAAAGGCCGGTGCAGTGACATGAGCGACAACGCGAAGCCGCCGGGCGACGGCAGCCTCATCACGCGCCGCCAGTTCCTCGGGCATTGCCTGCGGGGCGCGGGCGCGCTGGCCCTCGGCGGGCTGACCGGCGCGCTGCTGCACGAGGGCCAGGCCGAGGGCATGGTGTGGCAGATTGACCCGCACCGCTGCATCGGCTGCGGCAACTGCGCCACGCACTGCGTGCTCAAGCCCTCGGCCGTCAAGTGCGTCCATGAGTACAAGCTGTGCGGCTATTGCGAGCTGTGCTTCGGCTATCTGGCCGACGTGCGCCCGGGCGACACCCCCGGTGCCGAGAACGAGCGCTGCCCCACGGGGGCCATCGAGCGCAGCCTCGTGGAGCCGCCGTACTACCAGTACCACGTGGACGAGCAGAAGTGCTTCGGCTGCGGCCTGTGTGTGAGGGGCTGCAAGACCTTCGGCAACAACTCGCTGATTCTGCAGGTGCGCCACGACCGCTGCGTGAACTGCAACGAGTGCTCGATCGCGCGGGTGTGCCCGGCCGACGCCTTCGTGCGCGTGCCGGCCAGCCGGCCGTATCTGCTCCGGACGGAGCCGACGTAGTGTCGTATCGCTAGTTGCGGGGTGGCGCGCCGGCCGTATCGGCGCGACGGGGGCCCCGCACGGGATTGCCGACTCCATTGCGGGGCCCCCGTCCCCGCCACGATACGGCTGTGGCGGGTCCACCCCGCAAC
>CAZZDO010000500.1:0-3779 GCA_964653205.1 uncultured Armatimonadia bacterium | reverse complement strand
GTGCCGCTTCGGCCAGTACAACGCGCTGCAGCGCATGGTGCTGGACGACCTGGGCTATGAAGACGTCCCGCTATTCGCGCCCAACCAGGCCAGCAGCTTCTATGACGAGATGGGCATCGTGGGGCGGAAGTTCCTGCGCAACGGCTGGCGGGGCATCGTCGCGGTGGACATGGTGGAGAAGGCGGTGCTGGAGCTGCGGCCGTACGAGAAGCAGCCCGGCGCCTGCGACGCCGCCGCGGCCGAGGGCGTGCGACAGATCCGTGAGACCATCGCGACGGAGGGCAAGCTGGCGGTCACGATGGAGCGCATCGCCGAGCGGTTCTCGGCCATCGAGGTGGACCGGTCCCAGCGCAAGCCGATCATCGGCGTGGTCGGCGAGTTCTACGTGCGGGCCAATGCCTTCAGCAACCAGAACCTCATCCGCCAGCTAGAGAGCCTGGGCGCGGAAGTCTGGAGCGCGCCGGTGTTCGAGTGGTTCCTGTACCGCAACTTCCGCCGCGATATGCGGGCGCGGCTGGGCGGGGACTGGAAGCTCGTGCTCAAGAACAAGATCACCGATGGCGTCATGCGCCGTGACGAGGCCGAGCTGGCCCACGCGCTGCACGAGCTGCTGGACAACGCCGAGGAGCCCAGCACCGATGACGTGCTGGAAATGGCCGCCCCGTACGTGGACAAGTCCTTCGAGGGCGAGGCCATCATGACGGTCGGGAAGGCCATTGACTTCGCCCACAAGGGGCTGGCCGGCATCGTGGCCGTCATGCCCTTCACGTGCATGCCCGGGACGGTCTCCAACGCGATCCTCAAGCGCGTGCGGGAGGACAAGGCGGGCATTCCGTTCCTGAACATGGTGTACGATGGGCTTGAGCAGTCCACCGCGCTGACGCGGTTGGAGGCGTTCGTGCACCAGGCGGGGGAGTATGCGCAGCGGAACGCCGGGCGGCTGGTGGGGACGGGGTAGCACGCCGCTACAGCGAAGAGGAATTGCGCCCGGCCCGGCAGAAATGTCGGGCCGGATCGCTTGTGCGGGCGAGAACGCCCGCGCTACCGGAGGGTCACATGCCCCAGCCCCGAATCGGCCTGCTCGGCCTGATGCTCGAACTGTATGATCGCGCCCTGCCCGACCTGAAGCCTAACCGGCAGGAGTTCGGCGCGCTGATCGCGCATCGGCTCTCGGCCTTCGCGCGCGTGACGTGGGGCGGCATCGCCGTGACGCGCGAGGAAGTCGAGCGGCGCATGGAGGGCTTCGCCGCCGATGACGTGGACCTCATCGCCATTGTCCACCTCTCCTATTCGCCCAGCCTCATCGCTTTGCCGGCGCTGCTGCGCGCCCAGGCGCCGCTCGTGCTCTTCAATACCCAGCAGCTCCCCGCCATCACCGAGGACTTCACGCAGGAGGACATGCTGCACAACCACGGCATGCACGGCCAACAGGACCTGGCCAACACGCTGGTGCGCATGGGCAAGCCCTTCGGGGTCGTCACCGGGCACTGGGAGGACGCCGAGGCGCTCGGGGAGTTGCAGGACTGGGCCGTGGCCGCGGCGACGGCGAAGCACCTGCGGCGGGTCCGCCTCGGCCGCATCGGCAGCCCCTTCCAGGACATGGGCGACTTTGGCCTCGATGAGACGCAGTTCCTCGCGCAGGTCGGGCCGCATGTCCAGCAGGTGTCGCTGGGCTTGCTGGCCGAGCTGCAGGAGGCGGCGGACGAGCGGGCCGTAACCGCGACCGTGGCGGACTACCGCCAGCAATATGACGTCGCGATGGACCTGGGAGAGGACGAGTTGGCCGCCTCGGCGCGGGCGGAAGTGGCGATGCGCGAGGCCGTGCGGCAACTGGGACTCAGCGGCATCTCGATCCATTACGAGGCGCTCGGGCACGACCCGCGCTTCAAGGCGCTGCCCTTCGCCGCCGCCGCGCGCATGATGGCCGAGGGGATCGCCTTCGGCGGCGAGGGGGACGTCACTTCCTCGGCGGCGGTGCTGATGATGCACCAGTTGACCGGGCTCTCGACCTTCAGCGAGATGTTCACGATGGACCCCGCCGGCGGCACGGTGTTCATGTCGCACTTCGCCGAAAGCAACCCGCAGATGGCGCTGCGCGGCCACAAGATCCAGATGGTGCGCCGGGACGGCTGGGTCGGCAGCGGCGGGGTGTCGGCGTCGCTGGCGTTTACTATGGAACCCGGACCGATGACGCTGGTCAATCTCACGGTGGGGCGGGGCGGCGAGTTCCACGTCATCGCGGCGCTTGGCGAGGCGATTGACTTCCTGGTGCCGGGCCAGCCCACGCCGCACTTCCGTTTTGAGCCGAAGACGCCGCTGAAGTGGTTTCTGAGCCGCTACCTGGAACTCGGCGGGTCGCACCACGTGGCGCTGTCCCCGGGCGACCAGATGAGCCGGGTGAGCAAGTGCGCGCAGGTGATGGGGCTGAAGCTCGACGTGATCTGAGGAGGGACGACTGCATGAACAACGCTACCACCAAGACCCAACGTCTCCGCGAGGCCCTCGCGTGTCGTCAGCCCGACCGCATTCCCATCAGCGATTTCTTCTGGACCGGGTTCCTGAAGCGCTGCCGGGCGCAGTGGGGTGCGGACTTCGACCCCTACCGCGCCTTCGACCTCGACTATGTCGTCTTCGTGCCCAACCTCGACCCGCGCATCCAGGAGTTCGAGGTGCTTTCGGAGGTGGGGGAGGACATCGTGTTGCGCACGGGGTTCGGGGCGACCATCCGCCGTTCCGGCGACAAGCCCATGCCGCACTTCGAGAGCTTCTCGATCAGCCGGCCGGAGGAGATGGCCGACTTCGCATTCGACGCGCCGGACGACCCGCGCCGGTTCTTCAGCGGCGGCGATGACCAACTCAACTGCGTCGGTGACGCCCTGGCCCGGGATATCCCCTCGTGGGATGCGCGCATGAAGCCCTATGAGGGCGACTTCGCGCTTTTCGGCGGCGTGTGCGAACCCTACGAGTACCTGTGGCGCATCATCGGCAGCGAGAACGCGCTGATCTGGATGGCGACCAACCGGGATGAGTTGGGCGCGTTCGTGGACCGCATCGGCGAGTGGATGGTCGGGAACCTGAAGGCGCAGATCGCGGCCGGCGCCGGGCGGCTGTCGGGCGTGTACATCTATGGCGATGTGGCCTACGTGAAGGGGATGTTCTTCTCGCCCGCGCTGTGGCGCGACATGTTCAAGCCCCACGTCAAGGCGCTCGTGGACGTGTGCCGCGAGCACGACCTGATGACCGTCTATCACGGCTGCGGGTGCGCGACGGCGATCTTCGACGACCTGATCGAGATCGGCGTGGACGGCTACAACCCCGTCGAGGCGAAGGCGGGGCTGGATGTGGTTGAGTTGCGGCAGGAATATGGCGACCGCATGGCGTGGGTGGGGAACCTTGATGTGCGGGTGCTCGAAAAGGGCGACCCGGACGAGATCCGGCGGGAAGTGACGTACAAGGCGCAGGCGGGAGCGGGCGGCGGGTGGGTCTGTCAGTCCGACCATTCCGTCAGTAGCGAGGTCGCGCCGGAGAGCTATCAGCTGGTGGTCGAGACGCTACGGGAGATCAGCGCGTAGGCGGGTTCGTCCTCGAACCCGCGGTCGTGGGTGCGAGGACGCACCCATCTACGCGACGGAGGCGCATGGCACATGACTCGTCACGGTTCCGTCATCCGCGTCAAGCCCGAGAAGCTGGAGGAGTACAAGCGCCTGCATGCCGACGTGTGGCCGGGGGTGCTGCGGATGATCCACGACTGCAACATCCGCAACTACTCGATCTACCCC
>CAZZDO010000499.1:0-3792 GCA_964653205.1 uncultured Armatimonadia bacterium | reverse complement strand
CCTCGCCACACCTTCAGCGGATGCCGCGCATCCTCCAGCGGCAGTTCCATCCACCCACCCTGCATCACCGACCAGTACACCGCGCTGATGATCTCGATGGCCGCGCGGCCCTGCTGCCCGTCGCTGTCGCTGTAGCGCGGCCCGCCCTCGATCCACGTGAGCATCTTGCGCATCATGTCCTCGCGCGTGGACTTGGCGGGGTAGTCGTACGGGTTCTCCTCCGGCGTCAGCTCCACTTTGCGCCAGTCCCCCTGGTTCTCATCGTTGAGCGTCGCGTGCGGGAAGTGGAACAGGTCGTGCTTCGTCGGGATGAAGCGCAGGCGCCCCTGCGTGCCGATGTACTCGGCGCTGAAGCGATTGACCTCCGGGTCCCACTCGACGATGGCCTCGTCGCCGGACTTGAAGTGCAGGACCACCGTGCCTTCCTTGCCCGCGACCCAGCCCGTCCCGCGCGGCCCCTCGGTGATGATGTCCGCCGGCGTCAAGTCCCGCCCGTCCACCGTCAGGTGCGCGAACACCTTTTGCACATCGCCCAGCATCATCCGCAGCCCGTCGAAGATGTGGGTGCCGATGTTCATCAGGCCATAGCCGACCTCGTAGCCCTTGTCGGCGGCGTGGACGCGGCACAGCTTGCCGATGGCGCCCTCCTCCAGCATCCGCTTGAGCTTCCAGTACCGCGGGTCGTTGCGCCGGTTGTGGCTGATGACCAGGGCCACGTTGCGGCTCTCGCAGGCCTCGATCATCGCGTCACATTCCTGTAAGTCCAGCGCCATGGGCTTCTCGCACAGGACGTGCACCCCGCGCTCGGCGGCCATGATCGTCGGCTCGGCATGCAGCTCCGGCCACGTGGCGACCGACACGATGTCCAGCGGTTCAGCCTCGAGCATCTCGCCATGTGAGCCGTACGCCTTCACGCCCGGGAACTGCTCCCGCATGGCGGCGATAGGTTCGGGCAGCGGGTCGGCGACGGCGACGACCTCACAGTCCTCCAGTTGCGCCCATTCCTTCGCATGCGCCTTCCCCTGCCCGCCACAGCCGATGATGCCGATGCGGTATGACATGGTAGTCTCCATTCTGTTGGAGTCATGGGGTGTCGGCGAAGCCGACGGGGCCCCATGACGGTCGCGGGGCCCCGTCACGCTGCGCGCGACACCCCGCGACTCCACGCGCCCAACTACTCCGGCAACGTATAGCTCACGATCTGCGGCCCGTCGGTGAAGAAGATCTGCCGCCCGCGAATGGCGAAGCCGCCCGTCACGCGGCACGTCGGCGTCGCGACGACCTGCGCCTCACCTGCCGCCTCATCCACCGTGAAGATGCCCGCGCCGGACACGCCGTACAGCTTCCCCTCCGGCCCCGCGCCGATGGCGTTGTAGATCACCGGCCCTACCTTGTGCTTGACGGTCGCCGTGACCTTGCGCTCCCTGGGGTCGAAGATGAACATCGTGTCCTCGCCGATGAAGCCGTACACGAGCCCGTTCTTGCCGACGCCGAGGGCCTGGATGGCGCTCTGGCCGGGCACGGGTGCGATCTCAAACAGCTTCTCGCGCTTGACGGGGTCCCACAGGAAGACCTTCGCCTCGGTCTGCGTGGCATGGCTGCCGCCGCCACCGCCAACGGTCGTCCCGCCGACGATCAGCCCCTCGTGCGTCAGGGCCAGGCAGACGACGCTCTGGTCCTGGATCAGGTGCATGAACTGGTCCACCTTGCCGGTGGCCGGGTCCAGCACGCACAGCGGCCCGCCGAGCGCGCCGTAGCCCGACACCGCCCCGATGTACGCGAGGTCATTCGGCCCGTTGATCAGCGCCATCGGGCGCCAGCCGCCGTTCTCGCCCTCGTAGTGGATGAGCCACGGATTGCCCTCCGGCTTCGCGTCCGGCTTCCACGGCTGCCTGGGGTCGTAGACCATCAGGGGGGCGTTGCCGCCGTAGGCCGCCCCGATGAGCTTGTCCTTCCACGTGAGGAAGGAGTAGAACTCCCCGCTGCCGGGCTGCCCGATCTCCTCCCACGCGTCGCCGTCCGGGTCGGCCCAGAAGAAGTGGATCGGCATGGCGGTGCTGCCGTACAGCCGCCCGTCCGGCCCCAGCCCGAGACGGAAGATGGCCTGGGCCTTGCCCTTGTAGCCGGTCGGTCGGCTCGCGATCTCCCCTGTCTTGGGGTCGCGCAAGCCGATCGTCGCGCCCTCGTAGTAGACGATGGTGCCGTCGGCTAACGTCGGCGGCGCGGGCTTGGAGACCTCCTTCTCGGGCACGATGACCGGCGGGTTGAAGCCATCCAGAAGCATCCACTTGCCGGCGACGGCGTAGACCTTGCCGTTGGCCCCGCGATAGACGCCGGCCCAGCCCTTACCCGCCAGATCCGCCGGGAGGATGCTCTGGTGCTTCCCGGTGGCGATCTCGTAGGCCACAACGTCGCGCGCCGACGGCCCGATGCCGACGTAGACGAAGCCCTTGTCATCGGCTGCGCACTCCCGCGCGTACAGCTCTGCGGGGTGCATGCGCCCGAGGTCCTCACTCTGGCCGGTCGCGGGGTCGTAGCGGACGAGCTTGGCCTGCGGGTAGGTGCAGCCGTAGAGCTTGTTGTCACTGCCGACGCGCAGGTGCCAGATGTACTGCTCGGTGGCGCTGGGCCGGCCCAGGTTCTCGAGGCTGTGCGTGGCCCAGTCCAGCCGGTAGAGCCCGCCCACATGGCAGCCGCCGGCATAGATGCGCTTGTCCGGCCCCACCACCAGCGCCCACGCGCCGGCGTCTCCGGCGACGGGAGAGGTGAAGACCTCGGTCTTCCCCGTCCGCGGCTCGATGGCCACGAGGTCGAACTTGCTGTCATAGGTGTGGGTGGCATAGACCCACTCGGACTGGCCATCAGGGCCCGGGCCAACAATGGTGGCGAGCCGCCCGCCGATGCCCGTGAACGCCCCATGCATCTTGAAGCCCGGCTGGGCCGCGGCACAGGCGCAGATCAGGAGCAGGCAGAGGATGAGACCGAAGCCGGTGTGAGTCATGGCAACCCTCGGGGAGGCAGGATGCAGGAGGGTTCGTCCTGCGAGGGGCCGTGTCCTGCGGGAGGCCAAGCTCGGGCCGTTGACGTTCCGCCCGGGGGACGCTATCATTCGACGTGGGACGGGGCAAGGAGAAACGCCATGCAGTACACCTACACGGTCATTCTGCGACGTGAGCCCGAGGGCGGCTACACGGTGCTGGTCCCTGCCTTGCGCGGCTGTGTCACGTGGGGCAAGAACGTCATCGAGTCCCTGCAGATGGCTCGTGAAGCCATCGAGTGCTATCTCGAAAGCCTCGCCAAACACGGGGAGCCGATACCGGAGGAGGGGCCGGTCATCAGCTTTGAGCGGGAAGAGCTGGATGAGGGGCTCCTGTTCCGGGTGGAGGCCACGCTGGACCAGGAGGTTGTGGCGTATGCCTAGACTGCCGCGCGTGTCTCCCGCGGAAGTCGCAAAGGCCCTGGGGAAGGCTGGCTTCGAGCGAGATCACCAGAAGGGCAGCCACCTCACGTTGCGCCACCCCGACGGACGCCGCACCGTGGTCCCGATGCACACGGGCGTCGTGCCGCTGGGCACTCTCCACGACATCATCAAGCAGGCCGGACTGACGGTCGAGGAGTTTCGGGCGCTGTTGAAGTAGGCGTCTGGCGCCTCAGAGGCTCTCCTGGCGCGGCTCCAGCGGCGACGGCGCGAAGGCCTCATGCCGCCTCGGGTCCAGTTCCATCCCCTCGGCCCGCAGGACCTCGCGCAATCGCCCGATGTCCAACTCGCGCACATCCCCCAACCCCTCCTCC
>CAZZDO010000498.1:0-3798 GCA_964653205.1 uncultured Armatimonadia bacterium | reverse complement strand
GGGCCGCCGAGAGCGCTCTCCTTGTCCGACCGCAGCCCATGGATGGGCATTGCGGCCGCGTCCTGCCTGCCGTCCACGTACAGACGCAACTCACTCCCTGTGAACACGGCGACGACATGGTGCCAGTTGCCGACCCTCAACGCCGTGCGCCCCCCAACCACAACCTCCTTCCGCTGTTGGTCCAGACGCAGCAGCCGCAACGTCCCGCCGGGCATCAGCACGAGGCTGAGCACGGGTTCACTCGAATCGAAGAGGGTCTGTGTGCGCTGGGTGTCGCCTGGTCGCACGAGGAGTTCGACGGTCGCCGGGCCGGGCGGCATGAAGATCGGCCCGCTGCGAATCGCGTCATCGGCACCATCGAAGCTGAGGAACCAGGGCCCATCGCCATCCCGGCCGATGGCGGGCCGACTGTGCCCATCAGGGAGCGCCAGGTCGCGCCGCAGCCAGCCGCGGTCCACCAGCTTGTCGCCAGGCTCAAGCACGAGGTCCATCACGGTCGCAGGATCAAGGTAGGGCTCGTTTCTGAGCCGACGCGGTGGATCGAGCAGTGCCGGCGTTGGGAAGACGAACGTGTTGTCCTGCATGCGGACGACCGCCGTGTAACGGTCCACCTGGTCAACGATGTTGCGCTTGAGGTTGCCATCCGCGTAGGACATGGGACACCAGCCGGGACCGAAGTAGGGCTCTTCGGTGAAGCCTGCCCGCAGCGCCCCGGGAGTCAGCGCCGGCGACAGGGGGTTGGCCTCGCGCTCGAGCACGGCGCAGGCGACGTCGTCCCAGGGCATCCCTTCGACAAGGATCGTGCGGGGGTAGGCGCTGCCGGCTGTGCCGGTGACCATGAGCCGGGCCACGATTCCCTGCCGGATGCGATGCAGCGGCACGTGCAGCCAACGTCGCGCCACCTGTTCCCCGTTGCGGACCACAGCGAAGGGCGCCGCCGGACCGTCGGGCAGCCGGATCGATTCGCCATCAACTGTGATCCGGGCAGCAGGCACCGCGTAGCCGTCCTGGCCGAGCCCGCCCCGGTGCCAGAACCGCCATACCACATGCCCAGGCAGCGCCTCGGGCGTCACTTCGGTCAGCTTGACCTCGGTTGTTCCGTTCAACGCGAGCGCCGCCTGGGCTTGGAAGCGCTCCCCCAGGTCCTCGCGAGATTCCGCCCCGGTCACCTCAGGGCGCAACAGCACGAGTTCGATCTCGACCGCTTCGGTCACTGCCACGGCCTTGCGGTAGCTCAAGAACGCTTGCGGCCCGGCGAGGGCAGGCCATTGCCCGGTCTTCCAACGCCCGCCGAAGTACCCGTTCAAATCGATGAAGGCGTAGGTGCTGTTGGCCGAGCATTCCTGCTCGGTAGCTTCCGTGTAGTCGTTGAGCGTAGTGACGTAGACGAACCCGGGATCCTGCTTGATGACATCAAGCCACTGCCGGCGGAACCGATCTGTCCCCCGCAAGTCGTGGATGATCCCCTGACGTGTCGAGCCCGTGTAGCCCGCGACGACGCAGCCCCCCACGAGCTTCGGCGGGTCGAACGACCGTCCCATCGCCATAAGATGTTCCAGCAGACACATCTCCGGAGGGCTCCAGTCCGCGAAACAGTAGAGCCCATTGATGGGCTCGATCTCCGTCTGAAGCCGGTGGATCTTCTCCTGAGTGAGAGGAAACCCGAAATGCCTCTCGTCCCAGATGATCTGAGACGTATCGCTGATGACGAAGTACTGCCCCCCCACCTGTGCAGCGTCCGTGAGCCGCTTCCGCCAGACTTCGGCCCCGTGGGTGTCGAAGGTGATCACCACCGGGCACTGGTCGACGCGCAGGAGGTTCGGGTGCGTCCGCAGCCTCTCGTTCTGCCAGAGGTCCACCAGGAAGGTGGGCCCCTTCTGTGGCATGTTGTCCATCATGGGGAACACCCTCACGCCTGTCCCGCTGTCCCTGGCTGCGTCCAGCGTCTCCAGAAGCGTGGCGATGGGGGTGCTGTCAAAGTAGCAGTGATCCACGGCGTCGATCCCGGCGGCCTTGAGGTCCTCGAACCAGGCCTTCGGGAAATGCGCCAGATCATCGCTGCCCGGGTCGGGAGTGTCGGCGGGTACCAGCGGGGCGTTCTCGAAGAACCCGCAGGCCGTGTACTCGGGAGAGCCCTGTGGTCTGAATCCGGGTCTGAAGTAGGCGGAATGCGGCGTGCCCCAGAGCATGGCAGACGCCACCAGCAGGCGCGGGAACTCGGTTGCCGGGGGGGCTTCGGGGGGGTGTTCGGCCATGGTGGATTCCTCCGTCTGGACTCCAGGCGACAGAATGATCACGGGCGCAACTCTCGCCTGCTTCATTGGGCCCCGGTCTTCAGCGGGGGCGCCGTTGCCCGCATCGAGGGCGCACGGGACGCAGGCGCTCTGCGGTCTGGGCGTGCCGCTGCTGGCGAACCAGGACCCTTCCCCGATCACTGCCAGGCCAGGTCCGCCGTTCGCAGCGATGCCCTGGCGCGTCACCCAGCTCTCAGAACCGCCATGGCGCTCCCAGGGGCAGACGGATCATCTGGCAAGTGCGCTGGGACTCGCAGACCGCCAGGTTGAGCTCCACCGGGCGGCGGCCCTACCTCGGCCGATGCTCGAGGAAGTATGCGATGTACTTGTCCATCATCCACGGCGGGATGTTGGCCGGCAGGTGGTTGCCTACCGCCCAGATCAGGCCCTTGCACTTTTCCGCCAACCTGAACGTGCGGTCCATGCTCGCCTTGACTGTCTCCCAGGGGCGGAAGGCCATGTCCACGCAGTCCACGTCGCTGCCGATCAGGCAGTGGCTACTCCCGAAACGCTCGACCATGAAGTCAAACTTGTGCATCGGCTCGAAGAAGAAGCCATCCGCACCGGCCTCGGCGATGTCCTCGGCAAACTCCATGAAGTTGCCATCGGAGATGAACAGCACTTTCTTGCCTGCGGCGTGCAACGGTTTCCACATCTCGCCGAAGTTCGGGATGATCGTCTGGCGGTAGATGTCCGGGTTCATGAACGCGCCTTCGGTCCAGACGAAGTCATCGTGCTGGATGATGACCTCGGCGCTGGTCTCGGCCCAGGCGCGCATGTGGAAGAGGGTCCACGCGGCGAAGCGTTCGAGCACCTGCTCGATCTTCGCCCGGTCCGCACAGGCCAGCAAGAACATGTCCCATCCGAAGGTCTGGATGCAGCCGGAGACGGTGCTCTTGTAGTACCCGCCGCAGCCGAGCTGGTCCGGCCAACTCACGCGGTTGTCCTGTATCATCTTCTCATACGCCGCCACCTGCTCGTTGAAGTCCGGCAGCCCATATTCGGCGCTGGGGTCGAAGGCCCAGACTTCCTCGACGGTCTTGAAGGGACACTCCTTCGGCTGGCGCAGGTCGCTGCCATCGGCGGCATAGACCGCATGCCCCATGTCCGTCGCCCGCCCGCGGTTGCCCCAGTCACCATGCAGGCCCTCGTTGGTTCCCCACAGGAAGTCAATCTCCCACAGGTCGTAGAGCTTGCGGGTAGCCTGCGGATCAGACGAGGGCAGGCCGGTGGCCTGCAGGATGTAGTCGTGGTGATAGCTGAGGCTGTACTCCGTGTGCGCGATGAGCGGGGCGGCATTGCAGTTCACGGCGTCGAGCGCGAGTTGGCGCGACATGGAGGATCTCCTTCACATTGTTGTCAGGCGACAATGGCGCGCCCGAGCAGGTGGGCCCGAAGCCTCTACTGTCCAGGCCCGGCCGCTCCTCTGGGCGATCAGGAGCCGGCCAAGGCTGGGGCGCTTGCCCGGCCTCGGGATGCCGTCCCGGTCCCCGCCCGGACGCAC
>CAZZDO010000497.1:0-3811 GCA_964653205.1 uncultured Armatimonadia bacterium | reverse complement strand
AACCAGCTCGTGTGCGACGTGACGCTGCGGGAGATGCCGGACGGGTCGTGGGTGTTCGTCATGCTCGGGGGCGGGCCGACCGAGCCCCATCCCGACAACCGCGTGTTCCTGTCCCGCAGCCCGGACCAGGGCGCGACGTGGACGTCCCTGCAGGAACTTGACTTCGGCCTCGGCGACGCCGCGCAAGTCGTCTCGCACCTGATGATCCTCGGCGACCGCGCCACGCTGTTCGTGCAGAGCCACAACGGGGGCTTCGGCGGCTGGCGGGCATGGATGGTGCACAGCGACGACTTGTGCCACACGTGGGGGCCGCCCGAGCCGATGCCCGGCTTCCTGGCGGAGCGCACGTTCATCCGGCCGCAGATCAGGACCCGCGACGGGCGGGTTCTCCTGCCCTGGCAGCACTACCGCCACGGCGACGCCGACGCCACAGACCTGAAGGACGGGCGCTTCTTTCACGTCGCGCGCGACTCGCGCAATGGCGTGCTCATTAGCGATGACGGCGGCGCGAGTTGGGCCATCCACGGCGACATCCGCCTGAGCGATGATCCGGCCTATCACGCCTGGGCGGAGCCGACCATCGTCGAGCTGTCCGATGGCCGCATCGCCATGCTCATCCGCGCCGACGGCAGGGGCTGCCTCTATCGCGCGGATTCGCTGGACGGCGGGCTGACGTGGCCGGACTTTGCGGAACCGACCGACATTCCCAACCCCGGCTCGAAGGCCACGCTGCTGGGACTGCCGGACGGGCGCATGGCGCTCCTGCACAACCCCAGCGTCCAGGGCCGCCGGCCGCTGTCCCTGTGGATCAGCGACGACGACATGCGGACGTGGGGCCATCAGCAGGTGTTGGTCGAGGAGTCGCTGGATGGGCCGAACTCGGGCCTCGGCCTCTCATACCCCGACGGGTTCGTCAGCCGCGACGGCCGCACGATCCACTTCGTCTTCGACGACAACCGCCACCGGGCGGTGTACGTAGCGGTCGAACTGCCCTGATTGTGCCGTCGCGATTGTCACTCCCTTCCCCCGCCTGCTATAATGGTGTGCCCATTTGGCAAGGCGGTTCTTTCTGCATGTCTGACGACCTCATCCGCATCTACGGCGCGCGCGAACACAACCTGCGCGACCTCAGCCTCGAACTGCCCCGCAACAAGCTGGTCGTCTTCTGCGGCGTGAGCGGTTCAGGGAAGTCCTCCCTGGCCTTCGACACCATCTATGCGGAGGGGCAGCGGCGCTACGTCGAGTCGCTGTCGGCGTACGCCCGGCAGTTCCTTGGCGCGATGACGCGCCCGGCGGTGGATCATATTGACGGCCTCTCCCCGGCCATCGCCATTGACCAGAAGAGCGCCAGCAGCAACCCCCGCTCGACCGTGGCGACCATCACCGAGATCTACGACTGCCTGCGGGTCCTGTTCGCCCGGGCGGGGGAGCCGCACTGCTACAAGTGTGGCGTGCCCATCACTGCCTCGACGCCACAGATGATCGTGGACAGCATCGCCGGGTTGGGCGATGAGGTGCGCGTGCTCATCATGGCCCCGGCGGTGCGCCAGCCGGGCGAGACGTGGCAACAGGTCATCCGCGAAATCCGCCGGGCCGGCTTTGCCCGGGTGCGCCTTGATGGGGAAGTCACCCCCCTCGACCAGCCGATTGACCTGGACGACGAGGACCATGCCGTTGAGGTGGTCGTGGACCGGCTCACCATCCACGAGCGCACCCACGCCCGGCTGGCCGACTCGGTCGAGACCGCCCTGGCCTTCAGCAACGGCACGGTGATTGCGGCAATCGTGGACGGCGAGGAGCGGCGCTATTCGACCGACTACTCGTGCCACCAGTGCGGCACGCCGGTGGGCGACCTGACGCCGCAGCTCTTCTCCTTCAACAGCCCGCAGGGCATGTGCCCGGGCTGCAGCGGGTTGGGTTTCGTCCGTGACATTGACCCGAACCTGTTCGTAGCCGACGCCTCAAAGTCCATCCTGGGCGGCGCGTTGCAGCCGTTCGGCGATGTGAAGAGCGGGCACCTGCTGCAGACGCTCACGGACCTCGCGCGCCACTACGAGTTCGACCTGCACACGCCGTGGCGCGACCTGCCGCGCCAGATGCGCGAGGTCGTGCTGTACGGCTCGGAGGGCGAGGAGATCTCGTTCACCTACGAGACGGTCAAGGGCCGCAAGATCACGTACAAGAAGCCTTTCAACGGCCTCGTGACCTCCAGCAAGAAGCGCTACCAGAATAGCGAGTCGGTGAATGAGAAGCAGTACCTCGAGCGCTATGTGGCCGAGTTGCCGTGTCCGGACTGCGGAGGCGCGCGATTGCGGCCCGAGGCGCTGGCGGTGACCTTCGCCGGGCGCAACATCGCCGAACTGACGCGGCTCGATGTCGCGGCGGCCCTGCGCTTCTTCACCGAGATCACGCTCTCGGCCCGGCAGGGCGTCATCGCCGCCGAGGTCCTCAAGGAGATCACAGCGCGGCTGCAGTTCATGCTCGATGTCGGGGTAGGCTACCTGGGGCTGGACCGTTCGGCGCCGACGCTGTCGGGAGGCGAGGCCCAGCGCATCCGCCTGGCCACGCAGATCGGCTCAGGCCTCGCCGGGGTCATGTACATCCTCGACGAGCCCAGCATCGGCCTGCACCAGCGCGACCAGGAGAAGCTGCTGCAGACGCTCTTTCGGCTGCGCGATCTCGGCAACACGCTGATTGTCGTCGAGCACGACGAGGCGACAATCCGGCGGGGGGACTACGTGGTCGAGTTCGGCCCGGGGGCTGGTGTACGCGGCGGGGAGATCACCTACGCCGGCGAGGTCGAGGGGATGCTCACCGCGCCGGAGTCGCTCACCGGGAAGTACCTGAACGGCACGCGCGCCATCCCCGTGCCGCGTTATCGGCGCAAGCCCGGCGGCCCCGCAGGTGGCTCCGGCAACTACCTGCGCCTCAAAGGCGCTCATGAGCACAACCTGCGGCACCTCGATGTCATCATTCCGCTGGGCCTGCTGGTGGCCGTGACCGGCGTGTCCGGCAGCGGCAAGAGCACGCTGGTGCACGATGTCATCTACCGGGCCCTGCGCCGCCAGTTGCACCGCAGCCAGGAGCCGCCGGGCAAGATCGAGGCGATCTCCGGCCTGGAGTTCCTCGACAAGGTCATCAACATTGACCAGAGCCCCATCGGGCGCACGCCGCGGTCCAACCCGGCCACCTACGCCCATGTCTTCGGCCCGCTGCGCGATCTCTTCGCCGCCACGCCCGAGGCGCAGGTGCGCGGGTACAAGTCCGGGCGCTTCAGCTTCAACGTGCGTGGCGGGCGCTGCGAGTTGTGCCAGGGCGACGGGACCACGCGCGTGGAGATGCACTTCCTGCCCCCCGTCTTCGTCCCGTGCGAGCAGTGCGGCGGCAGTCGCTACAACCGCGAGACGTTGCAGGTGCGCTACAAGGGCAGGAACATCGCCGAAGTCCTCGACATGACCGTGGCTGAGGCGCTGGAGCACTTCGAGAACGTCCCGCAGATCGCGCGCATCCTGCGCATGCTCAACGACGTGGGCCTCGACTACATCAAGCTCGGGCAGTCGGGCACGACGCTCTCGGGCGGTGAGGCCCAACGGCTCAAGCTGGCCCGCGAACTGGCCAAGATCGGCACCGGCAACACGCTGTACGTGCTCGATGAGCCGACGACCGGGCTGCACTTTGCAGACGTCGAACGGCTGCTACAAGTCGTGGAGCGGCTGGTAGACGCCGGAAACACCGTGCTGGTCATCGAGCACAACCTTGATGTCATCAAGACCGCCGACTGGGTGATTGACCTGGGGCCGGAGGGCGGGGC
>CAZZDO010000496.1:0-3813 GCA_964653205.1 uncultured Armatimonadia bacterium | reverse complement strand
CCCAGGGCGCGATGAATCGCGCCGCTACATTGACCCAGGGCGCGATGAATCGCGCCGCTACATTCGCGCGGGCACGATGAATCGCGCCGCTACGACACGATCTCGATGGTGACGCGCCGGTCCTCTTTGCTGGCCGCAGCCTTCACGACACTGCGCAGCGCGTTGGCGATGCGCCCGTGGCGCCCGATGACGCGGCCCAGATCGTGCTGCGCCACCGCGACTTCATAGACCGTCACGCCCTGGCCCTCCACGCGGTTCACAGTGACCGCCGAGGGTTCCTCCACGAGGGCCTTGACCATGTACTCGACTAGTTCGTTCATGTTCCATCCCCAGACTTATCGCGTAGGCGCGCCGGTCCCCGGCGCTCAGCGACCTTGTGCCCGCCGGGGACCGGCGGGCCTACGCGGACTACTCCTCGGCCGCCTTGCGCGCCTTCTGCGCCTCGGCGAACGCCGCCATGATGCCCAGCTTCGAGAGGATCGAGCGCGCCGTGTCCGACGGCTGCGCGCCCACCATCAGCCAATGCAGTACGCGCTCGTTGTTGACCTGCACCAGCGGCGGGTCGAGCACAGGCCCGTACACGCCGAGGTCTTCGATGGTGCGGCCGCCGCGCGGGGTGCGCTGGTCGGCTACCACCAGACGGTAGTAGGGTTGCTTCTTGGATCCGGTACGCTTCAGCCTAATGCGAGTTGCCAATTCGTTGACTCCCTTTCGCCCTGGCGGCCCCGGCCAGTCCGGGGGGTGGCGAGTTATGTGAAGGAGGCGCGACGAGCGCGCCCCGGTGCGACCGCTGTCGTAGTGGCGCGATTCATCGCGCCGGTGTGCCGACGAGGGCGCGACAAATCGCGCCGGTATGTCGAAGAGGGCGCGATGAATCGCGCCGCTACATCCGCCCGATCCGCATGCCCCCGATGTTGACGCCCTTGCCCGAAGACATGGCCTTCATCATCTTGCCCAGCTCGCGGAACTGCTTGAGCAGAATGTTGATGTCCTGCACGCTCGTGCCGCTGCCGCCGGCGATGCGTCGCTTGCGGCTGGCGTTGAGCAGGTCCGGATTGCGGCGTTCCTGCTTGGTCATCGAGCTGATGATCGCGTCCACGACGTCCAGCTCGCGCTCGTCGAAGTCCTCGGGCATCGTGTTGCCCATCATCTTCGACGCGCCCGGGATCAGCTTCATGACCTGGTCGAGCGGGCCCATCTTCTTGACGTTGGCCAGATGCTCGCGGAAGTCCTCAAGATCGAACTTCGCCGACAGCATCTTCTTCTGCAGCTTGGCCGCCTCTTCGGTGTCTACGGCCTGCTGGGCCTTCTCGATGAGCGTCAGGACATCGCCCATGCCCAGGATGCGCTGGGCCATGCGGTCGGGGTGGAAGACTTCCAGCCCCTCCAGCTTCTCCCCGACGCCCACGAACTTGATGGGCACGCCGGTGACGGAACGGGCCGACAGGGCCGCGCCGCCGCGGGCGTCGCCATCGAGCTTGGTGAGCACGAGGCCATCGAGCTTGAGCTTGTGGCCGAACTCCGCCGCCACATTGACGGCGTCCTGGCCGGTCATCGCGTCAATGACCAGCAGCGTCTCGGTCTGCGCAAAGGACTGCTCGATGTCCTGGACTTCCTGCATCATCTGCTCGTCAATCTGCAGGCGTCCGGCGGTGTCAATGATCACAAGGTCAAAGCTATGGTCGGCCGCATGGGCCGCGCCGGCCCGGGCGATCGCGACCGGGTTGGCGTCCGGCAACGTGAAGAACTCCACCCCGGCAGTCGCGGCGACCTGGCGCAACTGCTCGATGGCCGCCGGGCGGTAGATGTCCGCCGCGACCAGCAACGGACGGTGCCCCTGCCGGGCAAAGAGCCGCGCGAGCTTCCCGGCCGTGGTCGTCTTGCCGCTGCCCTGCAGGCCCGCCATGATGACGACGGTCGGCGGCTTGGGCGCCGGCTTGATGGGCACAGCCGCATCGCCCAGCAGGTGCACGAGCTTCTCGTGGACGATCCCCACGATCTGCTGGGTGGGGTTCAGCCCCGACAGGATCTTCTCCCCCATGGCCTCGTCCGTGACCTCACGGACGAACTGCTTGACGACCTGGTAGTTGACGTCCGCTTCCAGCAGGGCCATCTGCACTTCTTTGAGCCCGTTGCGGACGTCCTTGGCCGTCAACTTCCCATGACTGGAAAGGTGCTTGAAAGCGGCCTGCAGTTTGTCGGTCAGTGTCTCAAACATGGCAAAGACAACACACGCGCACAGCCAACGGAACGACCAACGTGCCGTCCGCCGACTGCCCGTGAAAGAACGAAGCCGGATCAGTACGTGCGATCCGGCCTCCCGTAGGTGCTACGGTATAAGACCAGGCAACAGTATATGGGCGTGCGGGGGCTTTGTCAACCAAATCGCGCGCCCGCAGCCAGGGCGCTGAACCGCACCTGTCTATCACCCGGTGGCGGGCTCCCCACCCGTTGGCGTGGTCGGAGCCACTTTCGGGTAGTACACCGCCCCCGGCTAGAGAGCCAGCCTCACGACTCTCGGTCCGCCTCCTCACGCTCAAACGGACCCAGCCCCGGGAACGCACCGAACAAGTCCCCGGTGTCCATCTGTGGCAGCAGCGAGATGACGCGCCCCCGAGCAACCACCGTCAGACGGTCTCCCGGCTGCAGGCCTGTCTGCTCTCGGATGGCCTTTGGGATCGTGATGCGGTCGCTCTTGGACACAGTCACGTTAGCCATGCCGCACCTCCTGCTACCCATGTAGAACGACGAAGGGCCCACCGAAGGCGAGCCCTTCGCACTACTCCGGCGCTGAGACGGCCGCTACAGCCTCACGACCTGCCCTGTCCGGGCGCTCTCCTCGGCCGCCAGGCATGCCTTCACCGCCGCCAAACTCTCCTCCGGCGTGATGATCGTCGGCTTCTTGCCCTCGATCACGCAATCGGCGAAATACCTCAGCTCATCCACCAGCGCCCCGGTTAGGCGCCCCTGGAACTTCGGCCAGTACGTCGTGTCCACCGAGTGCCAGCCCGTCTTGTCGCAGACCGAGAAGTTCGGGTGCGTCTCGTGGATGTGCACCGATCCCTCGGTGCCGATGATCTCCATCCGCTCGTCAATCTGCATCGCCGTCGTGTCGGGCAGGTACCACACGTTCTCGAGCACCGCCGTGGCGCCGGAGGCCATGCGGTACATCGTCCAGCCGATGTCCGGGTGCCCCAGCCCGCGCACGTCCGTCGTCTGGGCGTAGGCGCTGACGACCTTGTCGCCCGAATACCACAACAGGATGTCGGTGTCATGCACGCCGTCGCCGATGATCGGGCCGATCTTGGGCAGGACGGTCGCGCCGACCCACGCCGGGATGTTGCGCCGGGCGTACATCGAGACGATCTTGCCGATCCTGCCCTCGGCGATGGCGTCCTTACCGGCGGCGTAGCGCGGGTTGAAACGCACGATGTGCCCCACCATGAACGCCTTGTCGGTGGCGTTGGCCGCCGCCACGATGGCCTCACAGTCCTCCACCGTCGAGGCCATGGGCTTCTCCACGAAGACGTTCTTGCCGGCCTGCAGCGCCGCCACGGCCGGGGCCTTGTGCTGGTCCCACATGGTGGTGATGCTGACGGCCTCCAACTCCGGGTCGGCCAGCATCTCGTTGTAGTCCGTGAAGGCCTTCTGCGCCCCGAACTTGTCCTTGAGCTCGGCCAGGCGTGACTCGGTGCGGGTGCACAGCGAGTAGATCTCGACTTGCGGTATGGCCTCCAGGGCCTCCAGGTGCTTCTCGCCGAACCATCCCAGCCCAATGACGCCCATCTTGATTGCTCTCATGTGACAGTCTCC
>CAZZDO010000495.1:0-3815 GCA_964653205.1 uncultured Armatimonadia bacterium | reverse complement strand
GCAAACTCCTATTCGCCATGACCGGTGAGTAGACCGTTCTATATTATCCCGCAACAGCACCCCGCGCTGCCCGGCCTGACGCAGGGCGCTGATGGCCAACTCCGCCGTCTCCTCGGGGCGCTTCTGGCGCATGCTCCCAAACCCGATGTACACCGGCGGAGGCCCCGTTGCCAGGAACTCCGCCAGCTCCGCCGGCGGCCGCCACGTCGCGGGGGTGTCCAGGAAGCAGTACCCGGTCACATGGTGCGCCGGCGGCAGGCGCGATGGCGGGGAGATAAGGGCGGGGCTGTACGCGTAGCAGATCAGCCCCTGCTGCCACGCCTGGCGTCGCTCCCGCAGCGGCGGCACGGGCAGCCCCATCGTCGCGTGGGCCTTCACCAGCGGCCGGCCCAGGCACTGCCACGCGAGCGCAGCGGAGAGGTAGTGGGAGAGCAGGTTGTAGCCCAGGCGGCCGGCCGGCAGCTCGGGAAAGAAGGGCGCGGGGTGGGCGCTGGTGGGCGTGAAGGGCTGCAGGCACACCGCGCAGTGCGGCGGCTGGTCGGGCGCCAGCCCGTGCCCGAAGAGCGCGACATTGCCGTGGATGATGCCGTCGGCATCTTCGGCGGCACTGCGCGCCTTGCGGATCGTCTGCTCGAGTGTCGGCTCCAGGATCTGCCCGAACAGGTGCAGGAACCGCAGCGGGTTCTGCCCGCTGTCGAGCATGTCCAGCACCAGTTCCTGTGCCAGGAGCGGGCGCAGGTCGCCCCCGATGTCCTCGAACTCGATCCCCTGGGCGCGAACGAGCGGGGCAAACTCGCTGTGCGTGACCAGGCGCACATCATGGCCGGCCCGGCGCAGCATGGCCCCCAACGCGATGTACGGCTGCACATCGCCCCGCGACCCCAGCGCAATGCACGCAATTCGCATCGTCGTTGCCATCCGCCGTTCCCCTCTCCGGTCCGCTCACAGAGCAAGCGGCGGGAGAGGGGTAGGGGTGAGGACTCCGTTCACTGCCCTACCGTCACCACAACCTCCGCCGCCTTCCCCGCCGCCGTCGCCGGGACCGCCAGCCGTGCCACGCCCTTCGCATCCACGGTCAGCGGCCGTTCATTGCCGTTCAGCAGCCACACCAGCTTCGCGTTCGGGGTGAAGGGGAACTCGCCGGGGCGCAACTCCAGCGTCGCTCCCTGCGGCGCCTGGACCGTGCACTTCAGCCCCGTGACGCCGTAGTCGAGCCCGCTGACCGTCGCCTCGCTCTTCTTCGGGATCAGCATGGCCGGCACGCGGACGAGGACGACGGCCTCGTTCTCGGGCACTTGCACGGCCGTGCGGGCTTCTGTTGTGACCTTGGTCGGGAAGTCGCGGTCGGTCAGCAGCCCCTCCTTGTTGAAGACCCGCACCTGCACCAGCGACTTGTCCCCCGGCCAGCCGAAACTGCCGTCGTGGAGCGTGATGATGCGTTCCTTGCCCAGCAGATAGCCCGCGTGCAGCTCAATCGGGGTGAAGGGGAAGACGTACGGTGAGATCTCGTGGGTGTAGGTGTAGCGCGTGCCAACGATGAGCGTGCCCATCTTCAGCGCGCGGATCCAATTGTCAAAGCCCATCGGCGAGGAGCCGTAGCCCAGCGGGCTGTCGAGGTTCCCCTCATAGTTCCAGTACTCGTTGTGCTGGATCTCGATCATGCGCTGGGGCTTGAGCGCCAGGATGTCCTTGGTCGCCGTCGGGCCGTTGCCCATCATGTCCCCGCCGAGTTCCCGCACGCGCTTGATGACCGCAATCCGGTGGGCCTCGCCGACGATCGTGTTGATGGCGCACTCGCGGACGATGGTGTACGTCTTGGGGTCCAGGTCACACGAGGCGCCGTCCCAGATGTTGTACGTGAGCAGCGGGGAGCCGTAGCCGACGCCCTCCATCTCGTCCCAGTACAGCCCGTCAATCTTCATCTCCTTGAGGTAGCGGTCCACGAGCCCGAGCATGGCCTTGCCGTAGCTGTTCTCAAGGGTTGCGACGACGCTGCGGGTGAGGCTGTAGACGCCGCCCCATTCGGTGGTGTACTGATTGCCCTTGGGGTCGGTGAGCCAGCTATCCCTGAAGCGCTCCTCGCCCCCCTCTGAGGTGTCGCGCTGGGTGTCGTAGTAGACGTAGACCTTGCAGTCGGGCACGGCCTGGTGGATCTTGTCGGCGGCCTGGCGCAGGCGGTCGCGGAAGTCCGCCCAGTAGTCGTCGAATACGCCCGTGCCGAAGCCGATGCGCTTGCGGTCATGCTTGCGGTCCACCCAGCCCCCACAATAGCAGGCGCGCGTGATGCCCAGGCGGGTGAACTTGGCGCGGATGTCGTCCACGGTCATGGCGATGATGCTGTCGGGGTCGAAGAACGTCCACGCGCCCTCGACGGTGTAGTTGCTGCCCCAGTCCTGGCGGACGAGGTTGATGAAGTCGTAGTAGTCCACGGACGCGACGGGGTAGACGGACCACTGGAGGGTGACGCTGCCGCCGGCGGCGAGACAGAGGCGGTCGGTGCGCAAGCCCGCGCGGCCGGTGTCGCCGTCACAGAAGAGCGTGGCCTGGTTGCGGTAGATGTCATCCTCGCAGATCATCCCCAGCCCGAGGCCTGCCGGCTGGCCTTCGACAGGCTCAGGCCCTCTCGGGAAGCCGGCGCTCCCAGGCAGGGCGACATAGACGGACGGGTTGCCCTGCGAGTAGTAGGCGTTGATGGCCGGGTCGGGGTTGCCGGCGAGACGAACCGCAGCGGGGAGGTCCTTGATGTTGACTGTATTCTCGACGAGCAGCCCGAGCTTCGCGTCGGCGTGCTTGTTGATGAGCCTGTCCGAGACTTCGACCTTGCGCGGGGTGAAGCGGACGGTGCGTTCGAGGCGGTAGTCGGGGCCCTCGCCGATGACGGCGCCGCCGGTGGCGGTGGGCTTGACCGACACGGTCCAGCCGGGCTGCCCCTTCGTGTCGGTCTCACCGGCACCCAGCAGACGATTCAGGCCGGCGTTCGGGTACGAGACCGCGGCGCTGAACTGGAGCGTGTGGCCGCCGGTAGTGAGGCTGAAGCCGCCGCCGGGGAGGAGCTTGCCCTGGTACTTGGCCGGGCCCGCGCCGGGCGTGCCGCGGTTGATGACCGCCCGATCGGTCGCATTGGCCGTCATCATGGGGCTCGCGCCGGCCTGGACGCGGACGGCCAGCGTCTTGATGACAAGGTCGTGGTTGCCTTTGGCGCCGTCCGGGGGCTTGTAGCCGCAGACGTTGGCGATCTCCAGGCGGTTCTCGGCGGCGGGGTTGGTCAGGTCGGTGACATCGAGGACGGTCTGGTACGGGTTGCCCTCGTAGTAGCCGGAATTGAGCGCCTTTTCGAAGTCTGGAGAGTACAGGATGCGCCAGGCCTGGTTGTCGGACCAGGAGTAGGGCAGGTTGGGGGCGACCGGTGAGACGAGCTTCTTGTTGACGAGCCGAACGGCGGTGCGGGTCTTGGCGGCCTGGACGACATGCCCGTTGAGGGTGAGCTTCATGAAGTACAGCGAGCCGCCGAGGCCGTCGGAGTCGAGCCGGGCCATGATGTCCAGGAGGATGGTGTGGTCCTTCTGGGGGACGGTGGTGAACTCGAAGCTGCGGCTCTCGCCGCGCGGGATGCGGACCTCTTCCTGCACCAGTTGGTATTCCTGGGCAGGTAGCATCCCGGCGAGGATGAGCAGGGCGGCGAGGCAGATGAGCAGACGCATGGCAGGCTCCTTGAGTCGCGGCGGATCGGTTGGGCATACGTTTCGGCGCCAGAAGTGAAAACGCCTGCGAGCCGGGGGAGGGTTCGCAGGCGTTGGGGACTGGTTGCGACAGGA
>CAZZDO010000494.1:0-3816 GCA_964653205.1 uncultured Armatimonadia bacterium | reverse complement strand
GGCAAGGCCAACGGCGATGGCAGCCATGAGTTGCCCTCGGTGTCCCGCCTTCAAACTTGTCGCTTCTGCCTTCTGCATTCTGCCCTTATCGGTACGCAATGGCCTCCACCTCGACGAGTACGTCCAGGGGTAGTCGCGCCACCTGCACCGTGCTGCGGGCCGGCGGCTCGTGCGCGAAGACTTCAGCATATATGGCATTGAACTCCGCGAAATGTTCCATGTTCTGCAGGAAGCAGGTGGTCTTGACGACCTTGTCCGGCGCGCTGCCGCAGTCCTCCAGCAGGCGCGTCAGATTGGCCAGCACCTGCCGCGTCTGCTCGGCGATGCCCCCGGGCACGGGCTTGCGCGTCTCGGGGTCGAGGGGCAAGGTGCCCGAACAGAACAGGAAGTCACCGCAGGCCACGGCCTGCGAATACGGGCCGACGGCGGGCGGGAGGCGGTCGCTGCTGAGACACTGCTTGGCGGGGGGCATGGGGTCACCTCGGGATCAGAGCATGGCACTGCAGCGCACTGCTTCGGCGGCGGAGACATGAATCCCTTGCGGCAGGCAGAGGATTCGCCGGCCCCCAGGGCGCACGGTCACGGGCCGCGCCATCATGTCGCTCCAGGTGACAACGATGCCCGACCGTTACGGCATGCTCGACCCCGACCTCACGGACGCGCCCGACAAGCCCTTCAGCTACTTCGCCAACCCCAACGACATCCTGGGGGCCTTCGGCGCGCCGGTGGCCAGCGAGATCACGCCCGAGGGCTACATCTTCACGGGGTTCGGCGAGTTGGTGTTCCTGGTCGGCAACCCGCCGCGGCCCACCTGGCAGCGCCACCGGGCGCTCCACCGCGGCTGTCTGCCCGCCGTGGAGTACGAGATCGAGGACGACGGCCTGCGCTACGACTTCCAGATGTTCGCGGCCGATCTGGGTGGCGGCCTGCAGGGCCTGCCGGTCAACTTCGTCCGCGTGACGGTCACGAACCCGACCGACGAACCGCGGGCGGCGTACTTCTCGACCGGCTGGCGCTTCACGGGGCCGACCAACACCGCCCACACGTCGCTGGCCGACTACCGGTTCGGGCAGATGTTCAAGAACATGCCCGAGGAGCTGGTCGCGGGACAAAACCAGTTCAACCCCGCGTGGAACTACCGCTTCACCGGCGACGCGATGACGCGTGACGGGCGGCTGCTGTACACCGTCCCCACGGACCCCGCAGCGGCCACGTACACGCTCGCCCTGCGGGACATCGGCCTGCGCATGGTACAGTTCTTCTCCGGCGAGATCGAGGGCAACCCCAACCCCACCCACCACGCCGACCCACACGCGCCGCTGGGGATCGTCACCTACTGCCTGCCGCTGGCGCCGGGCGGGAGCCAGCACCTCGACTACGCGATGCCCATTGTCCCGCTGCCTGAGGACTCCCCCGAGGCCCGACAGGTGCGGCAGGCTGACTACGGCAGGGTCTTCGCCGCCACGATGGCCTTCTGGGAGCAGTTCGTGCTGGAGCGGTCCCCGTTCCGTATCCCCGAGCTGAAGGTGCAGGAGTATCTTCTCGCCGGGACGATCGCCAATCTCCTCGCCGTTGACAAGATCGGCGAGGACACGATCACGAACGTCAACAAGTTCCACTATCACGACTGGTATGGCGGCTGCGACCCGACCAACATGCTGCGCGCGATGGACTACATGGGCCTGCTCGAGGTCACGCGTGACGGCTTCCTGTTCTGGCGCAAGATGCAGTTCGCCGACGGCTCGTTCAAGATGCACAACCACCCGCACCTGGCGTACTGGGAGCTGTTCGGCTGGACGCTGTGGGGCTGGCACGGGCACTACCGTCTCACGCGCGACCGGGACTTCCTCGAGCGCGTCTACCCCGGCGTGGTCGAAGCCTGCGCGTGGCAGGCGCGCGAGACGAGCCAGGACCCGCACGGTCTGTGGCCGACAGCGACCATCGGCGATGACGCCTTCCTGAAGAACTGCCGCCAGACGGGGCAGCAGTTCTGGACACTGGCCGGCCTGAAGTACGCCATCTTCCTGGCCAACGAGATGGGCCAGCCTGAGGACGCGGTGCGCTTCGCGGACCAGTACGAGCGTTTTGACGCGGCCTTCCAGCCGTGGCTGAAGGCGCAGACCGACCAGACCGGCGGCTACATCCCGCCCGCCCTCGAACGCACCCTCGACGGCAACGATTGGGACAACCTGATGACGCTCTACCCCGAGGTGCTGTTCGACCCGATGGACCCGCGCGTCGAGGCAACGCTCCGACACGTGCGCGCGGAATACCAGGAGGGCATCCTGCAGTACATCTGGCCCTCCGCCGTGGCGCAAGACGGGGACACGTTCCTCTTCAGCGAGCAGCCGATGCTGCACTACTGGCAGACCCCGAACAACACGCAGGTCTCGCTGGTGCGTGGCACGGCGTGGGATCAGGAGTGGGCACTCAAGGAACTGTACGCGTTGCTGCTGCACACGACCTCGACGCATCTGCCCGGCGAGTTCGGCACGGTCCCGTGGAGCACGCGCGAGTGCAGTAGCTGTTTCAACATCCTGCCGCAGGGCCTGACGATCGCCAAGACGATCGAGGTCATCCGCAACATGCTGGTGCGGGAGCAAGGCGAAGACCTGCACCTGCTGTCGGCCATCTCGCCGGCGTGGGTGCAACCCGGGGAGAAGATCGAGGTCCGCGCCGCGCCGACGTTCTTCGGGCCGGTGGACATGACGGTGTCCGCCGCGGCCGACCGGCTGACGGTCAGCCTCCCCACGGAGTTCCGCAACCGGCCGGAGCGCCTGTGGGTGCGGGTGCCGTGGTTCTTCGAGACCCGGAGGATCGAGTTGGACAGCCAGGAGGCGACGGCGAAGGACGGCGCGGTGCTGGTCCCGGCGGGCGCGCGGGAGTTGGTGCTGCATGGGGCCATGCGGCCCGACGCGCCGGCGCTCAGCTACGGCCAGGCGGTGGCCGACTACCAGGCGGAATATCGGCGGCGGTGGGAGCACTTCCGGCGCACGGGCGAGCGGCTGCCATAGGCGGGTTCGTCCCCGAACCCGCACGGCGCGGGTGCGGGGACGCACCCGCCTACGCAAACCGCACGACATACACATGCCGCACGAGCTGCCACTTGCGCACGCGGGCGTGGCGCAGGACTTCGTAGCCAAGATCTTGCAGCAGCGGGTCCAGCGCCTGCGCGGCGACGACGGCCACACGCCGGGCGCCGCCGCCCAACGGCGCCAGCAACTCCCGGTAGAGCGTCTCATCCACCTGCAGGTTCCGCCCGTAGGGCAGGTCGAGCACCGCGGCGTCGTAGGCGCCGACGAGTTGCCGCGCGTCGGCCCGGAAGAGCCGCAGCGGGAAGCCGAAGTGTCGCAGGTTCTCGGCCAGCCCGCGCAACATCTTGGGGTTCAGGTCCGTCCCGAAGGCTACAATGCCCGCGTCGAGGGCCTCGATCAGCGGCGTGCCGATGCCACAACACGGGTCAATCAGCGTATCGCCCGGCGCCGCGACGAGATTGACCAGCGCGCGCGAGAAGCGCTGGGGCAGGGCGCTGGAGAAATGCACAGGGCGGTCAATGCCGCGCAGCCAGTGGCTGCCCCCTGTCGAGATGATGCGCCCGAAGTGCCAGGCCCCCGCGACGGCGACGACGGCCAACTGCACGCGCGGATGGTGCAGGTCCGGCCGGCCCGTGATGGCATTGGCGACGGCCAGGATCACTTCGTCCTTGTGCTCGGGGACCTTCGGGGGCGGGCGGAGGAACTGCAGCCTGAAGCCCTCGTAGGCGACGCGCCGGGCCTGGCAGTCGGCCACAAGTTCCTCCAGCGAGGCGCCGGTGGC
>CAZZDO010000493.1:1407-3818 GCA_964653205.1 uncultured Armatimonadia bacterium | reverse complement strand
TCGAAGCACAGATAGCCCCGGTAGTTATGTTCGTACAGGAACGCCATGACCTTGCCGAAGGCGATGTCGCCCATGCCCGCCGCCGGCTGGGAGGCCAGTTCGTCGCCGATGTTCAGGTGCTCCTTGATGTGCACGTGGCTGACCTTATCGCCGTGCCGGCGGACGACCTCCAGGTAGTCCTGCCCCGCGTGGTCCCAGTTGGCCGGGTCGTACTTGATGCCCACCTGCGGCAGCGTGTCCCAGACGGCCTCGTAGGCCGCCAGCGTCGTGAAGAAGCTCTGGCCGTGGACGGCGTAGAAGGAGGACTTCATGCCGGCGGCCGCGATGCGGTCCAGGAACGGCGGGAAGACCTGCTTGAACTCCGCGGCGTTGGCCTCCAGGCCGCCCTCGATCTGCCCGCCGCCGGTGATGAGGCAGTACGCGCCGAGGATCTCGCCGAAGTCAATGGCGCGGCCCAGCATCTCGTGGGCCGTCGCACGCTCGGCGGCGTCCAGGGACGTGTGGTTCCAGCCCCAGATGCCCAACGAGCAGCAGCCCACGCCGTGGCGGTCGAGGACCTCACGCATGGCGCGGATGTGCTCTTCGGTCACGTCCTTGAAGTTCCCCCACCAGTTGAACTCCAGCCCCGCGAAGCCGTGGTTGGCGGCGAAAGCGGCGTCGAGTTCCAGCCCGCCCAGATCATTGCTGCCGATGAAAGCCAGTTGCATGGGGATGCCTCCAGGGTCCAGGTATCGAGGTGCGTTCCGCGCGGGAGCATGCCGGACCTTCCCGCGCCGGCGCGCCGCGCGGCCGCAGAATCATCTTGACACGCGCGGGCCGCTTCGGTATCATCCGCTGCAACGCAATGGCACCTCAGCAGGCGGCATATTTCTTTTGGGCGTGGCCGAAGTTCGCATAAAGCGGGCGCCCTCCGTGCTGTCTGAGTAACCACAACCAGGAAAGATACGAGCCGTGGGCGCCCGCAGAGGCCCACGGCTTTTCTGTTGGGACGGCGAAGACGGAAGAACGGAAAACAGAAGAACGGGAACGGCAGCGGCATGAGAGTCCTATCCGGCGTACAACCTACGGGCAAGCTGCACATCGGCAACTACTTCGGCGCCATCCGCCAGTACGTGGCCCTGCAGTCCGAGCATGACGGCTTCTACTTCATGGCCAACTACCATGCTCTGACGACCATCCACGACGGGCCGACGCTCCGGCAGCAGACCAACGAGATCGCGGCGGACTTCCTGGCGCTCGGGCTGGACCCGGCGCGGGCCACGATCTTCCGGCAGTCGGACATCCCCGAGGTGTGCGAGCTGACATGGGTGCTGTCCTGCATCTGCCCCATGGGCCTGCTGGAACGCTGCCACGCCTACAAGGACAAGGTGCAACAGGGCATCCCGGCCGACCACGGCCTGTTCGCCTACCCGGTGCTGATGGCCGCCGATATCCTGATCTACAACTCGCACCTCGTGCCCGTCGGCCAGGACCAGAAGCAGCACATCGAGGTCACGCGCGACCTCGCCATCCGCTTCAACAACCTGTATGGCGAGATCCTGACCGTGCCCGACGGCTACATCCTGGAGACGACGGCGATCGTGCCGGGGTTGGACGGGCGCAAGATGTCCAAGAGCTACGACAACGCCATCGAGATCTTCGAGCCCGAGAAGTCGGTCAAGAAGAAGATCATGAGCATCGTGACGGACTCCACGCCCGTCGAGGCGCCCAAGGACACCGAAGACAGCACGATCCTGCAGCTCTACAGCCTGTTCGCCACGGCCGAGCAGAAGGCCGAGATGGAGCAGAGCTTCCGCGCCGGGGGCGTGGGCTATGGCGAATACAAGAAGCAACTGCTGGCGGCGTTCCTGGACTACTTCGGGGCGATGCGCGAGAAGCGCGCGGCGCTGGAGCAGGACATGCCGTACGTGGAGGATGTGCTGGCGGAGGGGGCCCGCAAAGCGCGGGCCGTGGCGCGCGAGACCCTTGATAGAGTGAGAACCGCTGTAGGGTTCTAGACGCGTCGGCGGGTGCGTCCTCGCACCCGCGCGGGCCCGCGACGAACCCGCCGACGCGCGAGAGTTTTCTGACGCGAAGACCGGACCTTTGGCAAGCAGCCTGGCCACCGTGTAGCTGGAGAGCTTGGCGGAATCAGAGATTCCGCACCGGTAACCGGGCGGGAGAGCCCCGGCCGCAAGCTGCCCACCCAAGGGCGCATCCCAGCCTTCGCGCCAGAAACCTTGTCGGTGCGCACCGACGCAAACATGCCGTACCGCGTAGGCGGGTTCGTCCCCGAACCCGCACGGCGTGGGTTCGGGGACGAACCCACGCGCCACGCCACGGGCGTCATGCAGCAAGGCTGCCTTCGTCCGGCGGAAGCAAGCTTCCGCACGCCGAGCCCGGCCTGGAGAGGCCCATCTCGGCAATGCCGC
>CAZZDO010000493.1:0-1307 GCA_964653205.1 uncultured Armatimonadia bacterium | reverse complement strand
AGGAGTCACAGCATGTATACGCCCGACCTGCAGACCTTCATGACCCGGGCGACCGAGGGCAACCTCGTGCCCGTCTACCGCGAAATCCTGGCGGACATGGAAACCCCCGTGTCGGCCTTCCTCAAGCTTCGCGCCGCCAGCGCAGGCTACGCCTTCCTGCTCGAAAGCGTGGCCGGCGGGGAGAGCATCGCCCGCTATTCGTACCTGGCGGTGAACCCCGTCAAGACCTTCAGCAGCAAGGGGCGGACGGTGACGATCACCGAGGGCGGAAGCGCCCGCACCATTGACTTGCCGGACACCGAGGACCCCCTCCACGAACTCAAGCGCCAACTGGCCGCCTACCAGTTTGTCCCCCTCCCCGGCTGGGAGAGATTCTGCGGCGGCGCCGTGGGCTACCTGGGCTACGACATGGTCCGCTTCTTTGAGGACCTGCCCGACACCAACCCCGACGAGTTGGACCTGCCCGAGAGCCAGTTCATGTTCGCCGGCACCATCGTCATCTTCGATCACGTCATGCACCGCGTGCGGGTCATGGCCCACGCCGAGATCGGCGACGACCCGCAGACCGCGTACTGGGACGCCGTGCGTCGCATCGAGGAGGTCGTGGCGGTGCTGACGGCGCCCCTGCCCGCGGGTCTTGAGGCGGGGACACGTGCCGCGCGCGCCCGCACCATCCCCGACGACCCCTCGGCCCTGCCCTCGACGATGACCAAGGCCCGCCACCGCGAGGCCGTGCTGAAGGCCAAGGAGTACATCGCCGCCGGCGACGCCATCCAGGTCGTACTGGCCCACCGCTTGCACGCGAAGGTGCAGGGCGATCCCTTCGATCTCTACCGCGCCCTGCGGGCCATCAACCCCTCGCCGTACATGTTCTACCTGAGCTTCGGCGACCTGAAGATCATCGGCGCCTCGCCGGAGATTCTCGTCACCGAGGACGCCGGGCATGTCGTCACGCGGCCCATCGCCGGCACGCGCCGCCGGGGCAAGACCGCCGAGGATGACGCCGCGCTCGAAGCCGAGTTGCTGGCCGACGAGAAGGAGCGCGCCGAACACATCATGCTGGTGGACCTGCACCGCAACGACATCGGCCGCGTGTGCGAGCCGGGCACGGTGCAGGTGGATGCGCTGATGACGGTCGAGCGCTACTCGCATGTCATGCACATCGTCAGCAACGTGATCGGCCAGCTGCGCGCCGACAAGGACCAGTTCGATGTCCTGCGCGCCACGTTCCCGGCGGGCACGGTCTCGGGCGCGCCGAAGATCCGCGCCATGGAGATCATCGAGGAACTCGAACCGGTCCGCCGCGG
>CAZZDO010000492.1:0-3818 GCA_964653205.1 uncultured Armatimonadia bacterium | reverse complement strand
TCACGAGGCTACCATGGATTCGGTCATCGTGCAGGCTCCCGCCACCACCGCCAACCTCGGCCCGGGCTTCGACAGCCTGGGCCTGGCGCTCGATCTCTGCAATGAGATCGAGCTGGCCCTGGCGGACGAGACGACCGTCTCAGTCGAGGGCGAGGGCGCCGACAGGTTGCCCCGCAACGACGCGCATCTCGTGCTGCGTAGCGCCCGTACGCTGGCCGACGAGCATGGCGTCAAGGCGCCCGGCTGGCGACTGCGTCAGCGCAACGCCATCCCCCTGGCCCGCGGGCTGGGGAGCAGCTCCGCCGCCATCGTGGCGGGGCTGGTTGCGGCCGATGCCCTGTTCGAGCTGGGCCTGTCGCGCGAGGACTTGCTGGAAGTGGCGGCGAAGATCGAGGGGCATCCGGACAACGTCGCCCCGGCGCTGTACGGCGGCCTGACGGTCTGCTGCGCCAACGAGCGCCTTTGTTGCTTGCCGCTGCCCCCGCCGGACCTGAAGGTCGTCGTCGCCATCCCCGACTTCGAGGTCAGCACCGAGGCGGCGCGCAAGGTCATGCCCCGGGAGATCCCGCACGGCGACGGCGTGCACAATGTCGCGCACGTGGCGATGACGCTCGCGGCGTTCCTCGACGGCCGCTACGAGTTCCTGGCGTGCGGCATGCTCGACAAGCTCCACGAGCCCTACCGCGCCCATCTCGTGCCGGGCTTCGAGCGCGTGCGCGAGGCGGCGCTGCGCTCGGGCGCCTACGGCGTGTGCCTGAGCGGCTCGGGCCCGACGGTCGCGGCCTTCGCCGATCACTACGAGAAGGACATCGCCGCCGTCATGTGCCAGACGTTCCTGGAGGCCGGCGTGCAGGCCCGGACGTTGATTCTCGAACCGACCGCCGAGGGCGCGCGCGTCGTCCACAACACGTAGTCGCCCGGTGTAGGAGCGCTCACCAGAGCGCGATGGGGCCGGACCGGTCGCGCTCTGGTGAGCGCTCCTACACCCGACGAGACAACAAGCATGGAAGTGATTCGATGTCCGAGATCAGTTGCCAGGCCATTGCCGACACAATCGAGAGCTACCGCGACGACGCGCTCCGCTGGCTCATGGAGACCATCCCCTTCCGCAGCGTCCAGGGCTGCGAGCAGGAGCAGCAGGCCTACTGGAAGGACCTGCTCGAGAGCCTCGGCTTCCCCGCCGAGTACCGCGAGATCCCCGACAGCATCATGGACGACCCCGACTACTGCCACAACGAGATGGAGTGCAGCTACGAGGGGCGCCACAACCTGCTGAGCGTGCAGAAGGGCAGCGGCAACGGCCGCAGCCTTATCATCCAGAGCCACTCGGACGTCGTCCCGGCCGACGACTGGGACGGCTTCACCCCCAGGTGGGATGGCGAGTACGTCTGGGGCCGCGGCGCAACGGACTGCAAGGGCTGCCAGATCTCCGGCATTCTCGCCCTGCGCGCGCTCAAGGAACTCGGCTACCAACCCGCCGGCGACATCGAGCTGCAGCTCGTCATCGAGGAGGAGCCCGGCGGCAATGGCGCGCTGGCGCTCATTCGGCAAGGCTGCCACGCCGACGCCTGCTGCGTCATCGAGGCCTCGGACCTCAACGTCTTCCCGGCCAACCGCGGCGCGGTGTGGTTCACCGCCAAGACCACGGGCATCTCCACCCACATGGGCCGCCGCCACGAGGGCGTCAACGCCATCGAGAAGATGATGGAAGCCATCAAGTGGATGCTCGTGTACGAGAACGAACTCATCGCCGAGAGCCGCGGCAACCCGCTGTTCGACCGCTACGACAACCCCGTGCAGGTCTGCCTCGGCATGATCCACAGCGGCCAGTGGCCCTCGAAGGTCCCCGACGAGTGCGTCCTGGAAGGTGGCGTCGGCTTCCTGCCGAACAAGAGCATCGCCCAGGTGCGGGCGGAACTCGAAGCGGCAGTCATGCGCAGCGACGACGAGTGGCTCAAAGGCCACTTCGAGCTGTCCTACCCGAAGCTGAAGAAGGACGCGTACGAGATTGACCCGAACCATCCGTTCGTGACCACGCTGCACGGGGCCGTCACTGAGTGCGGCCGGGCCAGCGACGTGTACGGTTGGAACGTCTCGTGCGACGCCGCACTGTACGCCAAGATGGCGGGCATCCCGACGGTTGTGTTCGGGCCCAGCGACATCCGCGAGGCGCACGGCCGCGACGAGAAGATCAAGTTCCAGGACCTGATGGACGCGGCGAAGGGCCTGGCGCTGGCCATCCCGCGCTGGTGTGGGTAGCAGCTTGCCCCGGCGCGACACGAGTGAGGACTTCATGCGACGGTCCAGACTGACCGCCACATTCCTGCTCTTGCTGTTCTGGGTGCTCGCCGCGGCCGGATGCGCGGGACAGGACGTGGCGAAGGGCAAGGCGGCGCCGGCTGAGAGGCACCCGGAGGCCGCTCCGCCGCCCGTGCCCAAGCCTCCTGCGCCCGTCCCGGCCACACCAGCACCGGCCCCGGCGGTCACTGCCGAAACGGACAGCCCTTCGCCCTGGCACGACGGCGTCCACTATGTCGGCCTCGCCGGTACGGGTCTGGCAGGCCTGGCCCTCATCGCCGGCCTTGCCGTCTTCGCGGGCTTCGAAGTGCGCGGCAAGCGCTGGGATGACCCGTCGCGCCGGCGGCTCCGCGCCCTGCACATGGTCTGCGGCGTGTCCGGCGCGTTGTTGGCGCTAGCCCACCATGTCGGCCGGCTCGTCCAGAACCAGGAGTTGGCCTTCGAGCATACTCCGCCTTTCCTGGCCGGCTACGGCGTCGTGCTGCTGCTCCTCAGCGGCGTGCTGCGCTACAAGACCCCAAAGGCGCTGCGCAAGGTCTGGCAGGTCTTCCCGTGGCTGCATCGCCTCGGCGTCGTCGTGGCGCTCTACTACACGTTCCGCCACGTACGCCACCAGTGGCTACAGTTCGGCAACGACTCACACTGACCGCTCAGTTCTCGCGGCAAGTACGCAACTCAACAACTGAGACTCTGAACACCTCAGGGAGGCTGTTTGACATGGCAAAGTGTCGCATCGGCGTCATCGGCATCGGGACGTTCGGCATCAACCACCTGCGCTGCTTCCGGCAGCTCGGCTACATCGGCGCGGCGGAACTCGTCGCGGCGGCCGACCTCAACGAGCAATTGCTCGAGGAGCGCGCCCAGGAGTTCACCTTCAAGCCGTACAAAGACTACAAAGAGATGATCGAGAAGGAGAACCTGGATGGCGTCACCATCGTCACCCCGGACCCCTTCCACCACGACATCGTGATGCACTGCGCCGAGCAGGGCGTGCACATGCTCTGCGAAAAGCCGCTGGACGTGACGGTCGAGGGCTGCATTGAGATGACCGAGGCCGCGGCCAGGAACGACGTCCTGCTGCAGGTGGACTTCCACAAGCGGTACGACGAGTATCACATCGCCATGAAGCAGAAGATTGACGCGGGCGATCTGGGCAAGATCCAGTACGGCTACAGTCACATGGAGGACCGCATCGAGGTCCCCAAGGACTGGTTCCCGGGCTGGGCGGGCAAGTCGTCGCCGGGCTGGTTCCTGGGCATCCACTTCTTCGATCTCGCCCGCTTCCTGATGGGCGCCAACGGCGTCGCCGTGTGGGCCACCGGCGCCAAGGGGCGGCTGTCGAGCCTCGGCGTGGACACCTATGATTCCATCTCCTCGAAGGTCCTCTTCGACAACGGCGCGACGGTCGCGTTCGACAACTCGTGGATCCTGCCGTACGAGTTCGAGGCCGTCGTCAACCAGGGCATCCGCCTGGTCGGCGAGTTGGGCCTGCTCGAATGCGACAGCCAGGACCGCGGCAC
>CAZZDO010000491.1:0-3828 GCA_964653205.1 uncultured Armatimonadia bacterium | reverse complement strand
TTGGGAATTGGGTTAACGACAACGGCAAACAACACGGCGCCTCCTGCATGGTTGCGGGAGGCGCCGTTGTCGGTACCCCTTACCCTCAACCCTTCCCCCTCTACCCTCCGTATGCCTTACTGCGGAAGTCGCGGAGCACTGCGGCCTCGCGGGGGAGCATCTCCTCGTACGGCTGCCAGTTGATCCATTCCCCCGAGATCGCACCCTCGTAGTTGATCGTCGCCAGCAACCGCATCGCCTCGGCGTGGTCAATCTGCCCCGTGCCCATGGGCGCGAGGTCCCAGCCCTTGGTCGGGTCGGGCCGCGTACCGTCGTGGGCGTGGCAGTGCTTGACGAAGGGCTTGACGGCTTCGAACGCTTCGGGGATGGCCAGGCCGGCCGTGCAGGGGTGCATGATGTCCCAGTTGATCATGGCTTGCGGGCTGTCGGCCCACTTGACGACATCGGCCAGGTCGTGGGCGTTGCAGTACGAATCGTGGGTCTCGATGCACACCCACACGCCGCTGCCTTTGGCATGCTCGGCGCACTCGTGCAGCGCCGCGGCGACGTACTTCTTCACCTCGGCATAGTCGGCGCCGGCGGGCGTGCCGCCGCCAAAGACGCGGATGCACGGGGCGCCGCAATCGGCCGCCAGATCAATGTAGCGCTTCGTCAGCTCGACGCTCTCGGCGCGCTTGTCGGCCTCGGCCATGGCGTACGTGCGGGAGGTGGCGATGCAGCACAGGTCCACGCCGGTGTCGGCGAAGGCGGCCTTGATCTCCTTGCGCTGCTTCTTGGTCGTGTCCAGCTCCACGCCATGCTTGTGGCCGGCTTCCGCGCGCGGCTCGACGGAGTCGTAGCCGTAGCGAATGGCGGCGGTCAGAACCTGGTTGAGGTCCAGTTCGGGTGTGGCGAACGTCATGAAGGCAATCTTCATCATGCGACAGTCCTCCTGCGGCTCTGTAGAGCCGCCTAACGGCGTGAGATGAATGGGCTGGTGCCCAGGTAGAAACGCAGGGGCAGTTCGGCCCCCTTGTCGGGGTGGATGCCGACACGGGTGGTCTGGACGATGTGCGCGTCGGGGACCGACGCGCCTACGCGTTCCGGTACAGGCACGCGGCACGCGTACAAGGGCGGCTCCAGCAGGGATATCCCGTTGTCGGCCAGCGTCAGCCCAAGCGCCTTGCATATCTTCCCCGGCCCGGAGCACAAGTCCTTCAGGGCGTGGACCCCGCGTCGTCGGCGCATGAGGTCTACACCGATGGTGGGCTCCAGCGCGCGCAAAAGCACGGCCTCGGCCACGTCTTCGGGGGCTGTCACGGCGTTGAGGCAGAAGACCTGGTGGATGCGGTAGACGTAGGCATGTCCCGGCGGCCCGAACATGGCCTCATTGCGCTTCGTGCGGCCGCGCGCGGCGTGACAGGCGGGGTCTTCGGCGCAGAGATAGGCCTCGGTCTCGACAATGATGCCGCCGACAGGGCCCTCAGCCGTCTCGTGGACGAGCAGGCTGCCCAACAGCCCACGCGCGACCTGCGGCGTGGGCTGGAGGTAGAAGTCGCGGGGCAGGGGAGAGAGGTGGGGCATGGCGTTGTCGTGTCGTAACCGGGACCGCGGGCTTCCAGCCCGCGCGCCGTGACTCGTGCGGGCTGGAAGCCCGCGGTCCCAGTAACTGCAACGGCTCCTACAGCGGCGTGAAGTCCGCGTCGGACTTGATCTTCAGACAGGTCTCGGCCAGCAGCTTCGCCGCGTTCTCCAGGTCCTCCAGGTGCACGATCTCCACCGGCGTGTGCATGTAGCGGTTGGGGATGGAGACGAGGCCGGTGGCGACGCCGGCGCGGCTGATCTGGATGCTGTTGGCGTCGGTGCCGGTGGCGCGGGGCTCGGGCTCGGGCTGCCATGGGATCTTCTTCTTGGTCGCCGTCTCCTGCATCAGCTTGCGCAGCACGGGGTTGATGTTCGGGCCGCGGGCGATGGTCGGGCCCTGCCCCAGCTTGCACTCGCCGGTCTTCTTGCAGTCGCAGCCGGGGTAGTCCGTGCCGTGCGTCACGTCCACGGCGATGCCGACTTGCGGGTCAATGCCGAAGGCCGCGGTGCGCGCGCCGCGCAGCCCCAGCTCTTCCTGGACCGTTGAGACGGCGTAGACGGCGCAACTGAGCTTCCTGTCGCCGATGAGCCGCAGGGCTTCGCAGACGGCGAAGGAGCCAACCTTGTCGTCAAAGCCGGGGCCGGCGACGAGATCGTTCATCAGCGTGTCCATGTGCAGATGGAAGGTGGCGCAGTCGCCGATCTCAGCCCTGCTCTGGGCATCCTCCTTGTCCTTGGCGCCGATGTCAATGAACATGTCCGACAGGTCGAGCTTGGGCTTGTCGCGCTCCTCGGCCTTGAGCAGGTGGATGGGCTTGCGGCCGATGACCCCGATGACAGGGCCGCGCTCGTTGTGGACCACAACGGGGATGCCGGCCATGACCGCGGCGTCAATGCCACCGACGGCGGCGAAGTACAGATAGCCGTCCTCGCTGATGTGCTGGATCATCATGCCGATCTGGTCGCAGTGGCCGGCCAGCATCACCCGCGGGGTGCCCTCGGGGTTCTTGACGGCGATGACGTTGCCGTGCACGTCGGTGCGGACCTCGTCGGCGTACGGCGCGACGTAGTGCCGCACCAGGCGCTGGGCGGGTTGCTCGAAGCCCGAGGGCGACGGGGTCTCGATGAGCTGGCGGAGGAAGTCGAGCGATTCAGTGCGCATGGGAGGCTCCGAGGTGGCTGTGGTGGCGCCATTCATGGCGCTTGGGCGCGATAAATCGTGCCGCTACTCGCGGCAGCGGATCAGCGTGCCCGGAATGTTGGCGTCGAAGCTATCGCGGATCCAGATGTCCACGCCGCGCTCGCAGGCATAGAGCACGGCTTCCTTCTGAATGACCTGCGGGAAGGGGCTCCACTTCAGCAGCTCGCTCGCCGTGACTTCGGACAGCTTCTCGGCGTCGTCGTACGTGTTGGGGTCCTTGGTGTAGATGCCGTCCACGTTGGTGAACATGGTGCACTCGGTCTGGGCCAGGGCATCGGCCAGCGCCACGGCGGTGAGGTTCGAGCCGCCGCGCCCGAGGATGGACACCTCATCGCGCCCTTCGTCGTCGTCGCGGTAGTAGCCCTGGAAGCCCGCCACGACCGGGATGATGTTGCGTTCGAGGAGTTCGGTGACGTAGCCAATCTCGACATGCTCGACGAGGGCGCCCACGTGGCGCTTGTCGGTGACGATGCCGGCTTCGCGGCCGGTGAGGGACCGGGCCGCATGGCCCTCCTCGGCCAGCGCGATGGCCAGGGCCGCGTTGGCGCGTAGCTCCCCGGACATCAGGAGCCGGGCGTATTCGCGCGGGTCGGGGCTGGCGGACAGGGAGGCGGCGAGTTGCTCGAGCTTGTCGGTCGCCCAGTCAAAGGCGGACACGACCACGACCGGGGGCGTCCCGTTCTTGCAGCAAGGCAGGATGAAGTCCTCGGCAACCTCGCGGAGGCGCTGGGCGCGGGCCAAGTTGCGCCGTTGCGCCAGCAGCCGGTACATGTCGTTGAGATTCTCCTGGCGCAGGGCCTCTTCGAGCAGGCGGCCTTCATCCGGACCGAAGCGGTTGAGCCCTTGCAGGGTGACGCCGCCGAACTTCATGACGGGGATGGGATTGGCCATGCGGCAACCTCCTGGAATGGACACCACGGGGCGCCGCGGGAAGGCGGCAACGCCCGGTCGCTAGCGGGGGTTCACTGAAGGCGCAGATTGTACCCTTTCGGCCCGGCCAAGACAAGACGCGTGTAGCGCCAAAGTGATAATGTCGGGTCGTACCAAAGTAGAAATGTCGGGTG
>CAZZDO010000490.1:0-3844 GCA_964653205.1 uncultured Armatimonadia bacterium | reverse complement strand
GACAGACCTCGTACACCGCCAGCACATCCTGCCCGTCCACGATCACGCCGGGCATCCCGAAGCCCTCGGCGCGCGGCGCCAGGTCCGGCAGCGCCGACGAGATGCGCTGCGGCGTCGTCGCCGCGTACAGGTTGTTCTCGCACACGAACAGCACCGGGAGCTTCCACAGCGCCGCGAGGTTCATGGACTCGTACAGCGTGCCCTGGTTGGCTCCCCCGTCGCCGAAGAACGTGGCCGATACGCCGTCGGCGCCGTGGTACTTCGCGGCGAAGGCGGGCCCCAGCGCCAGCGGAATCTGCGCCCCGATGATCCCGTTCCCGCCCAGGAACCCCTTGCGCGGGTCGAACAGGTGCATCGAGCCGCCATAGCCGTGCGAGCACCCCCCACTGCGCCCCATCAGCTCCGCCAGCGCCGCGCTCACGCTCCCGCCCTTGGCAATGAAGTGCCCATGCCCGCGGTGCGAGCCGGTCACGTAGTCGTCGTCGCGCAGGTGCGCGCACACGCCCGTCGCCACGGCCTCCATGCCCACGTACAGGTGCACCGCGCCGCCGATCATCCCCGAGCTGGCGAAGTCGTACAGCGTGCTGGTGAGCAGCGCCTCGGTGCGCTCGCTCTCCTGCCGGCTGATGGTCTTCTCGAAATAGGCGCGGTAGTTGTAGTACTTCCCGAGCCGGTGCTCGAACTCCCGGATGCGCAGCATGGTCTGGAGCAGGCTCAGCATCTCACGCTTGTCAGGCCTCATGGCTTCCCTCTCTGGCGGGCGGCGCCGCAAACGGCAGTAGCTTCGCCTCCGGTCGGTCCACACCTGCCCGCAGGTTTCGTCGTCCTCACGGCGAACTGGCAACCACCACTTCTCCTACGGAGCCGCCGATGGACCCCATCAAGCCCGCGAACACCTACGACGCCCGCCCCGCCGACCAGGCCGTCTACCGCCAGGGCCCGCACGTCTTCAAGGTCTACTACGTGGACATCGTCGGCCGCAGCCAGCCGGAGCGCTACGAGTGGGACCGGTGCGGCCGCAGCCGCGAGGCGCTCCTGAAGGCGCTGGCGAGTGTGCCAGTCGAGGGCCTCGGCTGCATCATCGCCTTCCCCCACATCACCAAGGTCTTCCGCTTCGCCCCCGGCGCGGAAACCATCATGCACGTGCGGGCGTTTAGTAGTGCGGACCTCGCTCCGATTGATTTGCAGCGCGAAGAGGGCTACGTCGAATTCGCCTGCTACGCCGAAGCGATCATCGCCGCCGAAGAGTACCGGTTCTGGGCCGAGGCCGACTCCGTGGAGCAGTACCTGCAGCGCTGGGCCCACTGGGACGCCGCCCCGGTGCGCGACCACGCCAAGCTCGGGCGCTACTTCTCAGACAATGCGTAAATATGTTATGCTCTGGCAGGAATTGCCATCGCGGCCGGTGAACGACCGGCCATTCCGTTACGACGAGGAGGACAGACATGGCTAGTCTTAAGGGGTCACAGACCGAGAAGAACCTGCTGGCGTCATTCGCCGGCGAGTCGCAGGCGCGCAACCGTTACACCTATTTCGCGAGCGTTGCCAAGAAGGAGGGGTACGAGCAGATCAGCGCGCTCTTCGAGGACACCGCCAACAACGAGAAGGAGCACGCGAAGGTCTTCTTCAAGTACCTCGAGGGCGGGGACGTCGAGATCACCGCGATGTACCCGGCCGGCGTCATCGGCGACACGCTGGCCAACCTGAAGGCCGCCGCGGCGGGCGAGAAGGCGGAGTGGGGCAGCATCTACCCGGAAGCCGCCCGCATCGCCAGGGAGGAGGGCTTCACCGACATCGCCAACTCCTTCACGCAGATCGCCGCCGTCGAGGCTGAGCACGAGGCGCGCTACAACATCCTCGCCGAGCGCGTCGAGAAAGGCGAGGTCTTCTCCCGCGCCGAACCCATCAAGTGGCGCTGCCGCAACTGCGGCCGCGTGATGGAGGGCAAGGAAGCCCCGCAGCTCTGCCCGGCCTGCCAGCACCCGCAGGCGCACTACGAGCCGTTCTGCCCGAACTACTGAGCCATCGCCGCACTGGAATCACACAGGGCCTCCCGCACCAGCGGGAGGCCCTGTCGTCTTCTCCATCGTCGCGTCAGCCTACTTCAGGCAGACGACGTTGCCCCCCTGCAGGCCGATGTACACGGCCCCCTCCGCGAGCGCCGGGCTGGAGAACATCTTCGCCTCCAGCGCCAAGGCCTGCGCGACTTCGCCCGTGCTCGCGTTCACCTGATAGAAGTTCCCGTCGTGATTGCCGAACAGGATCGCGCCGCCGGCCAGCGCCGGCGATGAGTCCGCCACGCCACCCAGCTTCCGCTTCCACCCCGGCGTGCCGTCAGCCAGCGCAAAGGCCAGCAATTCCGTCTCCGAGAGGTAGCCGCTCACCGTCGCGAAGTACACGTTCGTGCCGTCGGTGACGGGGGTGTGCAGCACCGAGGAAGCCTTCTTGAGCGACCAAACTTCCTGGCCGGTCTGGCGGTCCAACACCAGCAGGCAGCGGATCTCCGGCGGCGACAGCGCGGTCGGCGACATCACCGGCACGATCACGCGATCTCCGCTCACACACGGCGCAGCCACGACGCCGCCCGGCACCCGGGTGCTCCACAGCGCCTTGCCGTCCTGCGCCGCCCGTGCCGCGAGGCCCCCGGCCTCGTCGCCGAGGAAGACCACGTCGCTCGCCCCGGCAGCGGCCGCGCTGACGGGCCCCTGTTCGCGCGTCCGCCATAGTTCCCGGCCGTCGGCGGCGCTGAGGCAACGGAACGTCCCGTCCATGCTGCCGCAGAAGACCCGCTCCCCCATGACCAGGGGCGAGGCGACGACGGCCCCCCGCGTGCGCACCCGCCAGAGCTGCTTCCCGTCCGCGAGACTGAAGGCATAGAGACACCGGTCGGCCGACCCCACGAAGAGACGGTCGCTGGCCACCGCCGGCGAGGACATGACGGCCCCCCCGGTCTGGGCCCGCCAGACGATGGCGCCATCCGCCGCGTTCAGGCACACCACCGCGCCGAGCGCGGTCCCCACGTACACGCGTCCGCCGACCACGGCTGGAGAGGCGTCCACGCTCTCGTCGTCCACGGTCGTTGTCCACACGACCTGCAGGTCGTGGGGCGCCCATGCGTCCGCTGACACGCCGGTGCGCGCCGCGTCATGGCGAAAGCTCGGCCAGTCTTCCGCCGCCAGCGGACCGACGGCGATCAGCAACAGAGCGATGAGGGATAAGGTTCGCATCATGCGTGTCTCAACAGCGCAACGCCGTCCTGGCGCAGGACGGCGTTGCGGAGTTTGTGTCACCAGAGGGTCAGGGGGCCGCGGGCGGCTCGGGCGGCAGGTCGTTCTCATCCACCACAGTGATGTCATTGGGCAGGTCGGTGTCCTGATCGGCCAGGACCGTCACCGTGATCTGGGGCGCGTTGGGTGGCACCACGAACCCGTTGCCCGTGTTGTCCGGATCCGGGTCAATGATGACGTCATACGTTCCCGGCGGGACATTCGCCACCGTGAAGAACCCGTTGGCGTTGCTCAGACCCGTCGCCACGACCACCGGCGGCACCGTCTGGGTCTGCAGAGATATCTCCACGTTGCCAAAACCCACCGGGTTCTCGAGGCCCGCCAGCACGCGACCGGACACACTCCCCAGTCCCGTGGGCCCAATGACGCCGCCGCCGCCACCGCCGGAGCAGCCGCTGAGCATCATCAACGCCAAGCACGCCGTCGTGGCCAGACACAGGATCGCGACCCGCTTCATCTTGTCACCTCGTGGTATTGCCTAAGCTGCCGAAGGCAGGGCCCCGGCTCGCACCGGAGCCCCGCCCGATGCTATCGCGTCACTCGCACCTGCGCCATGC
>CAZZDO010000489.1:0-3858 GCA_964653205.1 uncultured Armatimonadia bacterium | reverse complement strand
GCCGAGAGCATCTACGAGCAGGTCGCCGACGCCTACAAGAAGATCCGCTTCACCTGCCGCTTCATGCTGCAGAACCTGGCGGACTTCAACCCGGCCACCGATGCGGTCGCGTACGCGGATATGCTGGAGGTGGACCGCTGGGCACTCGGCCGGCTGCACTGGCTGTGCGGGCGGATGACTGAGGCCTTCGACAACTGGAGCCTGCACCTGTTCTACCACGAGGTGCACGCCTTCTGCGCGACGGACCTGAGCGCGTTCTACCTGAATGTCCTCAAGGATCGGTTGTATACGGAGCTTCCCGATTCGCAGGTGCGCCGCTCGGCGCAGACGGCACTGTGGGAGATTCTCATGGTGCTCGTGAAGATCATCGCGCCGGTGCTGACGTTCACGTCCGAGGAGATCTGGCAACACTGCCGCAAGCTGGACGAGCGTCTGCCGGTGAGTGTGCAGCTAGCCGACTGGCCTGAGCCTCCGGCGGAGTGGCGTGAAGGAGCGCTGGAGGAGCGGTGGGGCATCGTCACTCAGGTGCGCGACGGCGTACTCATGGTCCTGGAGATGCTCAAGAAGAACGGTGTCTGCGACAACCCCCAGGAGGCAACGGTCAAGCTTCAGGTTCCCGCCGAGGGGGCAGAGGCCCTTCAGAAATGCTCACAGGGATCCGAACTGCAGTTGGCGACACTGATGGGCGTCTCATCGGTGACAGTCGAAACTACGGAGGAGCCACATCTCAGGATGTTGCCTGCGGACGTCGCGGCGAACGTCAGCGTGCTCGCCACGTTTGGTACGTTTGTTGCCACTGCCTGGCGTAGCGAGGGCGACAAGTGTGGTCGCTGCTGGATGGTGCTGCCCTCCGTGGGCGAGGACGATGAACATCCGACCCTATGCGCCCGCTGCGCCGCCAACGTCCGCGCGCTCGCCCCCTAGTCGTTGACACGTGGCCGCAGGCATCACAACAGGAGGACTTCTCCGTGGCTCAGAAACGCAAGCTGGATGTCAATAAGTACCGCGAGGCGCTGGAGGCGGAAAAGGAGCGGCTGCTGGACCAGATTCGGCGCATTGACGACCGCACCGCCGGCCGCGACCGCCTCGACTCGCAGGTCTCGGCCGAGGATTTCGATGAGCCCGGCGGCGACGCCGCTTCCGATACCCTCGAGCGCACCCAGGCCATGGCCATTGGCGAGAACTTCCGCGACCTGCTGGCCCATGTGGAGCACGCCTTCGGCAAGATCGAGAAGGGGACGTACGGGGTGTGCGACTCGTGCGGCAAGAACATCGCGAAGAACCGCCTCGACTTCCTGCCGTGGGCTTCGATGTGCGCCGAGTGCCGCAAGCGTCTGGCGGGCTAATGACTTCACCGACCGAGGCGCCCGGTGTTAGCCGGGCCGATACGGGGCGGTCCCGGCGGGTGCTGATCGTGGCGGCGGCCACCTTGGTCGTGGCCGTGGACCAATTGTCCAAGTGGCTGGTCGTCACCCACCTGCACCTCGGCGACACCGTCCGCGTGTGTTCGTTCCTGCAACTGAAGTACACGCACAACAGCGGAATGGCCTTCGGGCTGTGGGCCCGCGGGGGGAAGGCCCTACCGGCCCTGGCGGCCCTGTGCATTGTCGCGCTGCTCATCTGGGGGAGCCGCTACGCTCGGCAGAGCCCGCTGGTGGGCTGGGCGCTGGCCCTGGTCGTCGGTGGGGCGCTGGGCAACATGATTGACCGCGTGCGCCTGGGTCACGTGACTGATTTCATTGATCTGAGCTTCTGGCCGGTCTTCAACTTCGCCGACGCCTGTGTCGTGGTGGGGGCGTTTCTGCTCCTGTGGCACACGCTACGTCGGCCCGACGAGCCACCGCCGGTTGAGAGCAGCGCCGCTGCCGCCGAGGATGATGCCTAGTGTGCCCGGAACTGCTCGCCTTCGGTCCCTGGAGCCCTCTGGTTCTCCCCCTCATCCTCGTCGTGACGTACGGGCTTGCGCTTTTGTGGCTGGTGGGTGAGCAGCGTTGGGGCGGGGGCAAGCCGGTGACGCTGGTACGGGCGCTGATCGCCCTCGTGCCGGCGGCGGCCATCGCCGTGCTCGTGTTCTTTCTCGTCAACCACTTCGGGCCCGTGAAGATCAAGGCGTGGGGGACGATGCTGGTGGTCGCCTTCGCCGTCGGCACGTTCTACATGGCCCGCTGCGGCAACCGCAAGGTCATCACCCCCGCGGAATGCCTGGACTTCTCGCTGTACTGTCTCGTCGGCGCCGTGATCGGCGCGCGCGTGCTGTTCGTGGTGCTGGACTGGGGGCACTACGGGAGCCATCTGGACCGGCTGGCGAATGTCTGGGAGGGCGGGCTGTCGTTCCACGGCGGGCTGCTCGGGGCCCTGCTGGCGGCCATGATCTTCGCCCGCCTGCGGCGCAAGTCGTTCCTGGCCATCGCCGACGTCGGGGCGCCGGGCATCGCCCTGGGCTATGTGTTCGCCCGCATCGGGTGCTTTCTCAACGGCTGCTGCCACGGGCACGAGAGCCATCTGCCGTGGGCCATGAAGTTCCCCCACGGCGAACTGCCCAACGTGCCGGTTCACCCGACGCAGCTCTACGCGGCCCTGGCCTCGCTGGCAATCTTCGTGATCCTGCTCAAGCTGCGCGGCCGCTTCCCGCGCCACGGCCATCTGCTGCTGGCTTACTTCGCGCTCTACTCCGTCTACCGCTTCCTGGCGGAGTTCACCCGCGCCGGCGCCACGGGCCGCCTGCTCCACAGCGTGCCCTGGCTGACGGTCGCCCAGTTGGCCTCCCTGGCCATTTTCGCGGCGTCAGTGCTGACCATCGCGCTGACCTGGCGGCGGGCCGCGCCGCCTCCGGACGAGACCCCGGCCAGCAAGCCGTCCCTCAAAGCGAAGCCATGACCCCCACTCGCGAGTTCACCGTACCCGACGCGCTGGCCGGCGAGCGGCTGGACCGGGTGCTGGCGCAACTCCTGCCGGACATGACCCGCAGCGCCGTCCAGCGGCTCATCAAGGACGGGCTGGTGCTGCTCGATGGCGCTCAGGCCAGGGCCTCCGACAAGCCGGCGGCGGGGCAGCGGCTGACCGTAGGCGGGGCCGTTGAGCCCCCCCTGGACTTGCAGCCTGAAGACATCCCCCTCGAAATCGTCTACGAGGACGAGCAGCTACTGGTGGTCAACAAGCCGGCCGAGATGGTCGTGCATCCAGCGCGAGGGCACCAGCAGGGGACGCTCGTCAACGCGCTGCTGGCGCACTGCCGTCTCAGTTCCGGCAGTGACGACATCCGCCCCGGGATCGTGCACCGGCTCGACCAGCACACGTCGGGGCTGCTGCTGGTGGCCAAGACCGATGGCACCCACGCGGCGTTGAGCCGGCAGGTCGAGGCCCACGCCGCCCGGCGCGAATACCAGGCGCTCGTGTGGGGCCACCCGCAGCCGCCGCAGGGCACGATCCGCACCGGTTTCGGCCGGCACCCGCAGCACCGGACGATGATGGCCGTCCAGGAATGGGGGAGAGGGCGTGAGGCGATCACCCACTACGAGACGGCGGAGCAGTTCGCGTGGTCGTGGACGCCCGCGCCGGGCGAGCGCCCGCGGCGGCGCGAGGCGGCGCTCGTGCGCTGTCTGCTCGAGACGGGCCGCACGCACCAGATCCGCGTGCACCTCCAGCACCTCGGCTGCCCGATCATGGGCGATCCCGCCTACGGCGACCCCGTGCGCGACGCGGAGGAGCCGGAGGGACTGCTGGCGCTGCTGAAGGCCCTGCCCGGGCAGGCGCTGCATGCGGGGCGGATCACGTTCCGGCACCCGGTGACGGGCGAGGAGACGACGCTGGAGGCGGCGCCGCCGACGGCGTTTGCCGGGGTGCTGGCGTGGCTGCGGG
>CAZZDO010000488.1:0-3868 GCA_964653205.1 uncultured Armatimonadia bacterium | reverse complement strand
CGGGGGTGGGTGCCGTCAGAACACCTCCACCTCCCGCACCCACATCAAGTTCCCCCGCCCCGCCGGTCCCTTCCCTTTCGGCTGCAGCAGCCGGAACCGCTCCCCTTGCACGGGCGCGTCGAGCTTGATCTCCGTCTGCGGCGACGGCTGCGAGCTCTTGACCGTCTTCAGCGTCCGCCACGTCCCGCCCTCGAACACCTGCCACGCCACCTCCGCCGACGTGCGCGGAAGGCCCGCGTCCAGCGACCAGTACACCATCGCGCGGCTGACGCTCACCGCCTGCGGGAAGGTCAGCTCGATGAAATGCTCGCCCTCGGTCTCGGCCGACGCCCACGCCTCCTTCGTCCAGTGCAACCCCTCGCCGATGATGATCCCGTCATTGACCGGGCTGGCGTCGTAGCCGCTGTAGCTGCTGTCCACCGCGGCCTTGGCCTCGCGGGCGATGTTCCCCTGCCGCCGCGGGTCTTCCATCACAGCGATCTCATCGAACCACGCCTTCCCGCTCTTGCCCCGCAGCAGGAGGTACACGTTCACATTGCGGATCGGCTTCGCGGGCTCCAGGTACAGCTCGCCCAGTTGCCAGTCGGTCGTGCCGGTCTGGAAGTCGCGGGTGTTGCCATACCACGGTGTGCCGTCGGTGTAGTAGATGTCCACGTACAGGCTGTAGCCCTTGCCCGGCTGGCCCTCGACGGTCTCGGCCTTTGACGAGGCCTGCACCAGGATCGGCGTCGGCTGCTTCTGGTTGAGGGTCACGCTGGCGCTGGCTTGCGTGTCGCGCCGCGTCGGGTTGTTGAAGCAGAGGGACTGCTTGCCGCTGCGGAACACCTGCGTGTCCAGCAGGATGCTGTCCGTCGCGGCGGCCGCCCATGGCTTCAGCCCCTCCTCGAAGCCGGGGTTGGGCAGCAGGTTGGCCTGCGGCGGGATGTAGAGCATGACCAGCCGTCCCTGCGCCGCGTCCTTGCTGGCGCTGACGCGGGCGGTGATTTCCACCGGCCCGGCCACCGCCTGGCCCTCGGGCGCCACGACGACCTCCGTGCTCGTCTCCGCATTGGCCGGCAGGCGCAGGGCCTTCGCCCCGCCCGCGCTCCACCCCGCCGGCGCCGACAGCGCCAGCTGCGCCGCCACGCCGGTCAGGTGGTTGTTGCGCACGGTCACCTTCAGCCGCGCCGCGCCCGTCGTCGCGTCGAAGCCCTCGCTCTTGAGCGCCAGCGCCAGCGGCTCCACCACGCGAACGGTGTGGGTCGTCCGCAACGTCGCCTCCTGCCCGGCCTTGCCCAGGTGCAGCAGCCCGTTGACCACGAAGCTGTCGCCGGGCTGGGCGCTGGCCGGAATGGTCACGGCCCCGCCCCCGGTCTGCGGGATGATCTTCAGGTCCGACTGCAACTCCGACCGCGTCGGCGGCAGGCCCGCGCCCCCCGCGGGCGCCACGAGCTTCAGCGCCACGGTATCGCCCGGCGCGGCCGTGCTCGGACCCGCCAGCGACGGTGTCGCCATGTTGTACGAGGCCAGCGTCACGTAGCTCAGGTGCGTCTTGACCGTGTCCAGGTCGCGCACCACCCGCCGCGCCCCGTTCTCCGCCTTGGCCTGCGCGATCATCTGCTCAGCCTGCTTGCAGGCGGCGAACAGCCCGCCCAGCGCCTGCCGGAACGCCGGCGTGCCCAGGCCGGCGGCCTTGGCCTCCAGCCCCGCCAGCCCCTGCTTCAGCGCCGTCATCTTCGCCTCGACGCCCTCGCGCAGCGCCGCCGGGAAGGGCTCGTACCACTGCGCGAACTGCGGGTCCACGACATACTCATGCCCGCCCGGATCGGTGATGGACAGCGCCGCGATCTTCAGGTCACCCTTCGCCTTGCCGGTGATGTTGGGCATCAGCTCAATGGAGCGCAGCGCCTGTTCGGACTTGATCTCAAACTCCACGTCCCGCCACGTCCCGTCCACGCTCGGGAGCGGGAAGTCCTGCGTCTCGTAGTGCGTGTAGCTCGGCGTGACCCACGCCAGGCGGCAGCGCAGCCGCGCCCCGTCCCCGCCGTTGTTGAAGCCCGTCCCCGCCACCCGCGCCTTCAGCTTCAGCGGCGCCGGCGCGCTCTGAAACAGCATCACCCACTGCTTCATGCCGCACTCGCCCTTGCCCGCATGGAAGACGACCTGGCTGCCCTCCGCTGTCGTCTCGCGGTCGTAGCCCAGGCCGGTCGGTCGCCAGTGCACCAGCAGCGGCGGCTTGTCCGCATCCACGCCGCGCTGCACCAGCCCGTCGGCCACGGTCTCCTCCGCCTGCCCCAGATGCCACGCCGCCACTGCCGCCGGGCTCCCCATCTGCACCACCATCACGCCCTCGGGCGGCACCGTCAGCTTGAGTAACAGAGGTCGTTCCCCCCTCTCCCCCATGCGGTCGCCGACGGCGACCGCCGAGAGGGGAAGGGGGTGAGGGACAAGCGTCATCCCGCTCGTGATCTCCGTAATCCGCAGCCCCTTGGTCTCCAGCCCCAGCGCCTTCGCGTCCACCGTCAGCGTCGTCGGGAAGGCCTGCGGCCGTTCGTTGAGCAGCGTCAGCCACACCACGTCCTTGAAGCCGAACCGCTCCACGAACACGTTCGGGTCGGAGCTGACCGCGTGAGTCATGGGCTCCCACCCGGCCAGCGCCAGCGCCCGGCACAGCGGCTGGTACTTACGGAACAGGTCGCGGTCGCGCTCGTAGTACGCCGGGTGGTTCCAGTACTGCCCGCCCGGCCCCAGCCCACTGGGCGGCCAGTCGAAGAACCCGGGGTACACCCCGTAGGCCAGGCACCGCTTCATGAACAGCTCCATCTCCGCGTTGCCGATCTTCTGCTCGTAGTTGCCCTTCAAGAGCGTCAGGAACGGCTTGTGGTGCAGGCTCGCGCGCACGAAGTTGAACCCCGACCGCGGGATGATCAGCCCCGTCTCGGCCCCCAGTACATCCAGCCACGGCACCACATAGAAGCTCTCGCTCATGCCGCCGTTCATCATCGTGATCTGCCCGCGCGGCCGCAGCAACTCCGCCGTCGCCCGCGCAAACTCGACCGAGGAATAGAAGTTGTTCAGGAACGCCTGCCCGTGCGCCGGGTCCCACAAGAGCGGCGTGTCGGTCGTCGCGAAGTGATCCCGGTTGTAGTTCAGCCCGCTGGTCAGTCCGTCATAGTAGTAGCCGTCCAGGTCCCCGCCCGTCCGCTCCTTGATGCCCTCGGTGTTCTTGATGGTGCGCTCGACCAACCACTTCCCCCACGGCAAGTCCGGGTCCAGGTTGAACTGCGCGATCAGGTGCGCATACACCACCCACTTCTCCACCGCCAGCTTCCCGTCAGGCTTGCGCGTGCCGACCAGGTCGTACACGCCCTCCTGCCCCATGCTCCGCTTGAAGGCCTCGTTGACGGCCTTCACCTGCTCCTCGTACGGCGGCAGCGGGTCCTTTTCCGGGTCGTAGGGCTTGGGCAAGTTCGCGCCCATCCCCGCATGGGTGTAGTACGTGCAATCCAGCACGCCGATCTTGTCGTCGTACTGCGGCTCGGGCGCGCCCTCCTGCAACCCGAACCCGAACTCGTTCGCGTTGTCTATCTCCGACAGCCGGTTGAACGCCATCCACTGCCCCTGCCGTGAGATGTGAACCTTGAACGGTTCGGGGTACAGCGCGTAGTACCGCTGCAGGCCGCTGCGCATCCCCCACGCCGCATCGCACGCATACAGGTCGAACTCGAAGCTGGCCTGGTACGGCGCGCGCGTCAGCCCCGACAGCGCGAAGTCATACACGATCTCCAGCCGCTGGCTCACCGCATCGTAGGCCGTCCGGAACATCCGCGGCTGGTCCACCGGCACCGCCAGCGCGACCCCCGTAGCGGCGCGATTTATCGCGCCCCCG
>CAZZDO010000487.1:0-3874 GCA_964653205.1 uncultured Armatimonadia bacterium | reverse complement strand
CACATGCGCAAGCCAATCATGGCCGGTAACTGGAAGATGAACTGCGACAACGCGGAGGCCTGCAAGCTCGCCTGCGGCGTCGTGGAGAACATGGGCTGCCCGGGGCAGGCCGAAGTCGTGCTGGGCGTGCCCGCCACGGCCCTGACGACCGTCGTCGGTTGCACCAAGGACTCACCGGTCGGGGTCGCCGCCCAGAACATGTTCTGGGCCGACAGCGGCGCGTACACCGGCGAAATCTCCGCCGCGATGATCCTGTCCACCGGCGCGCAATGGGTCATCATCGGCCACTCCGAGCGGCGCGGCCGGTTCGGCAAGCTCGAAGACGGCTGGACCGACGCCCATGTCGCGTACTTCGGCGACAGCGATGCGACCGTCAACGCCAAGACGAAGCAGGCGCTGAAGGCCGGGCTCAAGCCCATCGTGTGTTGCGGTGAGCTGCTCAGCGAGCGCCAGGCCGGCCAGGCCGATGCCGTCGTGGCCGCGCAGGTCAAGGCCATGCTCGACGGCCTCTCCGCTGAGGATGCGGCGAAGATGGTCATCGCCTATGAGCCCGTGTGGGCCATCGGCACGGGCGAGGTCTGTGACGCCGACGAGGCCGACCGCATCTGCGGCATCGTTCGCGCGACCGTGGCCGAGATGGTCGGCGCCGACGTGGCCGAGGGGATGCGCGTGCTGTACGGTGGCAGCGTGAAGGCGGACAACGTCGAGGGCCTGATGGCCAAGCCGAACATTGACGGCGGGCTGGTCGGCGGGGCGTCGCTGAAGGTGGACGGCTTCGTGCCGCTCATTCAGGCGGCGAAGGCGTCAGTCGAATAGGACGCGAAGCTGATGATCGGGTGAGGGCTCGCGGAGAACCGCGAGCCCTCTCTTTTTCTTGAGGTCCGGAAGGTTCCACTCTCCTGCGTCACGAAAGACCATCGCGCGTTTGCCTTGGGTATGTGACTGTGTTATACTTGCGCGTCGTACCCACTCCACGAACGGACGAGCTGCCATGGCCAGCAGAGGTTCCGGCGCCACCCGCATCCCCTTCAACAAGCTGTGCGACATCTTCGTCAACGTGATCGAGCGCGTGCTGACCGAGCGCGCCCTGGAGGGTGCGCCGTGCTGCGACCTCTCCGACTCGCAGTGGCAGGGGCTGCTGTTCGTGCAGCGTCACCGCAAGTGCTCGATCCGCCACCTCGCCGAAGGCCTCGGGGTCAGCCACCCGGCGGCGGTGAAGCTGGTCGAGCGGCTCGTGCGCAAGGAACTCCTCGAGCGGCATGAGAGCGAGACGGATCGCCGCGTGGTGGAGCTGCAACTCAGCGCCCATGGGCGGCGCTGCGCCGACTACGTGCGCGACCAACGCGCGCGCGGCCTCGAACGCATCATGGCCCAACTGGAGAGCGAGGATGCCGACCGGCTGCGGCGCGGGCTGCATGCCTTCGTGCAGGCGGCGCTGGATAGCGAGCAGACGGTGAATACGGTCTGCCTGCGCTGCGGCGTCGAGCATGTGGGCGAGTGCCTGGTCAGCCAGGCCAGAGAAGAGTACGCCCCGGCGGCAGCAGCCGACGTCTGATCGCTGCCCCCCAACCAGCAGGACTCCCCGCGCAGCCGGCGAACATGGACGCCGGCTTTTCCATCTGTGCAGGCCGAACTGGCCCGGAGGAGTACCGCATGGCACGCATCTACATCCCCTTCTACAGTCGTTACGGCAATGTCGAGCAGATGGCGCTGGCCGTGGCCGAGGGCGTGAGCGAGGCCGGCGGCGAGCCGCAGCTAGCCTTCACCGGCGATGTGATGACCCCGCCCGCGGTGATCGCGGCCGACGAACGCTGGCAGCAGACGCATGAGCGCCTGACCAGCAGCTATCCGGTGGTGAGTGCCGATGATCTGGCGGCCGCGGACGGTGCGTGCTTCGGCTCCCCCACGCGCTACGGCAACATGGCGGCGCAGATGAAGAACTTCTTCGACTCCCTCGCCGGGGTGTGGCTCGCCGGCACCACCATAGACAAGCCCGGCGGCTTCTTCACCTCGACCGCGACCCTCCACGGCGGGCAGGAGACCACCTGTCTGACCGGCTACTGCTGCCTGATTCATCTGGGCTTCGTCGTTGTGGGCGTGCCCTACTCCACCCAGGAGCTGTTCACCACTACCACCGGTGGCTCGCCCTACGGACCGGGCCATGTCGCCGGGGGCATGGCGGACGTGCCGGTGGACGAGACCGAGAAGACCGTCTGCCGCGTATTGGGCCGCCGCGTCGCCCGGCTGGCCGAGACCCTCAAGGGAGCGTGACACCCGTGCCTGAGATGACTGACGTGGCCGCGCCGCTGGTTCGCCTCTCCCCCGCCGACAAGCACTTCTTCTTCGGCTACTACGACTTGCCGGCCGCCGACGCGCAGGGCCGCCACCTGTGCCTGCAAGTGCCGTTCCGCGATCATTTCCCGGCGCCCGAGGACGTGGCGGTGCTCGGATGGCTGCCCATGCCACCGACTGGGTCGCCTGACCCCGCGGCCAGTCAGGAGTTCCACGCCTTCGGCGGCACGGTCGCCTGGAACTTCCAGCAAAGCTGCATGTTGCAGTGGCTGCCCGCGCCGGACACGTGCCTGTACAACACCTTCGCCGACGGGGCGTTCGGCTGCTGCATCCACAACGTCGCGACCGGGGCGCAACGGCGCCTGCCCCGCGCCGTCACCAACGTCTCGCAGGACGGCACGAAGGCCGTGTGCGTCAACATGCCGCGCATCTACGACTTCCGCCCCGGGTACGGGTATGAGGAGATCAAGGACCCGTTCATCGATGTGGCCGCGCCGGCCGATGACGGCGTGTTCCTGATGGACCTGGCCACCGGCGACAGCCGCATGATCCTGTCGCTGGCCGAGGCGGTGGACTTCCTGGCGACCAATGGCGAGGAGATCGTGGGGCGCAAGGTCGTCATCAACCACATCACGTTCAACCCGTCGGCCAACCGCTACCTGTTCCTGTTGCGCAACTTCCCCGAGCCGGGCGGGCGCTGGGACACGTGGCTCGTCACCGCCGACAGCAACGGCGGGGACCTGCGCCACCACAACTGCTGGGGCATGGCTTCCCATTACCACTGGCGCGACGACCGCACCATGCTCTTCTACATGATGGCCGGGCCGCAGGACCCACAGTTGGTGCTGGTGGATGACGAGACGGGGGAACTGCAGGCCATCAACAAGGAGCTGTTCAAGTCCGACGGCCACTGCTCGTACTCGCCGGACCTGCAGTGGATGCTCTACGACAGCTACCCGGGCCCGGCGCCGGACCACCTGCGGACGCTGTACGTGTACTCGGTGGATCGGGATGAACTGATCGTGCTCGGTCGCTTCCGGTCAGAGGCCCTGCCCCGCGAGAAGGTGGACTTGCGGTGTGACCTGCACCCGCGCTGGATGCCAGACGGCAAGTCGGTGAGCTTCGACAGCATCCACGAGGGGTACCGGGGGCTGTACTGGATGGATTTGAGCGAGATTGTGAAATAGCGCACAACGCCCCGCTGATTGGCCCGCGCGCACGCAGGTCCGTGACGGCAGGGCGACGAATGCCCGGCGTGTTTCGCTACCCAAACTAACAAGTAGGTGAGGATTGTCATGCTCAGTGACCTGGAGATCGCCCAGGCGGCAACGATGAAGCCGGTCGCCGAAGTCGCGGCCGGCATCGGCTTGCAGGACGACGAACTGGAGTTGCACGGACGGTACAAGGCGAAGGTGGAGCTGTCGGTTCTCGACCGTCTGGCGGATCGGCCGGACGGGAAGCTGGTGCTGGTGACGGCCGTCACACCCACGCCCCTGGGCGAGGGCAAGACGGTCACGACGCTCGGCCTGACCCAGGGCCTGCGGCACATCGGTGAGAAGGCGATCTCGACGATCCGGCAGCC
>CAZZDO010000486.1:0-3894 GCA_964653205.1 uncultured Armatimonadia bacterium | reverse complement strand
ACGATCGAGAGCAGGCCCAGCACGATGGCGCGGGCGGTCACGCCACGAGCGGGCATCGCGGCACCGGTGTCGAGTTGTTGGTCAGCGGCCATCACCGCAGCCCCAACGCCGCAAGCCAGCGGCGGAAATCAGCCAGCGCAAAGGGGCGCGGGCCGGCCAGGTAGTGGTTGCGCAACGTCTGGTCGCCGTGCGTCCATTCGAGCAGCCACATCGCGGGCTCGGTGGCGGCAGGCACGGCGCCAAGCTCCGTGCGGCCGTTGGCCTCGACCGCATAGTCACCCGCGAACAGGACCGCACCGGAATCGAGATCGCGCACAGTGAGTTGGCCGGACGCGGGCTGCAGCGTGTCGTTGACCACGTGGAGCGTGTGCCAGTCCAGCTCGGCCTCGCCGCAGATCGCGCAGACATCGGCCTGCACGCGCTTGATGACCTCATAGGCCAGCTTCCGCCCGCCGTAGTAGTCCACAATGGCGTCGGAGATGATCGGCCAGCCGTCGCGCAGGTTCCACCACAGGATGCCGGTGCGCCGCCACTTGCCCGAGCGGAAGCGCTCGATGAAGAACTTCTTCGCCTCCGCCTGGCTGATCTGCGAGGCGAGGATGTAGTCATCGAGGTTGTCCGGGATGGCCTGGAACAGCACCTCGATCTGCTTGCCCATCAGCGGGACGCGGTAGTTGTAGCCGGTCATGTCGCGGTGTGGCCGCACGGCGTGGGTGAGCCACTGCTCATTGTCCTGCCAGGGCCACAGGTGGTCCGCGTCCATCATCCGCGCCAGGCTCTCGCGGTTCGGGCAGCCGTGGTAGCCGATCTCGCTGACGAAGTGGCAGGGCGAGCCCGTGTAGTACGGGCCCTTGAAGTCGTCGCGCGGGCCCCACAGATGGTCCTCGGGCATCCACTTGTACGGCGCGCCGCTGGCGACGACCTCCGGGCTCATGTACGGTGAGCTGGGCAGGTAGTCGCGGAAGGGATCGTGCCGCCGGACAGCTTCGCGCAGGACTTCGCGGCTGAGGCGGTCGGTGTTGGGGTCCAGCGGCGCGGCCAGCCAACCGCCGTAGTAGAAGCCGTCATTCTCGTTGTTGCCGGCCCACAGCGCGAGGCTCGGGTGTTGGCGCAGGCGGCGGATGATGACTTCGGCCTCGTGGGCGATGACGGCGCAGAAGTCGTCGGTCTGCGGGTACAGCGCGCAGGCCAGCGCGAAGTCCTGCCAGACCATGATGCCCATCTCGTCGCACAGGTCGAAGAAGGCGTGGTCCTCGTAGACGTTCCCGCCCCAGCAGCGCACCATGTTGCAGTTCAGGTCGCGGATCATGTCCATCGCGCCGGCTACGTGCTGCGGGTCGCGGCTGTGCAGCGCATCCAACGGCACCCAGTTGCTGCCCTTCGCGAAGACCCTCTCGCCGTTGACGACAAAGACGAACTCGCCGTCGCGGTCGGGCGTGATGTCGCGGCGAACGAGCCTGATCGTGCGCAGGCCGAGACGCTGCGTCTTGGCCGCGAGGACCGCGCCGTCGCGGTCGAGGAGCTTGATCTCCACGTCATGGAGCGGCTGGTCGCCATAGCCGCGCGGCCACCAGAGCCGGGTGTTCTCGACCGTGAAGCGCACGCGGTTGTGCGTCCCGATGACGGGATGCGAGGACTGGTGCGCGACCTCGCCGTCGAGGCTGAGCGTGAGCTGCACCTGCCAGCCATCCGTGTCGGAGCGGTCGGTGATGAAGTGCCAGTCGGCCAGGACATCGGCGCGGCCGCTCGCCGGATCGGTGGCCATCGTGGCGAGATAGACATCGCTCCAGTGCGTCGGGGGGATGACTTCCAGATAGACGCTGCGCCACAGCCCGGCCGACACCACGCGCGGCATGATGTCCCAGCCGTACATGTGCGCGGCCTTGCGGACCGACAGTGACTCCCAGTTCGCGCCCATGGCCCCCTCGACCATCGCGGGCTGGTGCCGGCGCCCCTCGAGCACCGCCGAGTCAATCCGCACCACGATCTCGTTGTCTTCGCCCTGGCGCAGCGCATCGGTCACGTCAAAGCGATGCGGGATGAGCATGTTGCGCGGTTCGCCGACCAGTTGGTCGTTGACCCACACCGTGCCGATACAGTCGAGCCCCTCGAAGACCAGTTCGAGCCGTTCCCCGGGGCCCAGCGCAGGCGTCGCAAAGCTGCGGCGGTACCACCACTGATAGCCCTCGACCTCGCGGAGCAGGTAGATGTTGTCGGCGTGCGCGAGGTCGGGCAGAACGCCGGCCTGCATCAGGTCCAGTTCCACATTGCCCGGCACTTGCGCCGGGATGGTCGCGAAGCCCGCGCGGTCGGCGCCCTGCGGGCCGTAGGATAGCTGCCAGGTTCCGTCGAGAGAGATGATGGCCATGGGGCGCGCTCGCGGGTCAGATTTGGTGCGGCTATTCGGCTTCAGCCATCCACGGCGTGGCGGCGTCCCAGTCGCGCAGCAGCCCGTCCAGTTGCCGCGCCGTCTCGGGCTGGGCGTCGGTGCCGGCGAGGTTGGTCAGCTCGTACGGGTCGGTGGCCACGTCATAGAAGTGAGTCGGAGCCTCGCGCAGGCCGTGGCCATCAGGGCCGGGTTGCAGATGATACATGTGCGTCAACGTCCGCACCGCCGCGCCATGGCCGATCTCGACGACGGCATGGTCGCGGCCGGGAGCAGCCGGGCGGGTCAGGCACTGGCCGGGCATGTGCGCTGGAGTTGCGACGCCCACCGCATCAAGCAGCGTTGGCGCCACATCCACGAGGCTGGCCACGCGGTCGGTGACGACCCGTCCCGCGCCCAGCCCTGGCCCCCGCGCCACGAGCGGGATGCGAATGGACTCCTCGGTCGGCCCGCCCTTCTGCACGAGGCCGAGGCTCCCGAGGTTGTCGCCGTGGTCGGAAGTGAAGACGACGATCGTGTTGTCGGCCAGCCCGGCCCGGTCCAGCGCCCCGAGCATTCGCCCCACCGCGCGGTCCATCCACGTCGTCATGCCATAGTATTCGGCGATGAGCCAGCGCAGGTCGTAGCCTTCCGGCAGGCGGTCGGCGTACGGAAGCTGCAGGTTGTAGTGGCGGAAGTCATAGCGGTAGACCCGGAACCAGTAGTCCTGGTTCTGGAGGGGCTGGGAGAGGTCCACGTTCGGCCGCAGCGGGATCGCCGCCGGGGCGTACATCGTCAGGAACTCCTCGGGCGCGTCGGCCACAGGGCAGTGCGGCGGGGAGATGCTGTAGTAGAGGAAGAACGGCTGCGCCGCGTCCTGCCGCGCGGCGATGAACTGCTCGACGCGGTCGGCCTCGAAGTCCACGCTCCAGCCGTCGGGGATGAACTCCGGCCCGCCGTTCTCGGTGAAGCTCTGCCCGCTGTGGCAGTGGTGCACGCGGGGGATGAGGTAGTTGTCGAAGCCCACGTCATCGGGCCAGGAATGGATGTGCCACTTGCCGACGACGGCGGTCTCGTAGCCGGCCTCGCGCAGTAACTCCGGCATCGTCGTGTCGCGCAGGTGTGGCCGTCCGGGGAAAGGGTATTCGGGCAGGGCGCAATCGCCGGCCCGCGTCTGGTAGGCGACGTTGCTCACCCCACCCGTGCAGGTGCGGTTGTGTTCGCCGGAGAGCAGCACCGACCGCGCGGCCATGCACACCGGGAAGTTGGTGACGGCCGTCTCGAACCGCACGCCCTCGCGCGCGATCCGGTCTACATGGGGCGTCTGGATCACCGGGTTGCCGTAGCATCCAGTCTCGAACGCGCGCAACTGGTCACAGATGCACAGGACGATGTTGGGGCGGTCAGGCATGGCAGTTCCCTTCGCGTGCTGGCCGCAGCGCTATTTCCCCAGCAGGGGCGCGAGGGCCTTGGCGAAGACTTCGGCCTGGTACATGAACCCCAGGTCGGTCGGATGGCAGCCATCCACC
>CAZZDO010000485.1:0-3894 GCA_964653205.1 uncultured Armatimonadia bacterium | reverse complement strand
GACCTGCGGTGGGAGACGGGGGCGCTGTTCGTGTACGAGTGGCGGGACGACCCGTACCACTACAGCCTTGGGCCCTGCCTGACCACCGACGCCGCCGGGCACCTGAAGGCCAACGGCCAGCCGATCATGGACCTGACGCCCGGGCAGTGGGTGCGCTTCGACATGACCTGCGGCCTCGGGAAACAACACACCGGGAAGTATGAACTAATGGTCAAGCCCGCCGGGGGCGAGGCGAAGACCTTTACCGTCGCCCACGCCGAGAAGTTCGAGACGCTCAACTGCATTGTCGTCATGTCCAACACGCAGGGGGAGTCGGTGTTCTATCTGGACAATGTCGAGTTCCGGCCCGTGACGCAGTGACCACGGCCCGGGAGAGAGGTGCGTGATGGCAAAGCATTCCCCATGGGGTCTGACCGTTCGGGGCCTGGCCGGCCTCGTGCTGCTGGCGTCAGCAGCCGTGGCCGTACAGGCGGCGTCACTCCTCGTCTGCTACGAGACAGCGCCCCGCGACAGCATCAACGTGGACATCTACGTGCAGCGGCTGGGTCTCGACGGCCAGATCGGCTGGGGGGGCGACGACAGCAAGGGCCGGCCGGTCGCCAATTCGACCGATGTCGAGATGGCGCCGGTGGCGTGCAGTGACGGCGCCGGCGGCGCGATCGTCGTCTACCAGTATGTGTTCACAGCCGGCGAGAACCGGGGCGACGCGGACATCGTGGCCCAGCGCATGGACGCCAACGGGAACCTGCTGTGGAATGGCGGCGCCAAGCCCGTGCCCATCGCCGGCTCCGGCCACGCCGAGACCCGTCCCGTGGTGCTCAGTGACGGGCATGGCGGGGCCTTCGTGGTCTACGAGGCCCAGGGCGAGGCGGGGGACACGGATGTGCTCGCGCAGCGTGTGGACGCGGCGGGCAACGTGCTGTGGAACGGCGGGACCAAGCCCGTCGCCGCCGGCGCTTCGCCCGGGAATGAACGCGGCGCGGTGATTGTCCCTGACGGCCAGGGCGGCATCATCGTCGTCTTCGAGTGGGAGGGCGAAAACGGCAATACGGACATCATGGCCCAGCGCCTCTCGCCTGATGGCCAGGCCCTGTGGAACAACGGCGAGCAGGCGGCCAACGTGGCGGACACGGCGGAGCCGGAGCGGCACCCCGGCGCGATCTCCGACGGTCAGGGCGGAGCCATCATCGCCTTCGAACGGGAGTATGTCGCCGGCGAGCATAAGGGCGATGTGGACATCATGGCCCAGCGCCTGGCGGGCAGCGGCCAGCTCGTGTGGGACCGCGCCCGGGATGTGAGCACCGCGCCGGGCCTGGAGCGCAACCCGGTCGTCGTCAGCGACGGCGTCGGCGGGGCCATCGTGGCGTGTGAGTACGAGGCGGTAGCCGGTGACGACGCCGGGGACACCGATGTCCTCGCCCAGCGCCTGAGCCCGTCGGGCGACATGATGTGGAACGAGGGGAAGCGGTCGGCGACGGTCAGCTCGTCCAAGCGCCTGGAACGCGCGCCCCGCGCCCTGCCGACTTCGGACGGCGGCGCAGTCTTCGTCGTGGAAGCCGAGGTGCGCGAGGGGGAGCGCGTCGGTGACGTGGACCTGGTGGCGCAGCGCCTGTCGGCTCAGGGCGAGATGAGGTGGGAGAAAGGCGAACGCTCCGCGGTCGTCTCCAACTCCAAGTGGATCGAGAGCGGCGCGGTGATCGTGCCCGATGGCATGGACGGCGCGGTTGTCATCTTCACGATGACCGGCCCGAAGGGGAAGTTCGAGGGCGACCAGGACGTGGACGCCATGCGCGTGTCAGGCGAGGGCGCCATGCTGTGGAACGAGGGGAAAAAGCCGGTGGATGTGGCCGGCGGCGAGGCCCTCGAACGCAGTCCGTGCGCGGTGCTGTCGGCGCCGTAGCTTCAGGGAGAGATGGGGCCTTGACGACCCGGGGCCTGGGGGGGATGATGGGGGAGGTCTGCTGACCAGAAGAGGTGTTCTGATGCGGAACCCATATGCACACGTCCGGCAGGACCAGACGATGGACCAGGAGTTCGAGTTCCGGGCGGCCTCACGACGAGGAGAAGACGCCGAGATCGTCTATCATCTGACGCGCAAGCCCTGGGGATGGTCGTTCCGTTCGGAGCGTACGCAGGGCTGGTGCGACAAGCGGGGAGTCCCGTACCTATTTGACAGTCTCGACCAGGATGGAATCGAGTACCCGGGGAGCCTGCGCGACAGACTCCGGGCCCTGTGGCTGGAGGCACATGACAAGGACCTGACGCCACAGGAGGTGCAGCAGGCGCTTGACCGGCTGGCCGTGTGGCTGCGTGATGTGGATGAGCACGCTCCGGCCTACGAAGTGCGGGTGAGCGACTGATGGGGCAGTCCACACCCGAGCCCACAGGTGGCGTAGTCACTTTCATGGACGTCCTTGGCTGGCGAGGCATCTACCAAAGGAAACCCAACCCGCTGTCCGACCTGGAGGAACTCGTGAGCGGACTGAGAGACCTGCATCGCCCGGACTCGCCGATCGAGACCCAGATCAAGAGCATCTCCGACACGATCGCCGTCTTCAGCCGCGGTGAAGAAGATGAATGGCCCCGGCTCATCGAGTGGCACGGCCAGCTCGCGGCGCTAGCGATCACGCGCGGGATCAACTACGAACTGCCGATCCGCGGGGCCACGAGTGTCGGCGAGTTCCAGCTTCTCGACGACATGTTTGTCGGTCCCGCCCTAGATGAAGCGGCCGGCTGGTATGAGAAGGCCGACTGGATTGGAGTCCATCTGACCCCGTCGGCAGCCTTCAGCTTCAAGCCGGGCTTGGGCTCGATGTGGGTGGAGTACAAGCCACCGCTCACGGGAGCCGGCGGATGGCGCTGCCCGTGCGTGCTCTGGCCGTTCGCATGGGACTTCGAGGAGGGGGACCGGGCATCACTCCAGCGCGTATTCCGCAACCTCGGCCCCATCACGCCGGACATCAGCAACAAGTACACCAATGCTCTCAGGTTCTTCGATGACATGCAGGGCGAGATTGGGCGAGTGAATGATGCGTAGATTCCTCTCCCGCGTCAGCAACGTGCTGCGCGGACGCAGTGTGATTGATGACGATCTGCTCGAAGAACTCGAGGAGGCCTTGATTCAGGCTGATGTCTCCGCCCCGCTGGCCGTCAAGCTCGTCGAAGAGCTGCGGGCGAAGGCCGAGAAGGAGCACATCACCGACCCCGTCGGGCTCGAGGGGCTGCTCAAGCAGCGCGTCAAGCGCCTGCTGGCTCCGTGGCAGACGGCGCTGAACACCGGCGAGACGGCCCCGACGACGTTCCTGGTGCTCGGGGTGAACGGGACGGGGAAGACGACGACCATCGCCAAGGTGGCGAACTGGTACCAGGCGCACGGCAACAAGGTGATGGTGGTGGCGGCCGACACGTTCCGCGCGGCGGCCATTGACCAACTGCGCGTGTGGGCCGAGCGCATCGGCTGCGACCTCGTCGCCCAGCAGCCGGACTCCGACCCCGGGGCCGTGGCCTACGACGCGCTCCAGGCGGCGAAGGCGCGTGGCACGCAACTTGTGGTCATTGACACGGCCGGGCGCTTGCACACCAAGACGAACCTGATGGAGGAGTTGCGCAAGATCGGGCGGGTGGTGGAGCGGGAGTTGGGCCGCCCGGCCGATGAGCGCCTGCTCGTCATGGACGCCACGACCGGCCAGAACGGCCTGAACCAGGTCAAGCAATTCAACGAGGCCATCGGCGTCACGGGGATCATCCTGACGAAGATGGACAGCACGGCCAAGGGCGGGATCGTGCTGACGATCGCCGACCAGCTCGGCATTCCGATCAAGCTCATCGGGGTCGGGGAGAAGGTCACGGACCTGAAGCTGTTTTCGGCGCAGGAGTTCGCGGAGGAGTTGTTCT
>CAZZDO010000484.1:0-3916 GCA_964653205.1 uncultured Armatimonadia bacterium | reverse complement strand
TGGTGGCTGGGGCCAGATTTGAACTGGCGACACACGGATTTTCAGTCCGTTGCTCTACCAACTGAGCTACCCAGCCACGGGGTGCGGCGCGGCTTGTGTTGTGGTGGGCGGAACAGGACTCGAACCTGTGACATCATGCGTGTAAAGCATGCGCTCTACCAGCTGAGCTACCCGCCCGCCCGAAAAGTTGTGGTAGCCCCAAGGGGAGTCGAACCCCTACCTCAGCCTTGAAAGGGCCGTATCCTAACCGCTAGACCATGGGGCCATGGCACTGCTGTTGTCTGGTAGGCCGTGTAGGGTTCGAACCTACGACCCTCGGATTAAAAGTCCGATGCTCTACCAACTGAGCTAACGGCCCGTCCCTGCCGGGCGGGGCCTGTCGCCTCGCCGCGAGGGGGACGCGGGCCGCGCCGCTGCAACCAAAGCGCGCCGCCTGATGCACAGGCCGCGCTTGGACTGATATGATACAGTGTGGCCGGGGCCGTGTCAACTGAAAAGAGGCTGTCGAAAGATGGGGTCTGACCCTCTTTTTCACACTCTGTTCACGTCTGCGGCCCGCACCACCACCTCGATCATCGCCAGGTAGTTCCGCACCGTCAGCTCCGTCAGCACCGCCGTGTGCGGCGAGGCCGTGGGGCAGACGATGTACCCCTGCCCGCCCGTGACCCGCAGGTTGTGCTCCATCTCCGCCACGAGGTCCGCCGTCTTGCCCGCGTAGATGTCCCCGATCTGGATATTGCCCTCCAGGCAGATGCGCGCGCCGATGCGGCGCTTGGCGTCCACCAGCGTCACGTCGCCCATCGGCGGGGCCTCCAGCGGGTGCAGGCAGTCGGCGCCGAGCGTCGCGAACTCCTCGAGCACGTCGCTCAGCGGGCCGTGGCAGTGGATGTGCAGCAGGTGGCCGGCCCGGTGGATCGCCGCCGCCAGCTCCTGCTCGGGCTCGACCACGAACTCGCGGAAGTCGCGCGGGGAATGTAGCGGCGGGGTCACGTACTCCTCGCCGCTCATGGCGAAGCACGGCCCCACGCCCTGGCTGATGACGTATTCCACATGCTCCAGGCAGCGCCGATGGAAGGTCCAGAGCAGGTCCAGGATGCGCTGCCGCTCCATGATGCTCCACAGCGCCAGCCGCTCCGACCCCATGAGGCCGTGCATCATGGAGATCGCGTTGTGGATGCCGCACATGATCAGGCCGCGCTCGCCCATCTGCTCGGTCTTGGCGAAGAACCCGGCGCAGTCGGGCCGCGAGGGCTCGTAGGGGACCGACAGGACCTTGTCCAGGTCGTCCAGGTCCTTGACCATGAACTCCATCTGCATGCCCGGCAGGCCGCGCTTGCTGGACAGCGACATGGTGCGCAGGTCGCCGCCGGGCGTGTGGTAGATGGTGTAGTGGGCGACCCAGTCCTCGCGGTCCTCCGTCCAGCCGTCGGTGGGCACCGGGGTGGCCGAGTAGAACGTGCCCGCCGGGGCGCCCCACCAGTCCACGTAGTCGCCGTGCTCGGCGACGGCGGCGATGACCGGGGCGTAGCTGGCATCGCGCGTGGCGACCCACTGTTCGTCCCAGGGGCGCACGCCGCGGACGTGCAGGGGCACGCGGTCCACGGGTTGCAGGCGTAGAGCGGCGAGAAGGCGTTCACGGGAGGTCATGCGAGTTTCTCCCCAGAAGCAGGCAGGAATGTGGAAACCGGACGGCGAATTCCACATCAGAGGGAGTCAGTCCTCTTGTCGCACCAATCCCTTACCATAGCGAGGTGTGTGGATGAACAAGCGTGGTTTTACACTCATTGAGTTGCTGGTGGTCATCGCGATCATCGCGATCCTGGCGGCGATCCTCTTCCCGGTGTTCGCCCGGGCACGGGAGAAGGCCCGTCAGGCAAGCTGTCAGTCGAACTTGAAGCAGATTGGCCTGGCGACGTTGCAGTACATGACTGACTACGACGACGTGCTGCCTCTCGTCACGAACGCGGCGACTGGGCCCAGGGTGACCAACGGATTGGGTGGCGGCTGCTGCTGGAAGTCGTGGTCGGGCAACAAGACCACTACACTCCCCATCACAATGCCCGGTCCGGTCGCCGTTGGTTACGTCCACTGGCGGCTCAACCCGTACATCAAGAACTGGCAGGTGTGGAACTGTCCGTCCATGTCCACCGCCTTCAACCCCGAGACGACCGACGCAACCTCATATCTGACGGGGCTCTGCATCACCAGCAACAACGGTGGCGTAGCCCCCGCGCTCGAGGGCGTGTCCGAGTCGGCACTCCGCGTAGCGCCCGTGGACATCATTGTCTGGCAGGACGCCTTGCGGTGGTATGAGCCGGGGGGCGCGGCCAACCTGTACCGCAGCACTGGTCAAGCGGACAACTATGGGTCAGCGCACGGGCTGGGCGGGGGTTGCATGGTCAACTGCGGCTACCTCGACGGGCACGTCAAGTCACTGCCCATCATGGCGTGGTGGGGGCAGATCCACTCCACGCAGCCGTGGCGCTAGCCGAACCTCGTGCCGCTGTGGTGCCGCAATAGAGTGACGGGGCGTCCCGGGCGGACGCCCCGTTTTCTTGCGACGGCAACAGTGCTACAATGGGGGCAGGTGACAGACGAGGAGCATGCCGATGACATACACGGTCGCGGTCCGACGAGACGAGGATGGCAACTACTGCGTGTCCGTGCCGGCCCTGCGTGGGTGTTGCACGTACGGCGCCACGTGGGAGGAGGCACTGCAGAACGCGGAGGAGGCCATCCTTTGCTGTCTGGACGACATCGCCAAGGACGGCGACCCACCCCCGCCGGACGTGGACCCCATCTCGGTGCTCATGGAGGATGCCGACCAGGTCATTTTGCACCGGCTGGATGTCCACGAGGCTGTCGCCCATGCCTAGACTCCCGGACGTGACCGGACAGGAGATTGTGTCAGCGCTCGGCCGCGCCGGCTTCTACGTCAATACCACTCGGGGCAGCCACTTCCGCCTGCGACACGCCGATGGCCGGCGTTGCACCGTGCCGGTGCATGCCGGGCGGTCGGTTGCGAAGGGGACGTTGCACCAGATCATCAGGGACGCGGGGCTTACCGTCGAACAGTTCCTCGAACTCCTGGCGTAGGCTGGTCTGCTGTTCCTCCAAACTGCGGGTGCGACCACTGGAGGTTGCCGCATGCGGGAGACGATGTCCGCTGGCTTGGTCTTCCTTGCTCTCGCTACCGTTTCCCTCGTTTCGGCCGCCCCCTTCACCGGTCGCTTCTTCGTCGGCATGGGTGATGCCGACACCCTCCAACTGCTCGACACCTCCGCCCGGATGCTGTACCCCTCCCCCGACCTGCAGAATATCGGGATGCTCTACAACGCCTCGTGGAATGGCTTCGTCGAGGGGCCGACCTGGGGCGCGTGGTGGATCCAGAACAGCTATGGCCCCAGCTACTGCGGCCTGCCGTTCTTCGTGGAACCGTACGCCACGTTCCTGGCCAACGCTCAGGACCTGTGGTTCAGCCAGATGGGCGACGGCCAGCGCGAGGGCGGCGGCAAGTGGCACTGGGTGCCGCCCGATGGGTGCCTGTGCGATGCGGCCGCGCCGGGTTGGATCTACTACAAGCAGGGCGACGGCCGCGTGGACATCCACGACTGGGGGATGGAGTTCACCGCCGCCGGGCTGCTGCTGCAGGCCGAGCAGTTGCTCATCAGCCGCGACCCGGAGGCCATCGCGCACTATCTGCCGATGCTGGAGCGCTGCGCCGGCTTCGTCGAAAGCCGCCGCGACCCGAAGAACAACTGCTTCCTGGCGGGCCCGGCGGGCAATCTGCTCGCCCCCAGCTATGCCGGCTACAAGCAGCCCGACGGGACGTATGGCCAGGCCTACCTGACGGGGCTGTCGGTCACCTACATCGCGGCGCTCGACCGGCTGATCGAGTTGGAGAAGCTCGCGGGCC
>CAZZDO010000483.1:0-3926 GCA_964653205.1 uncultured Armatimonadia bacterium | reverse complement strand
CCGCTACACTTGACGTTCTTTCCGACCACTGAACACCGACCACTGAACACCGACCACTGAACACCGACAATGTACGCGATCATCGATGCGGGCGGACGCCAGGTCCGCGTGGAAGAAGGGCAGGAGCTCGAGGTGGATTACCGCGATCTGCCGGCCGGCGAGCAGTTCAAGTTCGAGCGCGTGCTGGCCGTTCGCAGCGATGAGGGGTTGAGGTCGGCCGCCCGACGCTGGAATCGGCCTCGGTGACCGCCGAGGTGCTCGGCGTCAGCCAGGGCCCCAAGCTGACGGTGCAGAAGATGCGCCGCCGCAAGAATTTCCGCCGCCGCACCGGCCACCCCATCCCCGTGCAGGTCCGCGTCCCGGACAATGGCCTTCCGGTGGACCTCATGGCCGGGCTGGACCTGGAGACATGGGCGGCGGAGGGGTTGATGCAGGAGCTGTCGGTCAGTTCGCTCAACTGGCTGGCCGACTTCCAGGAGCACGACTTCGCGCCGTACGCCGAGTTGGCAGCCTGCCACGGCCTGCTCCCCCTCGGCGGCGTGAACGCTCTCGCCATCCAGCGCGTCTCCGGCGCCCTCCCCGGGCCGCGGGAGATCAACCCGGTCCGTCTCGCCGAACGCGCCCTGCGGCAGTACGAGCAGGGGGCCCGGGGCCTCACGCTCTACCAGAGCGACTTCGCGGTGTGGCCCGAGGAACTGCGGGAGGTGCTGCCGCTGCTGGGGGACCCGGACGCCCTGCGCGCCTATGTCACGGACCCCGCCAACCGCCGGCGCTGGCCGACGACGGTCCACAACCTGCTGTACGGGGTGGACAACCACGGCAACCCACGCGGCCAGTTCCACATGGCCGGCCGGGAGCCGGGGGTCTGAGCGGACGCTACCGCGGCGGCATCGGTGCGAGCGTCCAGCTCTGCAGGCGCCCCCACTCCAGCAAGCGCGCCGGGTGGAAGTCCGGCGGCAGCGACCACGCCCCGATCCGCTGCCCCTCCAGCAGCGACTGCTCCTCCGGGCAATCCGGCATCACCCGGAGCGGGCTGCACCCGAGCTTCTTCCCTTCGCTGAGCCGCAAGTACCCCTCCGCCAGCGCCATCAGCAGCGGGCCGGCGGGGAAGTGGTGCCCGCCCACGTCCACGCCCGCCGGGATGTGCCCCGTCTCGCTGATATGCCGGTCCGCATACTGCGCAGCCCCCTGCAGCGCCCGCCCACACACCGGCAAGGGCGCCGCCAGCGTGCGCGGCGTCTCGATGGGCCCCAGCGGATGACGCAGGGGCGGCTGCCCCGGGTCACCCTCGCCGTGCCGCGCGATGACCCAGCACAGCATCGCCAGCAGCTCCGCCGCGCTGAACGTCTTCCCGCCGGCCGTCGTCGCCGCAAAGCGCTTCAGCACCTGGCGGCACAACCCCTCCAGCCCGCCCCGCAGGCGCGGGAACGTGTCAGGCCGAGCGCCGCTGCGTAGCTCTGCGTAGGACATCTGCGCCACCCCTGCGGCGTCCAGCCCGTCCAGAAACCGGCGCAGGAACTTACGGTTGCGCTCAATGCGCTCCGGGGGCAGCAGCGGCGCGGGTTGCCACTTCGCCTTGGCCGGCGGGTGGCCGCGACGCTTCACGTTGTGCACGTCATAGAACTTCTCACACACCCACATGCACGGGTGCGTGCCATACACGACCGGATGCTCCCCGGCGGCGCCGAGCTTGCTCTGCACTTCCGCCAGCGCCGCGTCTGCAAGCTGCTCGGGCGTCCCCTCCCGCGCGATGAAGGCGTCAAGCATCCCCGCATACGGCAGGCACTGCAGGTTCATGTAGCGGTACGGCTGCGGATCGGCGGCGGCGAAATGCCGTGACGAATACACCTCAATCCCCAGCCGCCGGTACGCGCACAGCGTCGGCGGCGTCCAGTGGCTGTCGGCCTTGATGTACGCCACCGGCCGGTCTCCGAAGGTCTGCTCGACTAGCTCAACCCCGCGTGCCTCGTGCTCGATAGCCCAGCGCAGTCCGTCCTCCCAACTCATCTCCTCCAGCAGGGGCGCCTGCAGCGGGAAGAAGTGGTGGTCGTTGCTGTGATAGTCAATCTCATGGGCGCGCAGGGCCTCGATGACATCCCGCCGCCCCCGCGCCAGCAAGGCCCGCAGCTTGTCGCCGACCAGAGCGAAGCACCCCTCCCGCCCATGCTTGTGCAACTCCGTCGCTAACATCAGCAGCGCATCGTCGCTCTCCGGCGTGACGAAGTCCTCGGTATCAAACGACAGGATCAACTTGCCCACAGACGCCCCTCCCGTGCCTCGAGCAGGAATGTCGTCCCTCTCGGCGAACCACACCGATGGGCCTCTTCGCTAACGCTTGGGCTCCCACCTGTCCCTACACCCTAATCCCTATTCCCTAATCCCTGCCTCCCATGATCTGCCTTACCGGCGACGTCCATCACATGTCCCTGTGCACCAAGGAGAGCAAGTACCTGCCCCCCGGCATGACGGAGGTGCAGGTCGCCCAGCGCTACGTGCAGCTTCTGGAAGAGCACAATGCCAAGGCGACGCTCTACGTGACGGGGATGTGCTACGTGACCGAACGGCGCGAGCTGGAGCCGGTCGTGCGCTCGCCGCAGGTCGAGGTCGGGGGGCACTCCTTCTGGGCGCGGCAGCCGCGCAAGCTGTTCGACTGGTACGGCCGCCGGACGGGGAACTGGAACGGCCCGCGCTGGTTCCAGGCTTGGGACATCCGCCGCAACATCGCCGTGTGCCGCCGCATGACGGGCATCGCGCCGGTCTCATGGCGCGCCCACAGCTACAAGGTAGACCGCAACACGTATCCGTTGCTGGCACGCTACGGTGTGCGCTGCGTCTCGGACGCCATCGAGAAGGACCCGCTGCGCCCGAAGCTGATTGAGGCTGGCCTGATCTCCCACCCGATGAACGTCATCCCCGATCACGACCACCTCTACCACGCCCACCGCACGCCGGAGTTCGTCGCGGAGGCCAACCGGCGCGGCTACGGCGCCGACGACTTCGGGGCCGTCTCATACACGATTGAGCAGTGGGGGGACCTCGTGGCGGAGCAGGCCGAGGCCATTGACGACGCGGGCGGCGTGGCAACGGTCCTGGCCCACCCGATCTGCATGTTCATCGCCGACGAGATGAAGACGTTCGCGGGGCTGTTGGAGCGTTGGCGGGGGAAGCGACTCGTGTGGGCAAGAGAGCTGGCCGAGACCACCGGAGGAACGCCGTGAGCGACATCGCCGACAGCCGCTGGATGCCGCCGTCACCGCATCGCGAAGCCATTCTCGCCGCCTTGCAGCGCGGCCGCGCGCACCTGGAGGAACGCGGTCACGGCCTCTCGCCCCTACTTGTCTACGAGGATGGCGGCGCGATGGAGCTGTCCCTCATGTGCCTCGTGGACGGCAAGCTCGTCGCCGTCGCCGACGCGGCGCTGCCGGAGACGAGCACCAAGCACGTGGACGTCTGCGGCACGATTGACGAACTGAAGCGCCTGTGGGAGGAGCAGCCGGAGCTGGCCGACGCGGCCCCCGAGCAACTCGAGGCGCTGCTCGACCACGCGATGGCGATGCTCCGCCGCATCGAGCAACGAATGGACGAGTACCGCGCCTTCGCCGCAGCCATCGGCCGCTGCGCCGCAGCGATGGCCGAACTGCAGCATCCCGATCATACTCCCGCGCCGGGCCTGCGGGACGAACTCACTGCGACGATCCTGTCGGGGGGAGAGGCTGTAACGGAGCACCTGCAGGAGATGTTCGACAGAGCCGAAGCGATCCGGAAGATCGCGGGCGACTCCGAACAGGTTCTGTACCGCTGTCGAGACCTCGCCATCGAGATCGGCACCCTCTACGATGCCATCCGCGGCGCGCGTGCGTGGCAGTCCCCTTAGCCGTCGCGCGGGGGGTGGGACGCCGCAACTCCCCCTCCCTTCAGGGAGGGGG
>CAZZDO010000482.1:0-3927 GCA_964653205.1 uncultured Armatimonadia bacterium | reverse complement strand
GGATTGGCTGGACAAGCACCCGGTGACGGCGGCGGCCGGGCTCGGCAAGAAGGAGGCACTGGTCGAGGCGCTCAAGGGCGACCTGATGGAACTGCAGCGCTTCGGGTGGATGTACACCGGGGCCGAGGTCTTCACCGACCGCGTGTTCCTGAGCACGCTCACGAACGCGACCGTCGCGTACACGGGCGGCTACGCCACGCGGAACAAGTTCAACCACACGCACGCAGTGAGTTGGGAGGGCTTCGGGACGGACTACGCGGCGCTGGTGCTGCAGGCCCGGCGCGATCACTTCCAGGCCCTCGTCTACAACTTCGCGGACAGGCCCGTGAAGGGGCGCTTCCGGCTGTGGCTGCTGGACCACGGGCGGTACAAGCTCACGCAGGGGCCCGACGCCAACGGCGACGACCAGATGGATGCGGCGGCGCGGACGGAGACAGTCGAAGTCGGGCGAGCGACGGCGTTGCCGCTGACGCTGGCGCCGAAGCAGGTGACGGTCATTGATCTTATCCTGACCGAGAAGCTGGACGACATCACGCAGCGGCCGGACCTGGCGCTCAGCCCGCTGGAGGTCAAGGTGGAGGGCAAGACGCTGCGGGGCGTCGTCCACAACATCGGCGGCAAGGACGCGCCGCAGTTCACGGTGGCGCTGCTGGATGCCCAGGGCAAGCAGCAGGCGGTGCAGACGCTGGGGCCGCTGGCCGCGCCGACGGACCTTCAGCCGAAGCGGCTGGAGTTCAGCTTCCCGCTCGAGAGCGCGGAGGTGAGGGGATGGCGGGTGGTCGCGGACCCGGAGGGCAAGCTGCCAGAGGTGTATGAGGGGAACAATAGCGTGGGGCTGTAGGGTGTCGCGTAGGCGGGTGCGTCCTCGCACCCGCGGGGGTTCGGGACGAACCCGCCTACGCGCGCAATCGCCTCCACTCGTCAGTCATCGCCAGCGTGCTCTCCCACGGCATGATGCTGTGGGCCGAGACGCACGGGGACAGGACGAGGCCGGTCCTCCCGAACGTGTCGAAGGTGAGGCGGACGGCCTCGCGGGTGGCGTCCGGGCCCTTCCAGAGATGATACGTGCTGGAGGGGCCGGTCCAGAGGCTGCTGACGGGGGCGAGCCTGTCGCGGACCTGCGCGGGGACGACGCCGTCGAAGGCCAGGTCAATGCCAACGTGGGCGTCGAGGCCCAGGCCGGCGAGGTAGTCCAGGATCGGCATGACGCCGGTGTGGACGGTGTAGGTCATCAGCATCCCGCCCGCGTGGGCCGCGTCGCGCTCGGCCCGCAGGCGGTCCCCCAGGAAGCGCTCCAGCATCGCCGGGCCGTAGAAGTCCGCGGTTTCGTAGAAGCCGTTGCGGCGGACCATGTCCACCCCGAGACCGGCGAGGCTGCGCAGGGCCAGCAGGTTGAGCTGGTGCTCGAACTCCACGTACCCTTCGACCAACGCCGGCTGCTCCACGACCATCAGGCACAGTTGCGTGGCCCCGAACAGATGCATCGCCCCGGTCAGGCCCGTGCCCACGCTGGCCGATGTAGCCAGGCTCCAGCGGCCAGCGAGGGCGAGGGCGCTCTCCGCCGCGTGGACGGCGTTCGCCCGGGCCTGCTCCGCCGACAGCGGTCGCATGACCTGCTGGAGGGCGGCCAGATCGGCTTCGGTCTGCACCCACGGCTCCACGAAGTGGCCGATGTTGAAGTCGCTGTAGAAGGGGATGTCGTCGCCGTGCGGCCACAGTTCGTTGACGCGCACGGAGGCGTGCAGATCGCCGGCAGGGGTATGGTAGGTCTTGTGCAGCAGGTCGCCGTCGCGACGGACTTCGCTCTCCACGCCGGGGGCGGCTTGCGTCACGGCGCAGCCGCAGTGGACGACCTGATCGAGGCCCAACTGCTCGACCTGATAGGCGAGTTGATCTGCTGCCGGTGCGTCGGGGGCCCAGGGGAAGTTCCAGGTGTGGCCGCGCCGCTGCACGTCGCTTAGCGGGTTGAAGGGCATGCAGCAGGGCACGTAGTCCACGGGCTGGCGGCGGGTAGCGGCGAGGAGGCGTTCGCGGGAGGTCATAGGTAGTTCCCCTTTACAGCCCGGCTTCGAAGCGTTCGACCATCTCGTGCTGTACGGCGGGCGACAGGCCGACGAAGCGGGCGCTGTAGCCGGCGATGCGGACGGTCAGGTCGCGGTGGGACTCCGGATCGGCGATGGCAGCGCGGAGGTCGTCCGCGGTCAGGCCGTTGACCTGCACTTCCAGGCCGCCGCGCTCGAAGTAGGTCATGAGCAGGGCCTGGAACTTGCGGCGGTCCGCCGGCGCGCGCAGGGACGACGCGGGCAGCGAGAGGTCGAGGGCCTGCCCGCCGAAGAAGTCGCGCTGATCGAAGGCCGTGGCGGAGAGCATGAGCTTCGTGTGCCCCTGGGTGGCCATGCCGGGCGTGGTGCCGACGTTCTTGGCCAGGGGCTGGCCGGCGCGGCGGCCGTCGAGCCCGGCGCCGAGGTTCGCCCCGGCCGGGATGTGGGCGTTGAGCGTGTGGAAGGACGGCCCATAGCAGCGGTTGCCGTGCGAATGGCGCGCGACACGGGCGGCGAAGTGCTCCGCCAACTCCCGCAGCATGTCATCCGCCGCGGCATCGCCGTTGCCGAACTTCGGTTGGGCGAGCAGTTCCCGGCGTAGGTCTTCGCGGCCGGCGAAGTCCTCGCGCGCGGCGGCGACGAGGTCCGCCAGTGGGTAGCGCTGCTCCTCGAAGACAAGGCGGCGGACGGCCGTCAGCGCGTCGGCGACGTTGACCAGACCCATCGCCTCGATGGTGACGACATGGTAGCGCGCGCCGCCGCCGGCGCGGTCGAGGCCACGCTCGATGCAGTCAGCGGTCAGCGCCGACAGGAACGGGTTGGGCCAGTGCTCCGCGATCCACGCGGTACCGGCGGCGTTGCGGGCGATGGCCCATTCGAGGAGGGCGTCGAAGAAGGCGAGGAAGCGGGCGCGCAGGGCGGGGAAGTCGTCCGGTGGGGGCGCGGGCGGCACGTCGAGCGTCAGGGGCAGTTCGCCCGCGTACGGGGCGCCGTCGTTGGTCGCCAGTTCGAGGGCCAGCGGGGCGTTGACGACGGCCGCCCACATGTCGCTGATCTCCTGGCCCGGCATCATCAGGCCCATGCAGCTATTGGCGACCCAGCCGGGCAGGTCGGCTTCCGGCACGCCGCGCCGGCGTAAGGCTTCGCGGCAGGCGTGCTCGCCGTAGAACGTGGGCTGGCCCATCTCGATCAGCGCGGGTTGTGTGACGGCGTCGAGGACTTCCGAGGGCATGGCGGGGTGCACGTGGACGGTGAGCAGCGGGCCGGGCAGATGCAGCCGCACGGCCGTGCGCAACAGCAGGTCCGAGAGTTCGTTGAACTGGTCGCGGCCGGCGGCGTCCAGGCCGCCGAGGTTGGCGGCGCAGGCCGCGTCGCCGTAGCGGTTGAGCTGAGTGATGAAGTCCGCCAGCAGTCCCTCGAGTTCTGCCGCCGGGACGCCCCGCGCAAGGTCCTGCCGGTAGAAGGGCAGCAGGTCCTGATCCGGCCGTCCAAGGGACAGCGAGGCCGTGTTGCGCTCGGACAGGCCGGTGGCGAGGCGCACGAACAGGATGGCCTGCAGGGCTTCGTGGAAGGTGCCGGCGGGGTGGCGCGGGACGCGGCGGCAGGCTGTGGCGATGGCCGCAAGTCGTTCGCGTTCGGGGCCGGAGGCGTGCTCAGCCTGTCGCTCCGCTTCGTCCGCATGGCGCTCGGCCCAGCGGCAGACGGCCGCCAGCGCGAGCGCCATGCCCTCCAGCGTCTCCCGGCCCGACGGCGTCGCTGTGGGCAGGGCCTCGGCGATGCGGCGCAAGACGCCGCCGAGGCCCTCGTGCAGGATCAGGGGGTGATTGACGGTCGTGTGGGCCGGGGCGTATTCGCCGAAGCTGAAGTAGCGGGCGCGCATCTGGAA
>CAZZDO010000481.1:0-3928 GCA_964653205.1 uncultured Armatimonadia bacterium | reverse complement strand
CCCATGCGGCTTGGCTGTCATGTCTATGTCTTCAGTGAATACGGTTACGACCAGGCGGCGCGACTGGATGAGGTGTGGGACATGGTCGCCGCGTGCGGCTACCCGGCCATCGAACTTCACTCTCCGATGTTCGACCGCCCCGACTGGTATGACGCGATGATGGCGGCGCAGGCGCGCACGGGCCTGGAGATCATCGGCGGCTCCAACGGCGGCAACCTCGCTGATGCCGGCGAATGGGACGCCATCCGCGCCAAGATGGATGAGTACACGCAGAAGCTGGCGCGCTTCGACGCCCCCAAGTGCGGTTTCACCGCCTCCGGCACGCGCCATGCCGAGCGCACCGACGAGCAGAACGCGCAGGTCGTCCGCGGGTGGACGGAGCTGGCGCAGATGTGCCAGGCGCGCGGCGTGCAGCTCAACTACCACACCCACGGCGAGCCGATTGCGGACGTGCAGTTCGTGATAGACCACGTGCCGGCGGAGTTGCTGCCGCTGGGGCCGGACCTGGACTGGCTGCGCTTTGGCGGCATTGACCCCGAGAGCTTCTTGCGGGCCAACGCCGACCGGCTGGTGATGATGCATGTGCGCGACTATGAGCTGGGCGGCAGCCGCACCTTCGCCCTCGGCGAAGGCGATGCCAACTACCCGCACCTGAAGACCGTGCTGGCGGAGATCGGGTTTGAGGGTGACTTCGTGGTCGAGTTGGCCACGCCGCCCGGTGTGCCGCGCGACCGCGACCTGCGGGAGATCCTGCAGACTTCGCGGGATCACGTGCGGGCGACCATCGGGCTCTAGCGCCCCATCAGACGCCAGCAGACGGATGGGGGAACTCGGTCACTACGGGCGTTGTTAAGCTTTGGAGTAAAAACTTTTGAGATGTCAAAGGTCCCGGCCACCGGGGCCGCGAATGACCACGGACAGGCATTGTCGCCGCGTCACGGACCTTCTCCACAGCTTCCCCGGCGCAACCTTCCGCCTTCGAGGTGTCGCATGTCATACGCAATGAGCCGCAGAGGGATCGTCTGCGCGCTGGCGGCACTGCTGTGCTGGCCGGCGCTGGCGCAGGACCAGGCCGCGCCGCCGGCCACGGCGGCGACGGCAACGCTGACGCTGGCTGACACGGTGCAGCGGGCATTGGCGCAACACCCCGACGTGCAGAGCGCGCAGGAGGCGATCAGGCGGGCGTGGGCCCAGGTGGAGTCGGCTCGGTCCCGCCGCAAGCCCCTGCTCAGTCTCGACGCCGGCATTGCCGCGACCAAGACGCTGGGGCGTGCGGCGGCCTCAACCAATGAAGCGTCCATCGGGCTGAACTTCGAGATCTTCAACACCACGCGCGAGCGCGAGATCAAGCGGGTCGAGGTCCAGGCCCAGGCGCAGGAGTTCGGGCTGCCGGAGGCCCAGCGTCAGCTTGCCTTTGAGGTCAAGAGCGCCTACTACGACATTCTCGCTTCGCGGGAGTTGGCCCGGGCGCTGCTGCAGTCCGTGGCGGCGTCCGAGCGCCACCGGGACCTGGTGGAGGGGCGCATCGAGGCGGGCGCGTCGCCCCGTTCGGACCTGCTGCCGGTCCTCGTCGAGGTCGCCCAGGCGCGGCTGCAGGCCACGCAGGCCGAGACGAGCCTGGAGACGGCCCAGTCCCGGCTGCGGGCGCTGTTGGAGCTGCCCCCCGCCGCCGAGTTGGCGCTGGGCGCGGCCCTGCCCACACCGGACTACAAGAGGGAGCTGACGCCGCTGCTGGAGCAGGCGAAGCAGGACCGGCCGGACGTCAAGCAGCAGGAGTTGAGCGTTCGGGCCGCGGAGCTGGCGACGAGGATCGCCCAGGCGCAGACCGGCGTGCAGTTCAACGCCACCGCGACCGCGGACTACGGCGCCCATACGGGCGACACCGGCGAGGCCTGGCAGGTGCAGGTCGGCGCCACCTACCCACTGTTTGATGGGGGCTCATCCCGCGCCGGCGTGACGTCCGCTCAGGCCAGTGAGGCCATCGAGCGCCGCCGTCTGGACTCGCTGCTCCTGAGTGTGCAGCAGCAGGTCGAGACCGCCCACTGGCAGGCGCGGCAGGCCGTGGCGTCCTATGACACCGCCACCGTCGCCCGGCGCGACGCCGAGAACAGCCTGGCCGCCGCCGAGGCCCGCTATGCCGAAGGCCTGGCCATCATCATCGAGGTCACAGACGCGCAGGTGCAGTTGCTGCAGGCGCAGGTGTCCGAAGTCCAGGCGCGGCTGGACTACGCCGCGGCGCTGGCCTCGCTGGACTTGGCCACCGGAGCCTCGCCGCTGTAGATGGAACGCTATCGTCGCTGCAGACAGGCCCACTCGACAGGTGAAATCACATGACTCTCAAGCGCATCATCGCCCTCGTCATCATCATCGCCGTCATCGGCTGCGGGATCTGGTACTGGCGCGCCTCAGCGGCGGCGAAGGCGAAGGCGGAAGAGCCTGAAATCGAGATGGCGAAGGTCGAGCGCAAGGACCTGGCCGTGACCGTCTCGGCCAGTGGCGTGCTCGAACCCCTGACGACGGTCGAGGTGAAGTCCCGTTCCGGCGGCGAGATCAAGCGCCTCTTCGTGGACGCCGGGGACGTCGTCCACTCCCAGCAGCTCATCGCCCAGATTGATCCCACGCAGATTCAGAGCAAGGTGGACCAGGCCGCGGCCACCGTGGCCTCCGGCCGGGCCCGCACCGCCCAGACGCGGCTGGACGCCGCCTTGCAGCAGGCCAAGACCTCGACGGACATCACCAAGTCGGTAGCGGCGGTAGAGTCGGCCCGGGCCAACGTGGCGCAGATCACCGAGCAGTTGCGGCAGGACCAGGAGACCACCAAGCAGGCCGTGCAGCAGGCCGAGGCGGGCGTGAAGGCCGCCCGCGCACGCTACGCCCAGGCGCAGGCGCAGGCCCAGGCTCAGCCGGAGTTGCAGAGCGCTGAAGTCGCCAGCGCCAAGGCCTCGCTGGAGTCCGCGCGGCAGAACCTGGCCAAGGTGAAGGCCGGGCCGCGGGCCCAGGAGATCGCCCAGGGCGAGGCCGCCTTGCGCAACGCCGAGGCGGGCGTCCGCAATGCCGACGCCACGCTCAAGCGCCAGCGCGCCCTGCTGGACAAGGGCTTCGTGTCCCGCCAGGCGGTGGACGACGCCCAGAAGGCGTACGACCAGGCGGTGGCTCAGAAGGACAGCGCCACGGAGGCCCTGCAACTCCTGCGGATCGGCAACCGGCCCGAGGAGATCGCGCAGGCGGAGGCGCAGATGCGACAGGCCGAGGCCTCCCTGCGTTCGGCCAACGCCAATGCCGTGCAGGTTCAGCTCAAGGAGAGCGATGTGGAGGCCGCGCGCCAGTCCATGCACGAAGCGGAGGCGTCCCTGGCGACGGCCCAGGCGCGGCGCAACGATGTGCAGGTGCGCCAGAAGCAGCTCGAGGCCGCGCAGGCGTCCGTGCGGCAGGCCCAGGCCACCCTCAAGGCGGCGCAGGCCAATCGGCTGCAGGACGCCGCCAGTCGCCAGGCTGTGCAGGGCGCTCTGGCCGATCTGCGCAAGCAGACGCTGCAACTCAGCGAGGCGATGACCGACCTGGGCTACACCAATGTGTACGCCCCGCGCGGCGGCGTCATCATGCAGAAGTTCGTCGAGGAGGGCAGCGTGGTCCCGGCCGGCACGGCCGCCCTCAAGGAGGGCACCGGTCTCGTGTCCATCGCCGACATCAGCCAGATGTTCGTGCTGGCGGAGGTGGACGAAGCGGACATGGCCGGGGTGAAGGTCGGGCAGGTCGCCGACGTCACGGCCTCCGTCTTGCCCGATCAGAAGCTCCCGGGCCATGTCGTCAAGATCTTCCCGATGGGCAAGGAGGACCAGAACGTCGTACGGTTCCAGGTCCGCGTGCAGGTGGACCAGCCGCCGGCAGAGCTGCGGCCGGGCATGACCGCCGATGTGACGGTGCACGT
>CAZZDO010000480.1:0-3937 GCA_964653205.1 uncultured Armatimonadia bacterium | reverse complement strand
GCCGTGCCTCCGCCGCCGGTCCATGCGGCTCCACCCCAGCCGGTCCGCCGCAACAACACGCCTGTCATTGTCGGTGTGGTCATCGGCCTGCTGCTCGTGGTGTTCATCGGCGCGGGCGTCGCGGTCGGCGTCAGTGCCTGGCATAAGATGAACACCCGCGTGAAGGAGGCTGTCGCCGAGGCCACCAAGAACGTCCCGACCACCCCTGACGCGAGGCCTTCGGGCAGCACCGACGACGACACCGCCACGTCCGACACCGACGACAAGAAGGCCCGAACGAGCGGCGGCTCCTCGGAGCCTGAGACGGAGCCCGAGCCGTCCACCGACCCCGTCGCCGAAGCTACCGTCGTGCTGGCGAAGTATCTCGCGGCCGACCTGGGGCATGACGGGCAAGAGATGCAGAAGTACCTCGGCGGCCAGGCCCGGGCGCACTTCAACCCCGACGTCGTCGGCCAGGAGGACGTTACCGTCCACAGCAAGACGGTTGACGATCATACGGTCAAGGACAACAACACGATCCAGTTTCTGGTGAAGGTCGAGTGGTCGCCCGCCGACTCCGACGAGCGCAAGATCATGGTCCAACAGTACACGCTCAAGCGCACCGATGAGGGCTGGCTCATCACAAGCACGCCGGAATATCCCGAGTAGCCCGGATTGCCATCGTCGCCCCGGAGGCCCATCATGCAGACCCTCCTGCTGGTCGTGTTCGTGCTCGTCCTCATCCTGAGCGTCGCCCATGCGGGCACGCCGCTGTTCAGCTTCGAGACCGACGACGACATCACCGTCTGGACGATCCGTTCGGCGAAGCAGGACACGCTGACGCGCGTGCCGCAGTACGCCACCGCCGGGCAATCCGCCATGCGGTTTGCCACGCCCCAGTGGAAAGACGGCCTCGAACAGTGGCCGGCCTTCGAGGTCAAGCCGCCGGTGCCGGACTGGCGCGGCTTCGACCGGCTCATCATTGACCTGACCAACCCCGGCGCGCGCGAGTTCTTCAGCATGTTCATCTCCGACGCCAAGGTCCCGTTCCGCGAGGCCCTGTCGTTCCGGCTGGAGCTGCCCGAGCGTGGCTTCAAGCGCTACGTCGTCCCGCTCAAGTTCCCGGACAAGGTCAACAAGGGCGACATCTCAATCCTTCACTTCTTTGGCCAGCGACCCGCCACGGCGATGACACTCTATCTGGACAATTTCGTGCTGCTCAAGCCCGGCGAGCAGCCCCCGCCGCTGCCGGCCGGTTTCCTGTCGCAAGTCGCGCAACTGACGCTGGGCAACCTCGACGCGCTCGATCAGCAGATCAGCCGTCAGCACGAGGCGCTCAGGGCCCGCTGTCAGACCGACCTGCAACGGGCCGGCCTGCAAGCACGCATCGCTCAACTGCAGGCTACGCTGCAGGCGGCGCGAGGGGCCGCTAGCGCTCCCGACCTCACCGAAGAGCGCCTCGCGGCTCTGCAGATCGGGCTGTCACGGCTGCCGCAACGCCTCGGGCGTCTGGAGTCCATGCTCGAGTTCGAGTTGGCCTGCGACGGGCGCGGCGTGGGCGGCGACAAGATGCTGGTGGGCTTCGCCACGTCCATGGAGAAGGTCCTGCCGCGCGACGTGCCGTGCCGCCCGCGCGTGAGCAAGCGCGTTAGCCTCAGCCTGGCCCGTAACGAGAAGGAGAGCTTTCAGGTCCTCGTCACGCCGCGCGCGGGCGACCTGCAGAACGTGCGCGTCAGCGTGGGCGACCTGAAGACCGCGGGCGGTGACACCTTCAGCGCCGAGCACATCAACTGTGACGTGACAGGCTATGTCGAGACGAAGACGCGGCCGCCGTACAACGTCTCGTACGTGGGCTGGTGGCCAGACCCGATCCTGGACTTCCTCGGCCCGGTCGCGATCAAGCAGGATGACCTGCAGTCGTTCTGGATCCGCGTGCGCGCGCCCAAGGGCCAGGCGCCCGGCCTGTACCGCGGCACGCTGACCGTGGCCGCCGAGGGGGCCGAACCGCTGGGCTTCGACCTCAGCGTCCGCGTCTACCCCTTCACGCTGCCGGATTGCACGCCGCTGCCGACGGCCATCACTTTCTTCGAGCACCCCGCGCAGATGGGCGGCGACGACCGCTGGGACCAGATGAAGTTCGCCTACGCGGACTTCCTGGCCGACTACTACATTGACTACGACAGCCTGTACCGCGGCGGGCCGCCGGACTTCGACATCATCAAGCACCTGCACGACCGCGGGCAACTGTGCGCGTTCAACCTCGGCAATGTCTTCAACGGCGGCGCGCCGGAGCAGAACTTCGACGCCGAGATCGCCAAGGTCATCGCGCGGATCAAGCCCGCGTACGACCAGGCCAAGGCGCTCGGCGTGCTCGACCATGCCTACATCTACGGCTTCGATGAGCAGAGCGCCGGGCAGTTCCCGTTGCTGGAACGCTGCGCCCAGGAGTTGCGCAAGGCCTTCCCCGATGTCATCCTGATGACCACGAGCTACGACAAGAGCTACGGGATGGACACGGTCGTCAAGACGATGGATGCCTGGACGCCGCTGACGCCGTCGTTCGACCCGGCCAAGGCCGCGCAGGCGCGCGCGGCCGGCAAGTATGTCTGGTGGTACATCTGCTGCGGCCCGCACAACCCGCACGCCAACTGGTTCGTCGAGTACGCGGCCATCGAGTCACGGCTGCTCATGGGCGCGATGACGGCCCGCCAACGCCCCGACGGCTTCCTGTACTACTCGCTGAGCATCTGGAACCAGAACCACCCGATCCAGCAGGGGCCCTTCACCGACTGGAACCCCGTGAGCTGGACGACGTACCATGGCGACGGTTCGCTGTTCTGCTCCGGCGCCGACGGCAAACCCGTCCCAACGATCCGCCTGGAGAACTACCGCGACGGTCAGGAGGACTACGCCTACGCCGTGATCCTCGAGCATATCATCAAGGCCGTCGCGGCCAAGCCGAACCCGACGGCGCAGGAGCAGGCGTGGCTCACACAGGCGAAGGCGGCGCTGCCGGTGCCCGAGAAGCTGATGATGAGCATGAGTGAATACTCGCACGACCCGGCGGCGCTGTCCGAGTGGCGCGACGGCATGGCGGAGGCGATCAGCACGTCGGGGATGACGGATGTAGACCCGTGGGGGCCGGACTTCGGAGTACGGGGCTTCCGGGAATAGAGGGAGATGTCCGGGGTCCGGGGCGTGAGCGCGCGGTTCCCGCAGGCCTCGTACGAGCGGCTTCCAGCCGCGAGCCACGCCAACGGCATCGGTACCCTGTCGCCGATCTTGACTCGTACGAGCGGCTTCCAGCCGCGAGCCACGCCAACGGCATCGGTACCCTGTCGCCGATCTTGACTCGTACGAGCGGCTTCCAGCCGCGAGGCCGTTCCGCCTGTCTCTCTGCAGCCAATCTTGGTCCGTACGAGCGGCTTCCAGCCGCGAGGGAGTGCGCATATGGTGGCTCCGCGAGGCAAGAGCGCTCTACGGCGCACCCGCGCGGCCGAGGGTGGCATGACGTGTCTGCTCACGATCCGCTGCTACCAGCGCCGACCCGTCCTGGAGTCGGCGGCGCGCGATCACTGCGTCCAGTCGCTGCTGTGGCTGCAGCGCAACCGCGACGTCCTGCTCCACGCTTTCGTCGTCATGCCGAGCCACGTTCATGTGATCGTCACGCTGCCTGCGGACCAGTTGAGCCGCCTCCTGCATTCGTTCAAGAGCTTCACCGCCAATGAGGCCAACAAGGCCCTGCGCCGGTCCGGCCCGCTGTGGGACGAGGGGGCACGGGACGACATCCTGTGGACCGACAAGGCCGTCGAGGACGCGGCGACGTACGTGGAGAACAACCCGGTGCGGGCGGAACTGGCGGACAGCCCGGAGCAGTACCAGTGGTCCAGCGCGTGGCCTGAGTACCGGGGGATCGTTGATCCCTGGCGGTAGTCGCGGGCCTCTCGCGGCTGGAAGC
>CAZZDO010000479.1:0-3937 GCA_964653205.1 uncultured Armatimonadia bacterium | reverse complement strand
ACACCTCCGCCTCATACATCGCCACGATATTCCCCGGCGGCACATCCGGCTGGAACAGATGCGTGGGGCCCAGGATGTAGCCTCCCTCCGCGCCCAGCGTCGCCACGTACCGCCGCACCTCCGCCTGCACTTCCGCCGGCGTCCCGAACGGCAGCACCCCCTGCATGTCTATCCCCCCGTGGAAGACAACTCGCCCGCCGAACTGCGCCTGCAACGCCTCCGGCTGCATCTCGTCAGTGACCGGCTGGATCGGGTCGAGGACCTCCACACCCATGGCGATGAGGTCGGGGATGAACCGCGCGACCGACCCGCAACTGTGATACAGCACCCGCGCCCCGAGCCCGTGGATGTGCTCCACCATTTCCCGCAGGTACGGCGCGACGAGGGCGCGGAACATCGGGAGCGAGATGAGCGGGCCGGCCTGGCTGCCCAAGTCCGACAGCAGCAGGTAGAGGTCAATGCGCCCCCCGGTGGCTTCGGCCGCGCGGGTGTAGTCCTCCTTGTAGAAGTCGGTGAACTTCCGGCACAGGAAGTGGACCCAGTCGGGCCGGGCGGCCATGTCCATGAACATGTGCTCCCAGCCGCGCACGAGCGCCGGGCGCTGCCACACGTCCGCAAAGCCGTAGAGCTGCGCGTAGTCGCCGTATCGCTCGGCGTCAGCGGCGAGGCCCGAGTAGTCGAAGAGGTCGGGGGTGGGCCAGGGGAAGGCCGCCAACTCGTCGAGCGCCTCGGCTTCGGACAGCGCCCCGGGCAGGTCCTCGCGCATCGGCCCCCAGGGCGTCTCCTGGAAGATGAAGCGCTCGCCCCAGTAGTTCTGGAAGACGGCGGCGGGGCCCCGGCCGCCAGTAGCGGCGCGATTCATCGCGCCCCCCGGACTGAGCGCCCGGTCCTCCGGGTACACTGCATGCAAGTGCCGCACATCCACCCGCAGGCGCTGCCGCACGGCCTCCTCGTCGTCGAGCCCCAGGTGCGCCTGCAGCCGCCGCATGGCGGGCTGCTCGATCCAGAAGTCCCGCGGCACGCGGTCGGGCCGCCGGTGCTCAATCGCCGCCAGGACGCGTTCTCGCGAGGTCATCTTGCGCTCCATGCCGAAGACCTATGGACACACTGCCATTTCGCCGGGAGTACGACCCATGCGTGGCCTGTCCCTCTTCCTAATCGCACTGGCCATTCCCTGCCTCGCCGCCGAGGAACCGGTGATGACGACGCTCTTCGACTTCGAGGAGGGCGTGTCCAAGTGGGTCGCCAACCCGTGGAGCGGGGGCAAGGCCTTCATCGAGGCCGCGCCGGACGCGAAGTTCGGCAAAGGCGCGATGCACGTGCGCTACGAGAACGTGCCGCAGGCCTGCAACATGATCTCGCCGTACTTCGCCGACGACGCGCCGTGGCGCGAGGGTGACTACGACTCGATCTGCCTGTGGCTCAAGGGCGACGGTACGCAGTCCTACCTCAATGTCATCCTGGCGAGCGAGGCGCACGACCTGTCGCCGACGTACTCGGGCCGCGTGCCGCTGGACAGCAAGCAGTGGCGGCGGTTCTGTCTGCGCTTCGGGACGCTGTGGAACCGCGAGGGGACACCCTTCCGCCTCTCGCAGCTCAAGCGCATGTACTTCGGCTGCGGCGGCACGCACGAGGCGGTGATAGACCAGGTGGGGCTGCAGCGGTCGCTGCGCCCGGTGCCGCTGCAGGCGCTGGACAACGCCGGCCCGGCGGCGATGCAGCCGCGCCTCTACGCCGACCGCATCCACAACTACTTCCTGACCTTCGACCCGCAGACGGTGCTCGAGCCGACCGTGTCGGCCGCGCTGACGGTCCAGTGGCCGGAGAAGAAGCCGAAGGAGCTGATGCGCTCGATCCCCGCCGAGAGCGCCACGGAGGAGACGTGGGTGCAACTCCCCAGCGTGCCGGACGCCGAGGGGCAGGGGCGGCTGAAGCTGCGGCTGACCGAGCCCGCGGGTGTCCTGTGCTACGCCGGGCAGTTCAGCTTCCCCGTCGCGCTCGAGGCCGCGCGCCTGCAGCCCACCGACCTGCAGCTCATCCCTCAGCCCAAGTTCATGGTGGAGCACCCCACGAAGCTCCGGCTTCCGCGCCAGTTGAGCGCCTACATCATCTCCCAGCCGCAGATCGCGCAGGTCGGGCTGGAGCGCGTGAAGGCCGACTTCGCGGCGCTGTGCGGCTGCCGGGTCGCTTACGACCGCCAGGCCGTGCAGAACCTCAAGCCGGCGGCGCTCGTGATCGCGCCGGACTACGAACGCCCGCAACTGCCCGACGAGGTCACCGACCGCCTGGCGCACCTGCGCCCGCGCGGCTACGTGCTGCACACCGATGACACGGAGATCGTGCTGGCGGCCCTGGACGAAGAGGGGATGCGCAACGGGGCCATCACGCTGCGTCAGGCCATCCTGTCGGCGTCGCCCAGCGCCGAAGAGATGACCGTGCCGGGGCTGACGGTGCTCGACTGGCCGTCGCTGCCGGTCCGCGCGGTCAACATCGGCCTGCCGACGGCCCGCTGGGGCCACCCCAACGACGCGCCCGTGCCGGTGGACTTCTTCATTGACTTCCTGCAGCGGACCGTGGTGGACCAGAAGATCAACATGGTCGGGCTGGAAGTGCTGCAGGGAATGAAGTTCGACAGCCACCCCGAGATCGCCGGTCCCGCCGCCTGGAGCAAGCAGGAAGTCCGGCGCGTCGTGGACTTCCTGAAAAGCAACGGCGTCGAGGTGTTCCCGCTGGTCAACTCGCTCGGCCACGCTAACTGGCTGGTCATCCCCATGCCCAAGTTCCGGGAGGATGGGGACGAGAACACGCTCTGCACGCGCCACCCGGAGGTGCGGAAGGTGCTCGAAGACGTCTACAACGAGCTTATCCGGGTGTTCGAGCCGAAGCTCTTCCATTTCGGCCTCGACGAGATTCGGTGGCAGACGTTCAACGTCGCCGCCGACAAGCGCTGCTCGCGCTGCGCCGGGCTGGACAAGCGCGACCTGTTCGTCGAGCACGTCCGCTGGCTCAACGGGTTCGCCCGGAGCCACAACCTGAAGATGCTGATGTGGGCGGACATGATCCTGCCGGAGCACGGCGGCGGCCCGCCGTTCAATCTGGCCGACACGGTGGACAAGCTGCCCAAGGACATCGTGATGTGCAACTGGTCGCCCACGCTGGCGCCGCTGTCGCTGTGGGACCTGAACCGGCGGGGCTTCACGGTCTGGAAGTCCAACTCCCGCGGGGCGACCAGCGCCGACTTGGCTTTCGTGGCGGGCAACATGTGGGGCATCTGGAGCCGCGTGCCGTGGCTGACGGAGGCGGCCTGGCGCTCGCTCAGCTACGCCTACCCCAACCAGATGGTCGCCGCCGAATATGGCTGGAACCCGTATCCCGACCTGATGGCCATCGGCGTGCCGCTGAGCCCCGAGTTCATGGCCCAGCGCGCCGTCGCCCAGCGGCGCATGGCCATGCCAATCGCGGCGAACACCGGGGCGGAACTGCAAACCCTCGGCCCCGACGGGCAGCCGCTGCAACTCGCCGGCATGGCCCTGCAGCGCTGGGACACGCCACTGTCCGAGGAGAAGACCTTCGCGGTCGGCAAGCCGGTGTCGGTCGTCTACGCTCTCGTCGCGGCGGACCTGCCGGAGGCGGCGCGCAAGGACTTCGTCGAGGCGTTCAAGAAGAAGGAGCACTGGCAGGGGGTGCCCATTGGCCAGATCGTGCTCAAGTACGAGGACGGCACGGAGGCGGCGCTGCCGATCCTGTACGGCTATCACGTCCGGGCCGTCGCCCCCGACGAGGACCTCCCGCAGGCGTACGGGGCGATGGCGACCACAACCGTGCCGGTCGGCGAGACGCCGCGGGTGGCCTATCTGGCCCCGCTGACGAACCCGTCGCCCGAGAAGCCGGTGGCGGAGGCAAGGTTCGCGCCGGGGACGCTGGGGGCCAAGCCGCT
>CAZZDO010000478.1:0-3943 GCA_964653205.1 uncultured Armatimonadia bacterium | reverse complement strand
CTGCCCTACGGCGACAGCAACGGGTTGGTGGGGCAGTCCCGCAAGCCCCGCCACCTGCTGCTCTCGATCTCCTGGCTCGGGGTACTGGTGGAGGTCAACCTGGACACCGGAGAGCACCGCAAGCTCTTCGAGAACCCCCAGCCCGTGGAGGTGCGCAACCTCGCGGTGGCGCCCGGCCGCACCGCCTTCGGTGTCACCTACGACTGCGGCCACGTCTTCCGCCGAGACACCTCCACAGCCGCTCCCGGCAACTCCATCGGCCTCAGCTACCTGTTCCGCGTCTGCTACGGGCCTGCCGGGCTCACCCGAGATGGCAACTGGCTCGCGTACCCCATCAACTGCGCCATGGCCATACGCGGGACGGGCCTCATCCCCACCGAGGGGGCGGCCAGCGGCGTACACCTCACCGACCTCGTGCCGGTTCACATCCTCGCCACCCGGGACGACGAGTTCTTGGTCGTCCATCGCGGGCCGTGTTACGTGCATCAGGAAGAGGGAAGCTGGGACGGCACCGACGAGACCGTCCCGGCCCTGCGGGAGGTTGGCGTTGGCGTCTACCGGCTCGCGTGCGCCGCGAGCCAAGTGACCGAACTCCCGCAGGTGCCCGTGGGCTCGATGGCGGCCCTCGCCGATGGGGCCGCCCTCATCTGCGACGGCGAATCGCTGTGGCGGCTAGCCGCCGGCGCGGAAGCCGCAGAACGTCTTGGACCCGCTCCGGCGGGCGCCTTGCGGCTAGCAAGCAGCCCGGACGGTAAGCGCGTCGTCCTGGCGACTGGGGAAGCCTTACTGGAGATTGACCCCGCGACCGGCGCCGTAGGCGAACCGATGCCCCTGGGTTTCGCTCCAGAGCGCGGCCTCTTCGTCCTCGCCACGGGTGGGGTCATTGCGGTGGGGCGACAGGCCCTCGCGCTGCTGCCGCTTGGGTCCCGCGAACTGCGCGCATGGGCGGGCGAGCTTCCCGGGCGCGTCGGCCCCATCGCCGCGCCGGACGAAGAGGCACTGTATGCGGTTCACAAGGAGCTGCACCGACTGACCTGGAGCTAGACGCAACGGCGTGGAAGAGACCAACAATCACACCCGAAACGCAGTGACAGGAGCCTTCGTCCATGTATGGCATCGGGAGCCACAAGCAGCTCTTCATTGACGACCGGTTTGTGCACGAGCCGCGCAACGTGACCCTGACCGTCAACCCGCCCGCGAAGGCAGGTCCAGTGAACGTCGAGGCCGCCACCGCCCCCTCCATCGTCGAGCATGAGGGGACCTGCTACCTCTACCAGGGCCTGAATGGGGCCACATCGGTATGGACCTCGGCCGACGGCCTGGACTGGGCTCCCCGCGGCCAGCTCAGGGGGATTGATGACGACGGCCCTGCGTGGACCAGCATCAACAGCGTGTTCGCCGATCCCACGGACGCGGAGTACCCCTTCAAGGGGCTCTACGAACGGATTCCGAAGGTGTTCGTCGAGCCGGAGACCGGCCGCAACCATGTGGCGCCGGTGCCCGGCGGGCTGTACCTGTGCCGGTCGCGGGATGGCCTTGAATGGGAGTACCTCCCTCAGGTGACCATCCCCTTCGTGTGCGACACCCAGAACCAGATGCTCTACGACCCGTGGCGGGAGCGCTACGTCGCCTACGTGCGCGCCTTCCCGGAGGTGGGTGGCCCGTACCACTACAAGCGCTGCGTGGCGCGGGTCGAGGTCGTAGACCCGTACGCGATGCCTTGGCCCCATGGCGTGAACCCGGCGAACAGGAAGCCGGAGAAGCACGACTTCCCATACATCAACGATGAACTGAAGATCGTCATGGGCCCGGACGGGGATGACCCGCCCATGACCGACCTGTACAACCCCTGCATGAATGTGTACCCGTGGGCCCAGGATGCCTACCTGGCCTTCCCCTCGATGTACCGCTGCTGGGGCTACGGGCAGGGCAACGTCAGCGCGGGGCGCGACCACCGGGGCGACTTCTTCAACGATGGCCTTTTCGAGACGCAGCTTGCGGTCAGCCGTGACGGCGTCAGCTTCACCCGTTACCGTACGCCCTACCTGCACGCCGGGATGGTCCGCAACACGTCGGGTAGCGAGGGCGACCTCGACTGCGGGCTGATGATGATGGGGATCGGGATGCTGCGCCGGGGCGACGAGATCTGGCAGTACTACTTCGGCGGCCGGCGCACCCACGAGGAGAAGGAGCAGGCCGAGAGCGCAGGCCGCGCGGGCGAGGGCATCTTCCGCACCGTGCAGCGGTTGGACGGCTTCGTGTCGGTGGACGCGGATCACCGGGGTGGGGAGTTCGTCACTCCGCCTGTCATCTTCGCGGGGTCGCGGCTGCAACTCAACGCCGCCTGCCATGGGCTAGGCGAGATCTGGGTCGAGCTACAGGACGCTGAGGGTACTCCGTTGCCGGGACACACGCAGACGGAAGCGGTCTCGATTGACCGCAACGGCACTGCCCAGGAAGTCTGGTGGCATGGCGGCCCGGACGTGTCGAGTCTCGCCGGGCGGCCGATACGCCTGCGCTTCGTGATGAGGTCCGCGAAGCTGTTAGCGTTCCAGTTCGGGGAGGAGAGATAGCCCATGCCATTCGCCGAAGGACAGTCGCTTCCGACGCGCGCCACCCCGGAACTGCTCCATCCTGCCTCAAGGGATGCCGCCGACACCGAGGACCTCGTAGACCCACAGCGGGGCCTGCGCGACCGCCGCCGCCACGACGAACGTGCGAAGCGGCCTGGCCGAGCACCCCGGCCTGACCGGGATTGTCTGCACCACGGACCAGTACACGCAGCAGGTGGTGCGCCACCTGGCGGACATGGGCTTGCGCGTCCCGGATGACATCAGCCTGACCAGCTACAGCAACGAGCCGTGGACCGAGTGGACAACTCCCTCCCTGACCACGCTGGACCAGGGCACGGGACTGCTGAGCACGTATGCCCTCGAGACGATGCAGCGGCGACTGGAAGGGTGCACTGAGCCGTGGGAGCGGCGGGTGATCCAGCCGGCGCTGATCGTCCGCGAGTCCACCGCCCCGCCGCGCTGAGGACAGGCCCCCCTCTTCTGCCATGGCCGGGGCGTGCGGCCGAGACCTTCATCTAGTCGAGTGGGTCCACGCCAGCCACCTCAACTGCGGCGCCGACACCGTAGTCGTAGACGTGCGCCATGATCCGCCCGTCACCGTTGGCGTCGGTGAACTCCTGCCGCAGACGCTCGGCCTGGGGCTGTCCGGCCAGCAGGACGCTCGTGCCTGCGGGCGTCGCCGCGACGGTGCGCACGGTCTTGCCGTCCTCGCTGACGATCGCGGCATCGGCGTTCCAGAGGCCCCACGGGATGAGTGTGCCTTCCTTGTCCTCCCGCTCATTCCACACCCACTGCGGCGCACCGTTGCGCAGCCGGCCGGCGTCGAATCCCGACACCATTACGTCGAAGAGCAGCGGCGTCTGGTCGAGCTTGAGCCTGACATGCCCGTCCCCGGCGGTGACCTCCAACACCCGGTAGAGGCTCGACCGCTGCGGCGTGTAGACGCGCACGTAGCGTCCCTGCAGGTTGTCTGCGCTCAGGCCGGACACCGTCACGGTGTTGGCGTCGTAGTCGCAGGCGGTGATCTGCCCCCGCCGGTAGGCCTGGCCGATCTGCCAGGTGCGGCCCGAGCGGGTCAGCGCGATCGCCAGATCCCGGGGCGCGAAGACACCATCGACCTCATCGCGCATCGTGAGTGACACTTCGTCCACTCCGCCGGAGTGGGTGATCCGCACGGTCAGCGGATCGCGCTTGACCACCTCGACCTCTCGCACGGTGGGCTGTGCGCCGGGCCGCCCGTCCACGACGGTCAGGAAGCGGCTCACAAGCCCCTCCACACCGCTGCGGCGGACGAAGAGATAGTCCAGCTTCCAGTCCGGCGGGCGGGCCGGCGAGCGGCCGCTGCTGAGGATCAGTTCGACGGGACCGTC